>CAYHHL010000214.1:0-10073 GCA_964356325.1 uncultured Enterobacteriaceae bacterium | reverse complement strand
GGGGGGGGGGGGGGGGGGGGGGGGGGGGGGGGTGGGGGGGGGGGGGGGGTGGGGGTGGGGGGGGGGGGGGGGGCGGGGTCGGGGGCGGGGTCGGGCTCGGGGTCGGGGTCGGGTTCGGGCATAAGTGCCTGATCATCCTCTCGGTTGCCGGCTCTTACCACAGCTCCGGCTTCGGCTCCGGCCACGGCTCCGGCCACGGCTCCGGTCCCGGCTCCGGTCCCGGTCCCGGTCCCGGGTTCGGGTTCAGCGACTTCCACCCCTTCGGCTGCACCCAGTAGGGGCTGATCCAACAACCTCAGGTACGCGAGCAGGTCTGTTCGTCGTGGCAGGAATTGTTGCAGCCCGAGCTGCCGGCGCACGAAACGTCGCAGTTGTGGCTGCAGCTCGTCAGGCCGCAACTGCCCGAACCGGTGCAGGTCAGGTTGCAGCCGTTGCCCGGGCAGTCCACGGACGTCGCGCCCGAGCCTTTCGACTTGACGGTGCAACCGCCGCCGCTGCACGAGAACGCGCACGATCCCGAGCCGTTGCACTCGAAGAAGCACGCGCCGCCCGGGCACGTCCAACTGCACGACGCCGCGCCCTCGCACGTACACTTGCTGGCCGTGCTGCACTCCTGGCTGATGCCTTCGGCGAGTGTCTCGCACCCGGTCACCAACAACAGGCCGCCCGCGAGCCAGAACACCATCGTTACCAGGATTCGCACCATCGAGACCTCCGTGGCAATGCCAGAAATGCACCGTGCTGGACAAGAACGTGGCAGCGTGGCAACCCATTCACCGTACCGTCTTGTGCGGGCTCATCGTGGCATTTCACACCTGTCCGTGACAAGTTGCTGTTCGTGCTGGAAACTGCTCGATTTCTCAAAAAAGGAGCTGCCGATGGACTTGCACACGCTCGGCCCCCAGAGGTGGGCAACCCTGGTCGCCGTAGCAGTCGCCATGACTGGTTGCCCAGCTTCGGTTCCCGATAGTTCGCGTTTTTCTGGCCAGGCCGCCGCCGACGTGGCCGACGCGGGGGCGCTGGCCGGTGACGCAGGGCTCGACGCGGGGGCACTGGCCGGTGACGCGGGCGTCGACGCGCCCTCGGATGCGATTCCACAAAGCGATGGCGGCGAGACCAAGCAAGAGGGTGACGCCAAGGTCGCGGACGGCGACGGCAAGTCCGGCGGTTTGGACTCCGGCTGCGACTGCAACGGCGAGGGCGATTGCGCGGGCATTGCTGTCGGAACATGCCAGGTTGCGGTGTGCAAGGCTTGCACCTGCGTCGTCACCGCGGCGGCCGAGGGCGCTTCGTGTGGCGGCGCGCAGACCTGCCAGAAAGGCAAGTGCAGCGCCCCGCCCAAGCCGGGCCCTTGGGCGATCGCCATCGCTGCCGGCGGTCGCCATAGTTGCGCGGTGCATCCCGACGGCACCGCGTCGTGCTGGGGCAACTCCAGCCAGGGCCAGGTCGGCGGCGGGACCACATCTGACAAGGTCCTGCAACCCAAGGCGGTTGCCAGCCTCAGCGCGGTCGCCATGCTGGTCGCCGGCAACTCGCACACCTGCGCGGTGCACGGCGGCGGCAAGGTGTCGTGCTGGGGCGATCGCTTCGGCGGCCAGACCGGCAACGGCGACAACAACGGCTACGCTGTCGTCCCCGAAGCCGCGGGCACCATCACCGATGCCTTGCGCGTCGCGGCGGGCACTTACACGAGCCTGGCAGTGCGCAAAGGCCTGACCTTGTGGGGCTGGGGCAACAACAATGGCGGCCAGATGCTGAACGGGACCTTGCAGTCGCAGAAGTCGCCCGTGCAGGTCGCGCCGGTGCTGGACGTCAAGCGGGTTTGTGCAGGCGATCACCACGCATGCGCGATGCACAGCGACGGCGCGGTCGAGTGCTGGGGCCGCAACACCGATGGCCAGGTCGGCCACGGCACCGCGGTCTACGACAGCCCGCCCTTGCCGGCCGGCGTCGTGACCGGCTTGCCCGCGGTCACCGACATCGCTTGTGGCGACAACCACACTTGCGCTTGGAACGCGACCGGCAAGGCTTGGTGCTGGGGCAAGAATTCGAGCGGCCAGCTCAGCACCGGCGACTATTCCTCGCAACCGGTCGGATCTCCGGTCACCGTCGGCGGCCTCAGCGATGTCGCGATGTTGGCCGCGGGCCAGGGCCACACCTGTGCAGTGCGCAAGACCGGGCAGGTCGCCTGTTGGGGCAACAACGACAAGGGCCAGGCTGGCGCGAGCGGATCGGGCAGCGTCTATGTTCCCCAGCAGATCGACATCGGCGGCATGGCGACCGCGGTGACCACCGGCACCGACCACGCTTGCGCTTTGCGTGAGGACGGCGCCGTGCTGTGCTGGGGCAACAACAGCAACGGCCAGTTGGGCAACGGCGGCACTGGCATGAGTGCCACGCCGGTCGTGGTCACGGGCAGCGCCAAGTGAGGGGCACAGCCAAGTAGGAGACCCAACGGTCGAGGCCAAGGACTGCCTGAAATCACAGGAAGTAGCTGCCGATAGACCTGCACACGACGACTGGTATCTATGCCGCTGGCGAGAAGTGCGGTGCCGTGCGGGCACTGACGAAGCTCTTGGCCAGCGCCGCCGTCCCGCCCGGGGTCGCCACGGAGTCGATGTGCCACCATTCCGAGCGCACTTCGTTCGCTGTCCAGGTCACGATCGCGTAGCCCCGGTGCTCGAGCTCCGCCCACTTGATGTGCGGGTTGTGCTCGCGCGCGAGATCGACCAGCGCCTGACCCGCCGGCATGCCCGATGACGTGATGCCTGGCACGACCACCTCGACGCCGATGGCGCCGGCACCGGTCTTGGCGTCGTAAGCCTTGGCGTCGGCGACCAGATCGATCGCCCACGAGCTGTGGATGTCGCCCGTCAACACCACCAGGCCTGGCCCGGCCTTCTGCGCCGCGGCGAACACCCGGTCGCGGCATGCCTGATAGCCATCCCACTGGTCGGTGTTGATGGCGGTGTCCACGCCGGTATCCGGATTCTTGATGGTGAGTTGGCCCATCATCACCTGCTGGCCGAGGATGCGCCACGCCGCCTGGCTGTCGGTCAGCCCTTCGAACAGCCACTTCTCCTGGTCCAGACCCAGCATCGACCGCGCCGGGTCGGTCAACACCGCGGTATTGCTGCCCGTCGTTTGCTGATCGCGGCCCCAGAAGCGCGTGTCGAGCATGAACACGTCCGCCAGTTGGCCCCAGCTCAAGCGCCGCCAGATGCGTCCGTCGGTGAACTCGCGGCGCGGCAACCACTCGAAGTTCGCCTGGATGCCCGCGGCCTTGCGCACGGACCACGCGCCGTGGCTGGTGTCGGTGTGGGCGGGTGCGCCGTCTCGCCAGCCGTTGTTTGCGACCTCGTGGTCGTCCCAGACCGAAACCCATGGATGCCGGCGGTGGGCCTCTTGCAAGTCCGCGTCCAGCCTGTGGTGGCTGTAGCGCGTGCGGTAGTCGGCCAGCGTCGAGCACACGTGTGCGGGCTCGACGTTGCGCACGCCGCTGTTGCCGCTGCCGCCGCCGCCGTTGCCGCCTTCGTAGATGTAGTCGCCGAGGTGGAAGACGAGATCGATGTCGTCCCGGGCGGCAATGGCGCGATAGCCGATGTAGAACCCGCTCGTGTAGTGGGCGCACGAGCAAACCGCGGCGCGCAGGGTGTCCACTTTGCCCTCGGGCGCGGTGTGCGTACGACCGATGGCCGAGCTGCGGCCCTGCAGCCAAAAGCGGTAGAAGTATCGCGTCCCTGCAGTCAAGCCGGTGGCGTCGACTTTGACGGTCAGATCGCGGTCGGTCGAGGTGATGAACATTCCCGCGGCGACGCGCTTGCCGAACGCCTCGTCCGTGGCCATCTCCCAGAACACGCTGACCGGCGCGCTGACGTCCGTCGGCGAGACCCGCGTCCACAGGATGACGGCGTCGGGCAACGGATCGCCGCTCGCGACGCCATGGCGGAACAGGGTCTCGGGCCCCAGCGCGCCCTTCCAGGTGTAGATCGGCAAGGCGACCGTGGCGTTCTCGGCCGGCGCCGACTCGCAGCCCACCAGCGGCGCCACGGCGATCAGTGCTGCGCCTTTGAGGAACTTGCGTCTTTCGATGGTCATGCGGCCCTCCTGGGCGGGCGATGGTACAGCCGGCGGTGCGACTGGGGAAGTCGGATCGGCGGCCGTCGCAGCGCTTGACTTTCAGCGCCGGTGCTACTATTCAAGCACTCAATTGAATGAGCGAGAGTGCCCATGACGACAGCCAACCGCCACTTCAAGGACGCCATCTACGAACAGTTTGCCCGCATCGGCAAGGCGGTGTCGGCCCCGAACCGCTTGGAAATCCTAGATTTGCTCTGCCAAGGGCCGCGCACCGTCGAGGCGCTGGCCGCCGCGGCGGGTCTGAGCATCGCCAACGCTTCCCAGCACCTGCAAATCCTGCGCGGCGCGCGACTTGTCGCTTCGGAACGCAAGGGCACCTACGTCGAATACCGGCTGGCCGACGAAGCCGTGTGTCAGTTCTACCTTTCCATGCGTGGACTTGCCGAGTCTCGCCTCGCCGAGATCGGCCAGGTCACGCGCGAATTCCTGCAAAGCCACGGCGGCCTGGAACCGGTAGCCAGCGAGGAACTGGTGCGCCGCGTCCTGGCCGGCGAAGTGACGGTGCTCGACGTGCGTCCGACCGAGGAGTATCGGGCCGGTCACATCCCCGGCGCTTTGTCGGTGCCGCTGGCCGAACTGAGGCGCCGGCTCGCCGAATTGCCGACCGACCGCGCCGTCGTGGCCTACTGCCGCGGCCCGTACTGCGTGCTGGCGATCGAGGCGGTCGAAGTGTTGCAGGCCGAGGGCTTTCGCGCCCACCGCATGGAACAAGGCGTCGCCGACTGGAGGGCGATGGGCCTGCGCGTCTCAACTGTTGAAAATACCGCGCATTAGCGCGACACAAGGAGTCCGGACATGGCAAAGACGCTGTTCATCCTGAACGATCCGCCGTACGGCACCGAGCGCAGCTACAACGGCCTGCGCCTGGCCGGAGCCCTGTCGCGGCGCGCGGGCGAAGAGATCAAGGTGTTCCTCATGGGCGACGCGGCGAGTTGCGCCAGGGCCGGCCAGAAGGTCCCGCAAGGCTTCTACAATATCGAGTTGATGCTGGGCAGCGTGGCCAGGCACGGCGCGGACATCGGCGTCTGTGGCACGTGCATGGACGCTCGCGGCTTGACCGAGGCGCAACTGAGCGAATTCGCCAAACGCAGCACGCTCGAGCAGTTGACCGACTGGACGGTGTGGGCCGACAAGGTGCTGGTATTCTGAGCTGGCGCCTTGCCGCGTCTAAACCAGGAGACTATTCATGAGCGATTCCAAGACTGTTCTCATCCTCGGCGGCGGTGTCGGCGGTGTGGCCACGGCGCACGCCCTGCGCAAGCGCTTGCCGCGCAGCCACCGCATCATCCTGGTCGAGCGGGAAAGGCAGCATGTGTTTGCCCCGTCGTTGTTGTGGCTCATGGTCGGGCTGCGCGAGGCCGAGGCGATTCAGCGGCCGTTCGACAAGCTGGCACGCAAGGGCATCGAAGTGCGCACCGGCGAAGTCGAGCGCATCGACCCTGAAACGCGGCGTGTCACGGTGGCCGGCGAGGTGCTGCAGGCCGACTACCTCGTGGTGACGCTCGGGGCGGAACTGGCGCCCGAACTGGTGCCCGGGCTGGCTGCGGCGGGGCACAACTTCTACTCGCTGGCCGGCGCCGTCACCTTGCGCGACAGCCTGCGGTCGCTGCGACGAGGCCGCATCGTCGTCCTGACCGCCGTGCCAGCGTACAAGTGTCCTGCGGCACCCTACGAAGGCGCCATGCTCATCGAGCATTTCTGCCGCGAACAGGGCCTGGGCGACGCCGTTTCGGTCGAGGTCTACGCCGCCGAACCCGCGCCGATGGGCGTCGCCGGCCCGGACGTTTCGGCCGCGGTCCGCCAGCTGCTGGAGACCAAGGGCATCGCCTACCACCCCGAGCACCAGGTCACCTCGGTCGATGTGCAGGCCAAGCGGTTGGATTTCGCCAATGGCGCGCACGCGGACTTCGACCTGCTGGCCTACGTGCCGCCGCACCGGGCCCCGGCGGTGGTACGGGACGCCGGGATGTGTGCAGAAAACGGCTGGGTCGCGGTCGACCGGCACACCTTGGAGACTCGCTTTGCCGGCGTGTACGCGATCGGCGATGTGGTGTCGATTCCGCTGCAAGTCGGCAAGCCGCTGCCCAAAGCCGGCGTTTTTGCGCATGGAGAGGCCGAAGTGGTCGCCAACAACATCGCGCTGGCCATCACCGGCAAGGGCGAGCCGCAGCGGTTCCTCGGTCATGGCGAGTGCTTCATCGAGGTCGGCGGCGGCAAGGCCGGCTTCGGCGGCGGTGACTTCTATGGCGAGCCCAAGCCAGTGGTCACGCTCAAACCGCCGGCTCGGCGCTGGCACCTGGCAAAGGTGGCGTTCGAGAAGTCATGGTTGCACTTGAAACTGTAGAGGTATTGACGGTGCCAGGCGAGAACTTCGCTGGGCTTACGGTGCGTCTGACGTTGTGTGCACGGCAGTGCTGGATTTGCCGCTTGACGGCGCGCGCCCGAACGCTTATCGTCTATCTACGATGAACGAACACGAGCCAGCATCGCGCCACGGACGATCGCACGCCTATGAAGCCAAGGACCTGAACGTCATGCAGAAGCACAGCGGCCTCCTCGGCAAGCTCTCGTTTCTCGACCGCTACCTGACGCTGTGGATCTTCCTGGCTATGGGGCTCGGCATCGGTCTCGGCTTCCTGGCCCCCGGTTTCACCACCGCCCTGGACCGCATGAGCGTGGGCACGACTTCGATTCCGATCGCCATCGGCTTGATCCTGATGATGTACGCGCCGCTCGCCAAGGTCAGGTACGAAGAACTGGGCAAGGTGTTCCGCAACAAACGCGTGTTCGGACTCTCGGTGCTCTTCAACTGGTTGATTGCGCCTGCATTGATGTTCGCGCTTGCCGTGCTGATGTTGCCCGACAAGCCCGACTACATGGTCGGCTTGATCCTGGTGGGCATTTCGCCGTGCATCGCCATGGTCATCGTGTGGAACGAACTGGCCAAGGGCGATGCGGAGTACTGCGCCGGCCTGGTCGCCTTCAACTCACTGTTTCAAGTACTGTTCTTCCCCGTCTACGCGTACTTCTTCGTGACGCTGTTGCCCGGTTGGCTCGGCCTGCCTGGCGCCATCATCGACATCTCGATAGCCGAAGTCGCCAAGACCGTGGCCATCTACCTGGGCGTGCCGTTCGCCGCCGGATTCCTCACGCGCCGCGTGCTGGTCAGCGCCAAGGGCCGGCACTGGTACGAAAACGCTTTCGTACCGAGGATAAGCCCCATCACGCTGATTTCCCTGCTCTTCACCATCGTCGTGATGTTCTCGCTCAAGGGCGAAACCATCGTGCAACTGCCGTGGGACGTCCTGCGCATCGCCGCTCCGCTGCTCGTCTACTTCTTGGTGATGTTTGCGATCTCGTTCTTCATGGCCAAGCGGGTCGGCGCCAACTACCAGCAAACCGTCACGCTTTCGTTCACCGCGGCGTCGAACAACTTCGAGTTGGCCATCGCGGTCGCCATCGCGAGCTTCGGCATCCACAGCGGTGCAGCGTTGGCCGCCGTCATCGGCCCGCTGGTCGAGGTCCCCGTGCTGATCGGCCTGGTCCACGTCGCCTTGTGGGCGCAGCGGCGCTACTTCCCGACGAAGGTTCTCGGAGCAATCTCATGAATACCAGCCAAGGCCTGCTCTTTCTCTGTGTCGCAAACTCAGCGCGCAGCCAGATGGCCGAGGGCCTGGCCCGCAAGCGGTTCGGCTCGCGCGTCGTCGTCCAGAGCGCGGGTAGCGAGCCCTCCACCGTCAATCCGTATGCTGTCGAAGTGATGCGCGAAATCGGCGTGGATCTGACAGGCCACCACTCGAAGTCGGTGCAGACGATCGACCCGGCCAGCGTCGGCACCGTCATCACGCTGTGCGCCGAGGAGGTGTGTCCGCTGTTTCTGGGCCAGGTCCGCCGGCTGCACTGGCCGATTGCCGATCCGGCGAGCCAGGACCCGACGCTGTCTCGCGACGAGATGCTGGCGCGTTTCCGCACCGCGAGGGAGCAGATCCAAGGCAGGCTCGAAGATCTCGAACCCATTGTGGCGAATCCAGAAGCAGGAGGTGGACGATGAGTGAACAGACCAAAGATGAAGTGCGCGCCGCCGTGCGCGAGCAGTACGGCAACGTGGCACGCGCGACGGAAGCGACGGGTTGCGCACCCGGCTGCTGCGGCCCCCGCGCGGACGCCAGCTTGACTCTGGGCTACTCGGCCGATGACCTCGCCGCGGTGCCCGAAGGCGCAAACATGGGCCTCGGCTGTGGCAATCCGCAGGCCATCGCCGCGCTCAAACCCGGCGAAACCGTGCTGGATCTGGGCGCCGGTGGCGGCTTCGATTGCTTCCTCGCCGCCAAGCAGGTCGGGGATTCGGGGCACGTCATCGGCGTGGACATGACCGCGGACATGATCTCGAAAGCCCGTGCGAATGCTCAGCAACTGGGCGCGAGGAACGTCGAGTTCCGGCTCGGCGAAATCGAGCACCTGCCAGTCGGCGACAACACCGTCGATGTCATCCTGTCCAACTGCGTCATCAACCTGAGCCCGGACAAGGCCGCGGTCTTCGGTGACGCATACCGTGTGCTCAAGCCCGGTGGTCGGCTGGCCATCTCGGACGTCGTGGCCACGGCAGAGCTGCCCGAAGCCCTCGCCAACGAAGTCGCCGCGCTCACCGGTTGCGTGGCCGGCGCCGCGAGCGTCGACGCGATCCGGGGGATGCTCCAAGGGGCCGGCTTCGAGGCCATTCGCGTCGAGGTGAAGGAAGAAAGCCGAGCGTTCATCAGCGAGTGGCTGCCGGGCTCGGGCGCGGAGAACTACGTGGCGTCGGCGACCATCGAGGCGGTGAAGCCCGGTGGCAAGTCCTGTTGCGGTTCGTCCTGTTGCGCGTGAGACAAAACGCCAACCGCCCCGACCTGCGCGTGACAAGTCGGGGCGGCTGACGGCTTTCCTGCCGAGGGGGATCGGCGCAGGACTGTAGAAATCAGGGCTTCAGCAGCAGGTACGAGCCGTAGTGGTGCACCGCGAAGCCGCCGAAGCCGGCCTGGCCGCCTAGCGTCGCCTGGACTGTAGTCAGCGCCGCGTTCAAGGCGGTGTTGCCCTCCTCGCAAAAGGTGATGAGCGAGGGCGAGATGCACATGGTCTCGACGCCGAGCACGACCTGGCGACCGATCTTGGCGCCGTACGCGATCTCGGTCGTGGCGCTCGAGATGATGGCCGAACTGGTGTCGCGGTAGTCCATGAGCACCACGCGGTCGGCGCGGTCCTGGATCCACTCGTTCAACGGCCGGGTGACGCCACCACGGGTGATGAGCTTGCCGTCGTACCAGAACGGGATGTCCACGGTCAGGCCCATGCCGGCGCCGTGGGCGATGGGTGCGAGCTTTTCGAGCAGGTCGAGGTACTGGTTGGCGGTGCCGTTCATGTCGGTGGACCATTGCGCCAAGGTGTACGGCTCGACGTCGTAGTGCAGGTGCGTCGGCTTGACCGCCAGGCCCGCGACCGCGCTCGCCGCCTTCTGCGCGTGGCCGATGGCGATGGAGTGACCACTGGTCAGGGCCCACGACGAGGCGCCGTACAGCAATTCGATGGACATGCACTCCTTGGCCGCGGCGATGGTGAAAGCGCCGAGAACCGAAGGGTTGGAGGTCAGGCCCGGGCCGTCGACGTAGACCTGGCTGACGCCCTTGCTGTGACCGAAGGTGAAGAACTTTTGCATTTCAGCGGAGTTGGTGCCGATGACTGGGGTCCAGACCCAGATGCCGCGGGAGGGCGAGCCGTTGGGGCCGGGGTTGGCGCAGAGCGTGGGAGCGGGAGCGGGAGCGGGGGCGGGAGCGGGAGCGGGAGCGGGGGCGGGGGCGGGGGCGGGGGCGGGGGCGGGGGCGGGTTCGGGGGCGGGTTCGGGGGCGGGGGCCGGAGCCGGGGCCGGGGCCGGGGCCGGGGCCGGGGCCGGAGCCGGGGCC
>CAYHHL010000213.1:0-10297 GCA_964356325.1 uncultured Enterobacteriaceae bacterium | reverse complement strand
CCGCGTAGGCGGACTTCGCAGATCAAGGCGCGGCTTCAGCCGCCGGCAATTTTCCTGCCGTCGCCAACTGATCGAAACCCCGTGACGAAGTACTACACCCGAGACCTAGGCCAAGCTAACAGTTGAAGTTACACCGGCTGGCGCCGAGGGCAAGAATTTTTCGCAATTCCAAAAATTCCCTGCGCGAATCAAAGACTTGTCAGTATGTAAAGAACTGTTAAATACCCAAGGCCAAGCCTTTGCCATTCCGCTACAGTGGCTTGCTGGACGCGCCATCCCCCCAGGCGCGCAGGAAGGCCCACATGCGTTTGAGCTCGTTTCGTCTCGTCCTGGTGTGCGTGGCTGTAGCTGGTCTGGCCGCATGTGGAGAAGACAAGGCGACGATCGGGCCCAAGGCCGTCGATGTGGCGGCAAGCGACGTGGGCGGCGACCTGCAACTCGGCGAACTGGGCGGGCAGGAAGTGGCCGGCGACGTTGCAGACGATGCGCCCGGCGACGTGGCGACCTGTAGCGCGGCCTCGTGCGACGACGGCAACCCTTGTACCGACGATGCTTGTGACGACGCGACGGGTTGCAAGCACCAGAACAACACCGTCACCTGCGACGACGGCAGCGCCTGCACCAACGGCGACGCCTGCAAAGACGGCAGTTGCCAGGGCGGGCCAGCCAAGGATTGCGACGACAAGAACGCCTGTACATCAGATAGTTGCGACAAGACGACCGGCTGCGTCACCTCGCCTGTGGATCCCACGCCCTGCGACGACGGCGACGGCTGCACGCTGGGCGAGACCTGCAAGGACAGCAAGTGCGGCACCGGCGCGCCCAACTCCTGCGACGACGGCAACCCTTGCACCGACGACACTTGCGACCCGACGACCGGCTGCGCGCACACGAACAACAAGGCGGCGTGCTCGGACGGCGACGCATGCACGGCCGAGGACGCCTGCCTGGACGGCCAGTGCGCGGGCGGCTCCGGCGGCGTGAAGTGCGACGACAAGAACCCGTGCACTGACGACGGTTGCGAAGCCAAGACTGGCACTTGCGTCTACCTGGCCAATGCCGCGACCTGCGAGGACGGCGACGCGTGCACCAATGGCGACGCGTGCCAGGCCGGGTTGTGCGCGGGCCAGCCTGCGTGCGGGTGCGCGAGCGACGAGCAGTGCAACGACAAGAACCCGTGCACCAAGGACGCGTGCGAGGCGGGCGCCTGCAAGTTCAGCAACTTGCCGATGTCCGTCACCTGCACTGACGGCGACGCCTGCACTGAGGGCGACGCCTGCATGGGCGGCAAATGCATGACCGGCAACGCGAAAGCCTGCGACGACGCCAATGCGTGTACCGACGACTCGTGCGTTTCGGCGCTCGGCTGCGTGGCGATCTTCAACGCCGCGGCGTGCGATGACGGCAACGCCTGCACCGGCAACGACAAATGCCAGAGCGGTACCTGCACGGGCGCGTTGACTTGCACCTGCAAGCTCGACACCGACTGTGACGACAAGAACGCTTGCACCGACGATGCTTGCGTGGCGGGCAAGTGCGCGAGCAAGGCCTCGGGCGCGGGCAAGGCGTGCGAGGACGGCAACGGCTGCACGGTTGGCGACGGCTGCGGCGGCGGCGTGTGCCTGCCCGGCAAGGCCACCAATTGCGATGACAGCAACGCGTGCACGGACGACGCTTGTGACCCGAAGAGCGGCAAATGCCTGGCGATCCCCAATTCTACGCCTTGCAACGACAACAACGCCTGCACCACGGCTGACGCTTGCCAGGGCGGCCAGTGCCAGGGCGGCGGCAAGCTGAACTGCGACGACAAGAACCCTTGCACCAACGAGTTGTGCGATGCCGTGGTCGGCTGCGCGATTTCGGCCAACAGCAATGCCTGCGACGACGGCGATGCCTGCTCGACTGCGGACACCTGCGACGTCGGCAAATGCGTGGGCGGGGCGGCGGCCAATTGTGACGACAAGAACCCTTGCACCGACGATAGCTGCGACAAGGCGAAGGGTTGCGTGCACCTCGCCAACAGCGCGGCCTGCAGCGACGACAACGCCTGCACCGCGGTGGACCTGTGCGCGGACGCCACCTGCGTGGCCGGCAAGGCGGTCGACTGCGACGACAAGAACCCTTGCACCAACGAATTGTGCGATGCCGTGGTCGGTTGCGCGATTTCCGCCAACAGCAATGCCTGCGACGACGGCGATGCTTGCACCACCGCGGACACCTGCGACGTCGGCAAGTGTGTGGGCGGTGCCAAGCCGGACTGCGACGACAAGAACCCGTGCACGACCGATACCTGTGACGTCAAGGCTGGTTGCAAGCACGAGAACCTCGCGACCGGCGTGGTGTGCGCCGACGCCAAATGCGACGGCTTGACCCACAGCGACCCGGCGACCTGCTTCTCGGGCGTGTGCATTCCCGGACCGAAGGCCAGTTGCGACGACGGCAACGTGTGCAGCGACGACAGTTGCGATCCCGCCGCTGGCTGCAAGAAGGCCAACAACCTGGCGATTTGCGACGACGGCACCGCTTGCACCAAGGGCGACGCGTGCAAGAACGGCGCCTGCCAGGCCGGCGCACCGTTGCTCTGCGACGACGGCAACCCTTGCAGCGTCGACGCTTGCGACCCGACCAAGGGCTGCGTGGCGAGCAATTCTACCGACGGTACCGGCTGCAAGGTCGCGAGTTGCGGCGCGGACGGCTCGTTCGACAAGGGCTCGACTTGCGCGGCGGGCAAGTGCACCAGCCTGGGCGCGCCGGAATCCTGCGATGACAAGAACCCTTGCACCGACGACCTTTGCTCGCCGACCGGCGGTTGCACGCACCAGAACAACAGCGCGGTTTGCGATGACAAGGACGCCTGCTCGAGCGGCGACCAGTGCGTGGCGGGCAGTTGCAAGCCCGGCGCCGCGGTCACCTGCGACGACAAGAACGGCTGCACCGACGACAAGTGCGACAAGGCGCTGGGCTGCGTATTTACCAACAATACCAGCACATGCGACGACGCCTCGGTCTGCACCAAGGGCGACAAGTGTGGCGACGGCGCGTGCATCCCGGGCGTGGTGGTCGATTGCGACGACAAGAACGTGTGCACCGACGAGTTCTGCGACGCGCAAAAGGGCTGCGTCTCCAATTTCAACACCAAGGGCTGTGACGACGGCAACGCATGCACCGACGCGGATACCTGCGACGGCAGCGGGATTTGCAAAGGCGCTGTCGGCGCGGTGAACTGCGATGACCTGGACCCTTGCACCTCGGACAGTTGCGACACCAGCGGCGGCTGCACCCACAAGGCGGCGCCCGACGGCACGGTTTGCAAGGACGCGGGCTGCAGCGATTCCGGCTTCACGGCCAAGGCGGTGTGCGGCGCCGGCAAGTGCGGCGCGGCCCCGGCGATCCTGTCCTGCGACGACAAGAACGGTTGCACTACGGACGTTTGCAATACGCTGCAGGGCTGCGTGCACGTGAACAACAGCTCGGTGTGCGAGGACGGCAACGCCTGCACGACCGGCGATACCTGCGCGGGCGGCGCGTGCAAGGGCGTGGTCAAGGCGTGCGATGACAAGAACCCTTGCACCGACAATAGTTGCGACGGCAGCTCGGGTTGCGTGTACGACGCCAACACCTCGCTGTGCGACGACGGCAACCAGTGCACCACGGGCGACGTTTGCTCGGTGGGCAGTTGCGCGGGCGGCAAGGCACCGAACTGTGACGATGCGAACCCTTGCACCAACGACAGTTGCGACCCGGGCAAGGGCTGCGTGCACAGCAACAACGCGGTCGGCTGCAACGACGGCAACGCGTGTACGTCCGGCGACGTGTGCGGCGGCGGCATTTGCGCAGGCTCGACCCAGGTTCAGTGCGACGACAAGAACGGTTGCACGACCGATAGTTGCGACCCGGGCAAGGGCTGCCTGTTCGCGACCAACACTGCGCTGTGCAACGACGGCAATGCCTGCACGACCGGCGACGTATGCAACTTGGGCAAGTGCGGCGGCGCCGGCTCGCTCGCTTGCGACGACAAGAACGGTTGCACCAACGATTCGTGCGATCCTTCAGCCGGTTGCGTGTATGTGAGCAACACCGCGGGCTGTAACGACGGCAACGCCTGCACCACGGCGGACGCGTGCAACGGTGGCGCTTGCGTGGGCGGCGCGGCGCCGAATTGCGACGACAAGAACCTGTGTACGGACGATTCATGCGATAGTACCAAGGGTTGCTTGCACGCGAACAACGCCAGCGCGTGCGACGATGGCACCGTGTGCACCAAGGGCGACCAGTGCGCTGCGGGCAGTTGCAAGCCGGGCGCCGCCATCAGTTGCGACGACAAGAGCGTTTGCACGACAGACACTTGCGACGCGTCGACCGGCTGCCAGAACGCGAACAACACCGAGCCGTGCAACGACGGCAACGCCTGCAACAGCAACGACATCTGCAACGCCGGCAAGTGCGCGGGATCGGGCGGCAAGGACTGCAACGACAACAACCCGTGTACCATCGATTCGTGTGACATAGCGGGTGGTTGCATCCATAGCAACATCACCGACGGCACGGCCTGCAGCCAGCCCACTTGCGCAAGCGGCCTGTTCCAACCCGCCGCGACGTGCACGGCCGGCAAGTGCAGCGCGGTGCCCGCCCCCGTCGACTGCAACGACAAGAACGTATGCACTCAGGACAGTTGCAACGCGCTGCAGGGCTGCATCTACAGCAACAACACGAGCGCCTGCAACGACAACAACGCCTGCACCAAGAGCGACATCTGCGCGAGCGGCGGCTGCAACGGCACGCAGATCAGCTGTGTGGACGGCAACGTCTGCACCGACGACGCGTGCGACCCGGGCACGGGCTGCGTGTTCACGGCCAACAGCGCGGGCTGCAACGACAGCAACGCGTGCACGACCGTGGACAAGTGCAGCGGCAGCGCGTGCGTGGGCAGCGTGGCGCCCGATTGCGACGACGGCAAACCGTGCACGGACGACGCCTGCGACAAGGTCAAGGGCTGCACCCACACCGCCAACACCGCGACTTGCGACGACGGCAACGCGTGCACGACCAGCGATGCGTGCAGCGGCACCAACTGCATCGGCGGCGCGGCGCCCAATTGCGACGACAAGAACCCTTGTACTAGCGACAGTTGTGACAAGGTCCAGGGCTGCTTGCACGCCAACAACACCGCGGCGTGCGACGACGGCGACGCTTGCACGACCAGCGACTTGTGCAGTGGCGGCGCGTGCGTCGGCGGCAAGGCGTTGAATTGCGACGACGTCAACGTGTGCACGACCGACAGTTGCGACAAGGTGGCGGGCTGCAAGAACATCGCCGTGGCGGACGGCGCGCAGTGCGCGAACTCGTCGTGCAACAGCTTGACCTTCCAGGCGATCAGCAAGTGCGCGACCGGCAAGTGCGTGGTGCCGGCGACGCAGAACTGTGACGACGGCTTGGAATGCAGCGTCGACACGTGCGACGCCACCAAGGGTTGCGCGCAGGCCAACAAGGCGTTCGGCACCACCTGCAGCACGCAGCCGGTGGGCTACAAGTACCCGTTCTGTGCAGGTTCCTTGTGCACGGGCCTCGAGGAGATCACCGCGCGGGTCAGCGGCGCCAAGACCAATGGCGTGCTGACGGGCATCGATCGTCGAGTGGGAGGCAACATCTACTCGTCGGGCGCGGACAACACGATCAGCCCGTCCAACGGCATCATGACCAACGTCGCGGAAACGCCTGCGCTCGGATTGCAGTACAACGCGGCACTCGGCGCGAAGTCGATTCTGATGGACGTGCGCAACCGGCTCGCGGTCGGCAGCAGCACGCCGACGAGCACAACGGCCTACGCGATGATCTTCGACGCGGCGACCGGCTTCTGGAAACCCGCGGGCGGTCCTCAGCTTTCCGCCTTCACGCGCGGTCTGAACGCGGTGGACCTGTACAACCCCAGCGTCGGCATCGAGCGCTATGTCATCGGCGGCCCGAGCGACAGCAACGAGAACACCGTCTCGACGTTCGGCTACGTCAATTTCGCCGTACCTGGAGGCTGGTCCGGGCTGGTCCGCTTGGCGGTCTCCTCGTCCAAGTCCTCGTGCAATCAGATGAACCTCGACATCGCTGACGTGTACGCGGCTTCTGGCACGGCGGTGTACGCGGTCGGCACCGTGTCCAGCAACGGCAATCCGACCCAGTCCGTGGTCGCGGTCTGGGACGGCAACACCAAGAATTCGTGCGACGGCTCGGACACTTTGGGCGGCGTGGCGTATGCCGACGGCGTGGCCTACCCGAACTCGCTGGTCAAGACCATCAACCTGGGCGCGGTGCCCGCCATCGGCCAGTTCCGCACCATCCACGGCAGCGCGGCGGGCCACATGCTCGTCGGCGGCACTGCGGGCACACTATACAGTTTCGATGGCACCACGTGGACACAGCAGACGCCGGCCTACGCGGGTATGCCGATGACGTGGGGCACGGCGTTCGACGTCCGCAGCGTCTACGTCACCGCAACCGAAGGCTGGGTCGCCGGCACGGTGGACAACGCCAACTTCTGCCGGTCGGTGTTCGTGCTGCACGGCTCGTTCGCGGCGGGCGTCTGGTCCTGGAACAAGCTCATCGTTTCAGCGGGTACCGACCTGACGACGTGCGTGCAGAACCTCGCGCTGACCCAGGCCAACAAGGTTTGGATCGACGCAGCGACGTCATCGGTGTACGCGGTGGGCTCGCAAGGTGTCGATTCCACTGGCAAGCCGGTAGCGGTCAATGCGGCGCAGCAGGCGGAGATGATCCTGCGCATCAAGATGAAGTGAGTGCGCGCACGGCGCGCCCTCACTTCCGCTGTTGCTGGGTCGCCGAGCGCGCCGATGCGGGCGCGCCGGCTCCGGCCGCGGCTCCGGCCACGGACTCGGGCTCCGGCTCGGGCTCGGGCTCGGGCTCGGGCTCGGGCTCGGGCTCGGGCTCGGGCTCGGGGCTCGGGGCTCGGGGCTCGGGGCTCGGGCTCGGGCTCGGGCTCGGGCTCGGGCTGAGGCTGAGGGCGAGAGACTGGCCCGGCTGGTTCGTTACAGCCAGGATTACCAGCCAGCGCAGCGCAACTGAGGCGGGTCCTCGCCGCCGCAGCCGGAGAAGAAGCACCACGGTGAGCCCGGAACCGTGGTGGCTTGCTGGGTGTATTGCGTGCTCGTGTTCGACACCGCGTTGCCCGACATCTGCAAGCAGTTCATGCCGCCGATGGGCTTGGTCACGCACGAATTCGTGAAGTTTGGGTTGCCGGTGGCGAGTTGGCACGCGAAGTTGGCGGCCGGGCAGCCGTGGATGCGGTACCACTTGCTGACGAGGAAGTCAGAATCATCGATCCAGGACGTCGGCGGCATGACCCACCAATCGCTGCAAAGGTCGGCGATCCACACATTGCACTTGATCTGCCAGCCATAGCGCGAGATCACCTTGGTGTTGTCGCCCGGCGTCAAGGAGCCCCCGCTGCACTTGCCGCTGACGCAAGACTGGCCTCCCGGGCAGGGGTTCGAGCAGCCGCCACAGTTCTGCGGGTCGGTCGCCGCTGTAGACTCGCAGCCGTTTGCCGAGTTGTTGTCGCAACTGTTGTAGCCGGTCTTGCAGGGGCACGCGTAACTGCCGACTGTGTTGCTGCATTCGGTGTTCGCCGCACACTGCGCGGTGCCGGCTGTGCACTCGTCGATGTCGCCACACGTGAAGCCGTTGCCCTGGTAGCCGGCCTTGCACACGCACGCCAAGCCGTTGCCACTCGCCTTGCAGGTCGCGAGCGGATCGCAGCCCGCGCTGCCCGTGCACTTGCCGTCCGAGCACAAGTCCTTGGTGGTGCAGCCCGAACCGTCGTCGCATGGCGCCGTGTTGGCCGACGCCACGCAGCCGGTCGCGGCGTCACAGGTGTCGGTGGTACAGACGTTTTTGTCGTCGCACGACTTGGCGGCGCCCGCCTTGCAGCTGCCCGCGGTGCAAGCGTCGTTCAGCGTGCACAGGTTGCCGTCCTCGCAAGCCGCCGCGTTGGCACTTGACTTGCAACCAAGCTTGGCATCACAGGAATCGGTCGTGCAGGCGTTGCCGTCGTTGCAGGCGACGACCGTCCCTGGCTTGCACGCGCCGTTGCTGCAAGCGTCGCCCACCGTGCATACGCTGCCGTCGTCACAGGGCATGGTGTTCGGCGGGTTCTGGCAACCCAGCTTGAAATCACAGCTATCCGCGGTGCAGGGCTTGCCGTCGTCGCACGCCTTGGGGGCTCCAGGCGCGCACACACCGTCTTGGCAGACGTCGAGCAGCGTGCAGCCGTTGTTATCGTTGCACGGTGCGGTGTTGGCCACGGCGACGCAGCCGCCCTGTGCCTTGTCGCAGCCATCGTCGGTGCACGGGTTGCCGTCGCTGCAGACCTTTGCCTTGATGGGCGAGCACTTGCCGGCGAAGCACTTGTCGCCCTCGGTGCACGCGTTGCCGTCGTCGCACGCCAGGCTGGCGTTCGAACTGACACAGCCTTGCTTGGGCACACAGACGTCCAGCGTGCATGCGTTGCCGTCGTTGCACTCGATCGGCTCGCCGGGTTGACACTCGCCGTCCTGGCAGACGTCCGCGACCGAACAACTGTTGCCGTCGTTGCAGGGCGCGATGTTGGCCGCGTGCTTGCATCCCACGGTCTTGTCACATGAATCGTCAGTGCACAGGTTGCCGTCGGCGCAGACCAGGACCGACACACCCTGGCACGAGCCGGACTTGCACGCGTCGCCGAGCGAGCAGACGTTGCCATCGTCGCAAGCCAGCGTGTTCGGCGCGTGCTTGCAGCCGGTCTGCGCGTCGCAGGAGTCGGTCGTGCAATCGACGCCGTCGCTGCATGTATCCAGCACGCCCGCCTGGCATTTTCCACCCTGGCACACGTCACCAGACGTGCACACGCTGACGTCGGAGCACGGTCCGCCATCGGCCGGCGTGTGGCTGCAGCCAGTCGCCTTGGGGCAAGCGTCCTGCGTGCAGGGGTTGCCATCGTCGCAATCCAAGGCCGATCCCAAGCAGAAACCGTTGGTACACAAGTCATTGCCGGTACAAGCGTCGCCATCGTCGCAGGCACCGGTGGCGCCAGGGTGCTGGCATTGCGCCGACACGCAGTTGTCGTAGGTGCAAGGGTTGGCGTCGTTGCACACAGCGGGGCCGGGCTCGTCGGTCTTGCCGTCGCAGTCGTCGTCCTGGTCGTTGCAGGTCTCTTCCTGGGCCGCCGGCGCGCTGCAGGCCGACAATCCCGAGGCGCCGCAGGAGCGCTGGCCGCCGCAAGTGCCGAGCGTGCTGACGATGGAGCACTTCGTCGATAGTTTCATGGTCTTGGCTCGAAGGTCGCACCCGCACGCGAGATTGCTCTTGCGACACTGCTTGACCGACGCGCCGCCGCCCTGGTCGAGATCGACGCAGGTGTAGTCGCCGGGGCACGGGTTGGCCGCGTCGCAACTGCCGCCGCAGAACGACCCCGCCACGCCGCCGTCCGCGCCCACATACGCCAAGCATTTCGCGGTCGATGCGCCCAAGGTCGCGCAGTCCGCGTCGGCCAGGCAGGGCTCGCACAGGCGCGCGAACCGGGGCACGCACACCGAAAGCAGGTCAGATCCACCGGTTTGCACGGTCTTGCAATCGTAGCCGCTGGGGCATTCGGTCGAGCAGCTCTGGGCGCACACCGAGCCGTCCGCGGACTCCAAGCAAAACCCGGAGTCGCACTTGTTGTTGGCGATGCACGGGCAGCCGGGCTGGTTGCAGGTCTCGGCGCTACCGTCGGCCAATTTGGCGTCGCCGGCGCCCTCGATCTCGACACCAGCGCTGACGTCTACCGCGTCGGTCGCGGCATCGAGGACGTCGCCGACCAGATCGAGCGGAGCGTCCGGGGCGAGGCCTGTGTCGGCGAACGTGAAATCCTTGTGTACGTCCGCGGTGACGTCGGCGGCGAGGCCTGTGGCTGTCGTCGGGGCGGACTCACTGCACGCGTTCAGGGCGCCGAGCGCGATCAGGCAGGCAAGCACGGCCAGGCGGGCGAACAGGGACGCCGATTGCGCAACGAACACTCGCATCTCCAACCTCATTTGCGGGGCGATTCCGCTGGCCGGGCTAGACCCTACGTTCGGGGTCCGCGCCGGTCAAGGTCGAGTTGTGCCCTGCTTCTACGCCAGCCGTTGCGGTGCTATAAGCGCGCCCCGGCGCTAGGCCGCCGTCCCCGGACTGCATGGCAAACGTTCACTTGCAGGACATCGAGAAGTGGTACGGCGACGTGCACGTGGTGCAGCGCCTGAACCTCGACGTGACCGACGGCGAATTCCTCGTG
>CAYHHL010000212.1:0-10298 GCA_964356325.1 uncultured Enterobacteriaceae bacterium | reverse complement strand
GACACCTGCGACCTCGCAGGTGACTGCACCCACGTCCAGGTCGAAAAGCCGTGCAACGACGGTAACTTCTGTACTTCGTTCGACCTTTGCGCCGCCGGACAATGCGGCGGCAAGGCCAAGGACTGCGACGACGACGACGCCTGCACGCTGGATGCCTGCAATCCGCAAAGTGGTTTGTGCGGCCACGCCCAGTCCGCGGACGGCACGGCCTGTCTCGGCGTCGGGCCTTGCGTGGTCGGCGCGTCCTGCCAGGCAGGCCTGTGCGTCGGCAAGGCGAAAACCTGTGACGACGGCAACCCTTGCACGGCCGATGCCTGCAACGACAGCAACGGCGTGTGCGACACGGTGCCCCTGGCTGACGGCGCAACCTGCACCACGTTGGACGGTTGCGTGCAAAGCCCCCAGTGCACGCTGGGGCTGTGCAGCGGAACACCCAAGAATTGCGACGATCTGCAGCCGTGCACGAACGACAGCTGCGACCCCGCCACGGGCGCCTGCTTGCACGCATCAGCCCCTGACGGCGGGGCGTGCGGCGAGGGCGTCTTGACCTGCCAGTCGGGCGTCTGCAAGTAGGCGCATCCCGAATTCGACCCGCGTTCCCCCGCGGAGACCTCAGTGAAACTCGTATGTACCGCCATCGTGCCTGGCTGGAAGGGCCGGCCGTTGCCGCCGTCGTTCCCGCGTCACACCCTGGCACTGCTGCACCTTACCCTGGCGGTTGCTGATCTGCTGGCGATCTTGCGGCACGGTCGCACGTTTCGCCTGCTGGCTCCCGGTCGCCGCGAGGCGTTGCTGCAGTCGATGGCCACGCACCGGATGAACTGGCTGCGGCGGCTGGTGCAGTGGTGGAAGCTGGTGGCGCTGGTGACGCGATGACGATGTACGACGGTGCGACCTACGACGTCGACGAGACGGCGGACTTCGTCATCGTCGGATCCGGTGCCGCGGGAGCCACTTGTGCGCGCTGGCTGGCGGCGGCGGGGCGGTCGGTGCTCGTGCTGGAAGAAGGCGCTCCAGCGGTGCCAGCGCGCGGCGATGGCCTGGAGGCACTCGGGAAGTTGTTCCGCGACTGTGGCGCGCAGCTGGCTTTCGGGCCCGACGCGATGCCGCTGCTGCAGGGGCGCTGCGTGGGCGGGTCGACCGTGGTGGGACACGCCGTGCAGGTGCCGTTGCCGGAGTCGGTGTGGCGGGGCTGGGTGGCGATGGACCCGCGCTGGGCGCAACGTTTACCCTGGGAGTCCCTGGAGTTGGCGCGCGAACAGATGGATCTGGAACTCGCGGTGGCCAAGACGCCGCGCGAGCTGTGGGGCCAGAGCGGCGGCGCGTTGCTGCAGGTGCTGCCCGGTCAAGCGGCGCCGACGTGGCGAAGCGCGCCCGGCTGCCAGGGTTCCGGTCGGTGCATGCAGGGCTGTCCCCATCGCGCCAAAGCCAGCGTAGACGTGACGCTTCTGCCCACGGCCGTGCGGGACGGGGCGCGCATCTACGCCCGCTGCAAGGTCGACCGCGTAGTCATCGAGAACGGCGTGGCGACGGGCGTGCAGGGGCGCTTCGATTCGGGCAAGTCGATGCGGGCACGAGCCAAACGCGCGGTCATCCTGGCGGCGAGCGCGCTGCAGTCGCCCTGGATTCTGGCGCGCAGTGGCGTGACCGATGTCGGCGTGGGCTTTCAGTGCCACCCGACCGCGCAGATCGCCGGGCTGATGCATCGGCCGATCGATGGTGTCGAAGCGACGCAAGCCATGGAAAGCCACGCCTTCCGGGATGACGGAGTCGAACTGACGAGCGTGGTGCTGCCGGGTTCCCTGAGGGCGGCGCACGTGCCCGGTTTCGGTAGCGCGTTGGCCAACCGCTTGGAAAGCCTGGAACAAGTGGCGACGTGGTCGGCCACGGTGCGAGCCCAGGCGAGGGGCAGGGTGCGGCGCGGGCCGTGGGGGCCGAGCGTCCACTACCGGCCCACTTCCGAGGATCGTCGGCAACTCCTGCGTGCTCTCGCGATCTTGGCCGAGGGGATGCTGCGCGCCGGCGCGCTCGAAGTCTGGCCGGGCGTGTACGGCGCCCCCGAGATCATCACGACGGTCAAGCAGGCGCGCGAAATCGCCTCGGTGCAACCGCGTCCGGGTGCAGTGCCGCTGGTGGCCTCGCATTTCTTCTGCGGCGTGACCGTGGACGACCACTTCCAGGTCCAGGGCGTCAAGCGGCTGGTCGTGGCGGATTCCTCCCTGTTTCCGAGCAACATCGGCGTCCAACCGATGTCCGCAATCACCGCCGTGGCCTCGATCGTCGCCGGGCGCTGGGCCAGCTGAGCCAACCCTTTTCCTGCCGCGCTGCAGCGTTGCACCAGGCGGATGCCATGGCCTTGCCCTCCGGTCACGTGCCGCTCGAACGCGCGCTGTCCAAGCTTGGCCTGGCGACGCGGACCGAGGCGCGCCGGTTGATCGAGGCCGGGCGGGTGCGCGTGGCCGGCGCGACGGTGCGCGATCCGCTGCTGCCGGTGGTGCCGGAGCAAGCGCGCATCGAGATCGACGGCGAAACCGTGGGAGCGGCGCAAAAGGTCCTGATCGCGTTGAACAAGCCGCGCGGCATGGTGACGACGCGCCACGATCCACAGGGCCGGCCGACCGTCTACGACTGCCTGCAAGGCCTGGATGTGCATGTGGTTCCGGTCGGGCGACTGGACTTCGCGACCACGGGTCTGCTGCTGCTGACCAACGACACGCGGCTGGCCGATCGGCTGACCGACCCGAATACAGGCGTGGTGCGGACTTACGTGGCAACGGTGCGCGGTCGGGTGCAGGCCGAGGATCTGACGCGCTTGCAGCAAGGCATCGAGGACGGCGGCCAGTGGCTGCAAGCGGCTAGCGTGCAACTGCGCAAGACTTCAGGCAAGGAGAGCTTGCTTTGGCTGCAACTGACCGAGGGCAAGAACCGCGAAGTGCGCCGATTGTGTGCGGCCGTGGGCCATCCGGTCACGAAGTTGAAGCGGATTGCCTATGGTGACGTGCAGTTGGGCGATCTGGCTGCCGGGGCATGGCGTCACGTGCCGCTGACGGAGTTGGGGCCGATCGCGGCACAGGAGCGCAAGCCTGACCGGCGGGGGTGACGTCGGCGCGCGGCATGGCCATACTGCGGCCAACAAAGTGACATCCGGAGGCTGCTCATGTTCCTCGACGTCGTGGTCAAATGGCTGCTTCCGCGCGAAAACAGCTTCTTGCACCAGTTGGACAGCGTGGCTGTGATGATGGCCAAGGGCGCGGAGTGCTTCAGCCAATTCGGCGATGCCGCCCCTGAGCGATTTGCCATCATTGCCGAGGAGTTGCGCGCCATCGAGCACGAAGGTGACGCACTGTCGCACGGACTTTACGACGCTTTGGACAAGTCCTTCGTGACGCCGATCGATCGCGAGGATCTGCACGACCTGACCGCTGCCCTGGACGACATCCTCGACTTCATGGAGGAATGCGCAGGCCTGATCGTGATCTACCGCCTGGAACGGGTCACGCCGGCGATGCGTGAACTCATCAAGCTGGCGCACGAGGCCGCGGGGATCGTCGCGCAGTGCATCCACCTGTTGCAGGACGACAAGCGCCACGCGGAGCTGTACGTGCTTCTCGCGCGCGTGCACGCCCTGGAGAATGTCGGCGACACGCACTACCGCAATGCGATCGGGCGGTTGTTCAGCGAGCAGACCGACGCGATCGAGCTGATCCGCGAAAAGGAGGTCTTGGACTCGATCGAGCACGCGATCGACGCCTGCGACGACGTCTGCGATCTCATCAGGTCGGTGGTCGTGAAGAATGGTTGATCCGTTCTACCTGCTGGTCGGCGTGATCGTGCTCGCCCTCGCGTTCGACTACATCAATGGCTTTCACGACACCGCCAACGCGATCGCCACCGTGGTCTCCACCGGCGTCTTGTCGCCCCGCAACGCCATCATCCTGGCGGCGATTTTCAACTTCGGCGGCGCGTTCCTGGGCACCGGCGTGGCCAAGACCATCGGCGGCGACATCGCCGATCCCGTGACCATCACGCAAACCGTCGTCGTCAGCGCATTGGGCGCCGGCATCATCTGGAATCTCGTCACCTGGTATTTCGGCATTCCGTCGAGCTCTTCGCACGCGCTGGTCGGCGGCATCGTCGGCGCGGTCCTCTCGCACCGGGTATTGGACGAATCCACCAAGCCGGGCGCCACGTTGAACGCGCTCCTGCACAGCAAGGGCGTGGTCAAGGTCCTCGAAGGCCTGGTCATTTCTCCGCTGGCCGGCCTGTTGCTCGGCTTCTTCATCATGATCGGGCTGTTGTGGTTCGTGCGCCACAGTGCTCCGGCCAAGATCAACCACCGGTTCCGCCGCCTGCAACTCGTCTCGGCGAGCACGATGGCCCTGTCGCACGGCAGCAACGACGCGCAAAAGGCCATGGGTATCGTGACGATGGCGCTGGTCGCCTACTACGGCAAGCATCCCTTGGACACGCCTTCGTGGGTCAACTTGACGGCGTGGCAGACCAGGGGCGAATTGGTCGTGCCGCTGTGGGTCATCATCGCCTGTGCCGCGGCGATGGCCATGGGTACCGCGGCGGGCGGTTGGCGCATCGTCAAGACCATGGGATCGCGCATCATTCGCCTCAAGCCCATCCACGGTTTCGCGGCTGAGACGGCGGGCGCCCTGGTCATCCTGATTGCTTCGTACTTGAAGGCGCCGGTTTCCACCACGCACGTCATCAGTTCGGCGATCATGGGCGTAGGCGCGAGCAAGCGGGTCTCGGCGGTGCGCTGGGGCGTCGCGGGCAACATCCTGGTCGCGTGGGTGTTGACGCTGCCGGTTGCGGCGACGTTGGGCGCGGGCCTGTATCTCGCGCTGAGCCCGCTGCTGGGGCGCTGAAGCCGCCTAACGGAACAGCAGGGTGAATTTGGACCCCGCCTTGCCGCCCGTGATCGAAAGCTTCGCCTTGCCATCGACTTGCGCCGTGCCTGGCAGCGTCACCGTCACCGCGCCCGCCACGATCGCCACCGGCTTGCCGTTCCACAGCACGGTTTTCGGCGGTCCGGTCCAGGTGTCGGCCTGCCAGGTGTACTGCATCGCGCCGTCGGCAAACGTGCTGTGCCCGCCGCCCCACAGCCAAAGCTCCCGATTGTCACCCACTTGCGCAAGAGTCGTCACGCTCGAAGGCGTTGCCGCCACCGCCGTGTCCACCGCCTCGGGCAGCAAGGGCAGCACGGTCCCCGCCGGCACGAAAGCCGGAATCGCCGTCACCGGCGCGGCCACTGTGAGTGCCTGACCGCCTTGCACCGACGCACCGCCGAGCAGCGGAAAGAACGTCCCCGCCGGTAGTTGCACTTGGCGACTGGTCACGCCCTGGGTCACCACCGGCGCCACTACGATGCGATCGCCTAACAGGTACTGGTCGGTCGCCGTCCACCCCGGCTCGAAGTCGGGCCAGCGCAGGGCCAACGGCCGCATCATCGGCAGCCCGGTCTCGTGGGCTTCTTGCGCCATTCCGAGCAGATACGGCAGCAACCGCATGTGCAACCTTGCCATCGTCGCGAAATGCTCGGTCGTCTCCTGGTCTTTTTCCCAATGCCAGTTGCCATTCGCGCTGCGGCCGTGGTGCGTGCGCATGACCGGACTGAGCGCACCGAACGAACACCAGCGCAACCACAACTCCTTGGTCGTAAAGCCGGTCGCCGCGCTCTGGTAGCCGCCGATGTCGTGCGCGAAGTAGGGAAAGCCGGTGATGCCCAGGCCGATGCCGATCGGGATCACGCTGGCCAGCCCGTCACCCGGCGAGAAGTCGGTCTGCTGATCGCCCGCCCACATGACCTGCACCAACGGTTGACTGCCCAGCCATGCTGAACGCACGAAAATCACGCGCTCCACGTTGTCCTTCATCGCCGCCAGCACGTCGCGGTTCAGCTTCTGGCACTCCACCGGATAGCGTTGGTGCGCGTCCAGGCCGGTCTGTCCGGAGAACAGCACGGCATCAGTTGGCAACCACTCGCAAAAGTCGCTCATGAAGCCGTCGCCGCCTTGCTCCAGCCCCTTGCGCCACAGATCCAGCGCCCACTGGCGGCCTTGCGGATGGCTCAGATCGAGCAGCGAGGCCTGGATGAACTTGCCGCCGATGAAAGTGTAGGGCGACCCATCGGCTTTCTTGATCGCGTAGCCTTTGGCGATGGCCTCGGGATAGACGTCGGCATCCGAAGTCAGGAATGTGTTCTCGTAGGTGAGGAACTTGAAGCCAAGGCCGTGCAGTTCCTCGGCAACCTTTTCGAAGTCGGGGTACAGGGCGCGGTCGACGTTCCAGTCCTCGTCCAGCGCGTAGTCGTCGCCGCTCGACTGCCCGCCGCGCCAGTCCTCGGTCCAGATGACCGACATGGGAATGTGCAGATCCCGCAGCTTGTGCGCGACCCTGCGCACGTTGGCACTGCCGAAGATGGCGTCGGCCCACGGCGCAAACGTGAAAGCCGGCGGCACGTCCGGACGTCCCAGGTGCGCTGTCAGCAAGCCCAAGGTTTCAGCGAGGTCCTTGCCGCGAAAGACGTGCAGCTTGACGTGACCCTCCCAGGCCTCGATGCGGATGGCGTCCTGCGCTTCGGAACACAGCGAGAACACCGCGCGCTGGTCAGTCTCCAGCAGCAGCGCATAGTTGCGGCTCGACAGGTAGATGGGCATCGGCGTGTGCGTGTTGTGCTTGCGGCCGACCAGGAACCAGTCGCCGTCGTCCAAGTTGTTGTCGACCTTGCCGATGCCGTCTTCCTGCACCCACAACGGCACGGTGTTGCCGCGGTGATCGACGTCGAAGCTCTGGCCGCCCAGACCGAGGAAGTGCTCGCCCGGTTGGCAGGCGAAGGCCATCGACAAGCGGTTGGTGGCGGGCGAGGTGGCTGCGACATCGAGCACGACCTGGCCGCGGCCGATGGAAGTGACTTTTGCGTGGGCGAAGATCCCGCCGCCGTTGCGGATGTCGAACGCCGCGGGCGTGCCGGAGAGCGCGGTGGCGAACTGCCAGGGCGCGATGAGGTCGTCGAGGATGCGGAAGGCCCCGAACTGCATCTCGTAGCTGGCATCGGCGTGGCGGGTGGCGAACGCGGCGTGGGCGAGGTCGGGGCCGCCCAGGCCGGTGAGCAGGGGCGTGGTGCCTTGGCGGATTTCGAGCGAGGTGGCGGTGAGGTGGACGGTGAGCTTGGCGGGATCGGCTGATGGCGCGGGGGCTTCGGAGCAGGCGGCCAGGAGCAGGAGTGGTAGCCAGGCGGGCAGGGTGCGGGGCATCGGGGACCTCCTCGGGCGGCGAGGACGGTACCGCAGGGGGTGGTGGGGCGCCAGTGCGGGATTCCGCAGCGCTTGAGCCAATGATCCTGCTCGGCATCGGTGGGCGCGTGGTAGCAGCGGGGGCCGGTGCTGTAGCGCGAAACGATGCAATTGCAGCGCTCCTGGTTGAGAGGTGCGCGTTCGCAGTGCCGCGCGGCGCCAGGCGCTGGCCAAGGCACTCGGAGTCGACTGGGCGCTCCAGGCTGGACTTTGCGGAAACATATAAAGATAACGCGGGATTAGAGTCTTGCGGACTACAACACCTGGACAGACAAGTCAATCTCACTCAAGCTTGGCCCAGGCGCGCCCGGGCAGGGGGCTGGCACAGGCCGCGCTGGCGCGCGCCGCTCATGTCCACGACAGGAGCCTATTTCATGCACCATCGTTGCGTCCTGGCCCTTACTGCCTTCCTGCTCTGCGGCGCCGCCGCCGCCCAGCCCGCGCATGCATCGGACGACGCCTTCATCCTGGCGCCCGGCTACGGCTGGGGCACGCACCACTACAAGCTCAGCCAGGCCACCACGATTCAGCCTGGCAGCACCAAGCAGGGCTTTCACGACTACGGCCTGGACTTCACTCCATCGATGACGACGTACTTCCTCATCGAACCCGGAGTCATCCTGGGCGGCCTCAACGAGGCGACGCGCAAGGAGACCGCGCGCATGGGCGCCGAGCGGCAACTTGCCGAGGAGCGCGGCCGGGGCGGCACGGCGACCAGCAAACAATACGCGTGGGAAAAGGGCAATGCGCCGCCGATGGCGCGCAAGGTGCGCTGGCACTACAGCACGGGCACGGCGCGCGGTGTCACCTACTCGATCACAGACCACAGCATCGGCGGAAAACGCACCAGCTTCTTCGATCCCAACGCGACGGCGGAGATGGGCAGCTTCGGGCTGGACGTGATGAACCCGGAGAACTACGGCACCCTGGGCATCTCGGGATTCTACGCCAACTTCTCCATGGCCTTTTGGTACCAGTGGTTCAAGACCAGCACGATGAACAAGCAGAGCGTCCTGACCACCCTGCCGGCCATGAAGACGGAATCCAACGACGCCATGTTCCTCATCGGCGGCATCACCGGCTACCGGCCGCCGTTCTTTCGCTTCCTGCACGTGCAGGCCTATGCCCGCTACGACATCATCGGCGGCGCCTTGGGTTGGCTGGTCAGCCCGGGGCCGCGCAGCCTGTCGGCGGACTGGGGCGCGGTGGCGGACGCGACGCTGTTCTACACGACGCTGGAATACCGCCTGGGTGGCTACATTACGCCGCACTACTTCGGCACCAAGCAGCCCTGGCAAGTGGCGAGCGGCACCTCATCGATGCTGAGTCTGCGCTTCGATATTGCCGGGTTGATCTTCGGGTTGATGAAGTAGCGGCGCCGGGCCGGCCTGCACAGGTCGGGGCTCCGCCTGGAACGTCACGACCGCGCCAGCCCCCAACCGTTGGCTGTGCCGGGTGGGACAAGCGCCTCCTGCCGGGCGCGTGCATCTTCGGCGCCAACGCTTCAGGCAAGGGCAACGTAGTGCGCGCTTTGGTGAAAGCCAAGGCGCTCGTCGCCGCCTGTGCGACAGAAAGGTTGGGACCGCTGGCGCAAGCCGAGTACGCGCGTCCACGTGTTGGTGACGCACCTGCTGGTGCAACTGAAGGCGCCTTCGCGCTGAGACCCTCGAGCACACCGACCCGCTTATGCGGGATTCTTCCACACCTGCGGGATTTCCCCACACGCCAGCCAGCCCCGACGCCAGCAGATCGCGGACTTGCGCGTGGCACGGTTCTTGCTCCTGGTATCCTCGACCGGTCCAACCGCCGCGCGAGGTTCCCGTGAAACGCTACGCAACCCTGTTCCTGGTCTGCGCTCTCACCGCCTGCACCAACACCCAGGCGCAAGCCGGCGTCGACACCGACGTCGTCAACGATGTCCCGGGACAACTCGGCGACGCCGCTGCGGATGCCGTGGCCGACGCAGCCCTGGACGCCCAGCCAGACGGCGACGTCGCTGCGCAGCCCTGCACCCTGGCAGCAGAACTCGCGGCCATGGAACCGAACGCGCTGAACTGCGGGCACGTGCCGCTCGGCCAGGATCCGTCGCCGGTCTACACCTGCGCCGTCGAGGCGCAGATCGCCGGCAAGCCCTTCACCGCCAGCTTCGACGAGCCCGGCATCGATTCGGACATCGCGTTGGGCCTGGTGCGCACCGCCGCGGGCAGCGTCTTCGTACTTCGGTACGACGGTAATCCGATGGGAGGGGGCGGCTCGGTCGCGCCGGTCGTGGACGCCTACCGCTGCGCCAAGCCGGCCGCGGCCTTCCAGTACGGCTTCCCGCGCTTTGGCTGCGAGGACCTGCTCGACGCGGGCCGCTTGTGTTCGAAGGTGTTCGCCGCTCCCGATGCAACCAGTGGCCCCGATCCGATCCCGCCAGCGCCCGCGCAAACCGTGCAGATCCATGTGTCGCCGTCGATCCACGGATCTTCGGTGTGGCCGCTGGCGCCTGTAGCTTGGACCGAGTTCAAGATCCAGAAGGGCTGGGGACCGTGCCCGCCGGGGTCGATCTGCACCGAGTCGTGGCAGGTCGCGCCCGATGGTGCAGTGCAGCACACCAAGGAAGGCGTGGCCACGAGCTACATGCTGAGCGCGGCCAAGCGGTTGGCGGTGGACGACGCTGTGGGTTCGCCGCTGTTCCTGGTGGACGTGCAGTGTCCGCAGCCGCCGACCGATATCGGCATCAGCTTTGTGGTGAGCGGTGGCGGGGCGCCGAAACAGGCGGACGTGACCGGCTGCGTCATGGGCGCGCCGAACGCCTTGCATACGCTGGTTTATGGGTGGGTGACGCAGCAGTAGCTTGCCGGAGCCGTGCGGAGCCGGGGCCGGGGCCGGAGCCGTGACGGGACTGGTGCTGTTCGGCGTAATTGGCTGAATACAGAGGGGGTGAGGTCCCTCGGCTGCACTCGGGATGACAGTTTGCGGTAAGCGCGCGCCCGAACCCGAACCCGAACC
>CAYHHL010000211.1:0-10315 GCA_964356325.1 uncultured Enterobacteriaceae bacterium | reverse complement strand
CCCGACCCCGCCTTCAACCCCGCCACATCGCTCGCCAAGCCATCCAGCGTCGTCTTCAGCGCGCCGCCCGCGCCCGCCGCCACCTTCGCCGCATCCGCCTCCAGCGCATAAGGCACCGCACCCACATGCGTCCGCGGCAGCACCGTCTTGCTCTCTCCGACGGTCGCCTCGGTCCACAAGTCCGGCGCCTCGTGCACCGCCTGCGCGCACTCGGGCGGCAGCACCACCGAGAAATGCCCGGTATTGGCCTCGGTCTGCGCTTGCGGCGAGGTGCACTTGGCCACGGTCGCATCGGCCTTGTCGTAAAAGCTCACCTTCACGCTCTGGGCAGTCGGATACGGCTTGCCCGCGGCGTCGGTCACCGTACCGGCGTAGGTCAGCGGCGTCTGCACCGGAGCCCCGGTCGCCAGCGCGCGGCCGCCCAGCACGCCCAGGCCGGTGGCGAGCAGCAGGCCGGCGGTACTGAGGGCGATCTTGGTGGCTTTCATCGGCGGCGTCCTCGGCGGTGGAGGCTGTAGCCTAGTCTTGGGGTGGGGTGGCGGCAAGGCAAGCATCGGCGGGCGCTACAGCCTCAACACCAGCCGATGCTGCCCCAACCGCAACGGCTTGAAGCCAAAATCGAGGCCCAGGTACCAGCGCGCCAGGACCTCGTTCTTGGCATCGACCGCCAGGAACACGCCGCCCGAAGCCTGGCTGGCCGAACGGGCGGCGTCGATGGCGCGCTCCAGCAGCAGGCGGCCCAAGCCCTGGCCCTGCCGGTTTGCCGCCACGCCCATGCGGCCGAGCAGGTAGCCACCCACGACGGGGTAGGCGGCAGCAGCGAGGCCCATCGCCTGCAATACCGTGGCATCGATGCGGATGGACAGGGGCGACAAGCTGAAGAAGCCGACGATGACGTCCTCCGGCGCCGCGGCCTCCAGGTCGATCGCCACGGTGACGCGGCTCCAGCCCAGACGTTGTTCTTGCAGCGCGAGCGACTGCAGGAAGGCGTCGATGTCGCGCGCGCCCGGCCGAGTGCCGCACGTGAACGAGGCCACGGGATGGCCATCAGTTAGGCGCTCGAGTCGAATTCTCACTCTGGATTGGGCCCGAACAGGGCTTCGGCCTGGAGCTGTGCCTTCTGCAGCGCCGGCGTGGCGACCGCGGGATGCGCCAGAATGCGCAGCAATTCCGCGGTCTCGGGCGGGGTCAAGTGCCACGCCTGGGTCAGCGCATACTCGGCGGTCACCTTTTCGGCCAGGGCCCGCACGACGAGTTGCGCGAGAGATTGGCCGTGGGCGCGCGCGAGCTTCTCGGCATCCTGCTTGAGCTGGTGGGGCAGCCGCGCCTCGAACCGATCGTCGGCTGGCATCTGCAGGTAGGGGATTTGCGGCTCGGTGTCCATGGTGCGCCTGCCGACCGCGCGCCGGCGATCTCGTACGGACAATGTACGGGCCGGGGCGGACGACGTCAACGCGCCGATGGGCGTGGCCAGGTGGGCGGGCTAGGGTTGGATGGTCAGCGGCGCGGTGATGGTGGCGGGTAGGCCGAGGCTCGCCGCTGAGATCGGCATTACAAGGACTCCCGCGTCAATCACCTGCTCGGAGTTGGTGCACGCTTTAGGGTTGAACCAATATGACTTAGTATTCGTCTTGTTAGCCAGACTGAACCCGCCGGATCCCCCTGGAGGGCTATAATAAGTAGGCGTTTTTAAACCGACGACCGCAAAGGTGTTCGACATAGTCCCTTGGTCAAGGTACGCGTTGCCAGTGCAGTTCGGCCCTGAAAAAAATATGACCGCCGGCGACGTTCCGTCGGGCTTCAGGTTCAATGTGTAGCCACCGGCAGTCAACAGCGTGAAGTCTTTACCAAGGTTGCTCGTCAGGAACGTGCCGACCTTCACCCCCTTGGCATCCACCACCCAAGGTCCACCACCACCGCCCGGCGCCGCCTTCAACCCCGCCACATCACTCGCCAAGCCATCCAGGGTCGTCTTCAGCGCGCCGCCTGCGCCGACCGCCGTCGTTGCTTGCTTGGCGCTATCCGCCTCCAGCGCATAGGGCACCGCACCCACATGCGTCCGCGGCAGCACCGTCTTGCTCTCTCCGACGGTCGCCTCGGTCCACAAGTCCGGCGCCTCGTGCACCGCCTGCGCGCACTCGGGCGGCAGCACCACCGAGAAATGCCCGGTATTGGCCTCGGTCTGCGCTTGCGGCGAGGTGCACTTGGCCACGGTCGCATCGGCCTTGTCGTAAAAGCTCACCTTCACGCTCTGGGCAGTCGGATACGGCTTGCCCGCGGCGTCGGTCACCGTACCGGCGTAGGTCAGCGGCGTCTGCACCGGAGCCCCGGTCGCCAGCGCGCGGCCGCCCAGCACGCCCAGGCCGGTGGCGAGCAGCAGGCCGGCGGTACTCAGGGCGATCTTCTTGGCTTTCATGGGCGGCGTCCTCGGCGGTGGAGGCCGTAGCCTAGCCTTGGGGTGGGGTGGCGGCAAGGCCGGGATCGGGTTCGGGTGTTTTCGAGGGGCGAGAAGCGGATAGCTTCGATTCCTCGAAAACGGGCGGGTCATAGAGCGACGAAGGAGCGTCAGACCCGCCCTGGGGTTCGGGTGCGGGTTCGGGTTCGGGTTCGGGTTCGGGTTCCGGCCCCGGTTCCGGTCCCGGCTCCGGTTCCGGCCCCGGCTCCGGCCCCGGCCCCGGCTCCAGTCCCGGCTCCGCTTGTCCACCCCGGTGACAACGCCCCAACCATCCGGCAAGCTCGCCGCCGTGAAGCACCTCAGCCGCAGCCTCTACCTCCAAGTCCTGCTCGCGGTCGTCGCCGGCGCCCTGCTCGGCCACCTCGAGCCCAGCGCCGCCGTCGCCTGCAAGCCCCTGGGCGACGGCTTCATCAAGCTCGTGCGCATGCTGATAGCGCCCATCGTCTTCACCACGGTGGTCACCGGCATCGCCAAGATGGGCGATCTCGGCAAAGTCGGCCGCGTCGGACTCAAAGGCATCGTCTACTTCGAGGTGCTGACCACCCTGGCCTTGGCCATCGGCCTGGTCGTCGCCAAGGTCGTGCAGCCCGGCACCGGCATGAACGTCGACGCCAGCAAACTCGACACCACGGCCCTGGCCAACTACACCGCGCCCGGCAAGCACTTGGGCACGGTCGACTTCTTGCTCGACGTCATCCCCAAGGACGTCGCCGACGCGTTTGCCAAGGGCGCGATCCTGCAAGTGCTGCTGTTTGCCCTGCTGTTCGGCGTCGCGCTGGCGTCGGTGCGCGAGAAAGGCGAGCCGGTGCTGCACTTCCTGGATTCGCTCGGCCATGTGCTGTTCCGCATCGTCGGCCTGGTCATGCGCGTGGCTCCTATCGGCGCGTTCGGCGCGATGGCGTTCACCGTCGGCATGTACGGCGTGGCCAGCCTGCTCAGCCTGGGCAAGCTCATCGCCTGCTTCTACGTCACCAGCGCGCTGTTCGTGGTGCTGGTCCTGGGCGGCGTGTTGCGCTGGGCCGGCCTGAGCCTGCCCAAGTTCTTGAAGTACCTGCGCGCCGAGATCTTCCTGGTGGTGGGCACGTCGTCCTCGGAATCGGCCTTGCCTTTGCTGATGCGCAAGCTCGAAGGGCTGGGCTGTCCACAGCCGGTGGTCGGCCTGGTGGTGCCGATCGGCTATTCGTTCAACCTGGACGGCACTTCCATCTACCTGACGCTGGCCACGCTGTTCATCGCCCAGGCCACCAACACGCCGATCTCGCTGGGCCATGAGCTGGAAATCCTCGCGGTGCTGCTGCTGACCTCCAAGGGCGCGGCGGCGGTGACCGGCGGCGGTTTCATCACGTTGGCGGCGACGCTTTCGGCCGTGGGCCACATCCCGGTCGCCGGGCTGGCGCTGCTGCTCGGCGTGGATCGCTTCATGTCCGAGGCGCGCGCGGTGACCAACCTGATCGGCAACGCCGTGGCGGCGGTGGCGATTTCGAAGTGGGAGGGCGAGCTGGACGTCGTGCAGGCCAGGCGCGTGCTCGACGGCGATGTCGCCCTGGACCCCGAGCTGGCAGTGGTCGTAGTCGACAAAGCGTGAGGGCTGACGGCCCCTTCCGCGCCAGCTGCACCGCAACCTGCGGTTCCACTCGCCCTTGGGTTGGCGTAGACTGCGCGGCCACGGGCCCCTTTGCCCCAGAGCCCACCGACCATGCTAAGGATTTGCGGCACTTGCGGACTGCGCACCGAATCGGAAACCTGCCCCAACGACGGCCAGCCCACCGCGATCCCGCCGGATCCGCTGGTCGGCCAGATGATCGGCGGGCGCTACCAGGTGCTCAAGCAGATTGGCGCGGGCGGCTACGGTGCGGTCTACAAGGCCCAGCACGCCACGACCAAGGACATCGTCGCGATCAAGGTGTTGCACGCCAGCTCGCAGCAGGACCCCGAGGTCGGCGCGCGCTTCCGCCGCGAGGCCCAGGCGACCAGCGCGCTGAAGCATCCCAACACCGTGCGCGTGTTCGACTTCGGTGAACTGCCCGATGGCGGCATGTACCTGGCGATGGAATTCCTCGAAGGCACGCCGCTTTCGGACCTGATGCACCGGGGCGCCATGGAGTTCCGCCGGCTGGTGCCGATAGCGCTGCAGGTGCTGAAGGCGTTGAGCGAGGCGCACGGCAAGGGCCTGGTGCACCGCGACCTCAAGCCGGACAACATCTTCTTGCAGACCGTCCATGGCGAGGCCGACTTCGTCAAGGTGCTGGACTTCGGCATCGCCAAGTCGATGGTCGGCGGTCTGGGCGGCGATTTGACCTCGACCGGCGTCATCATCGGCACGCCCAACTACATGAGCCCCGAGCAGGCGCGCGGCAAGGACGTCGACCACCGCACCGATCTGTACGCGCTTTCGTGCATCTTGTTCGAAGGTTTGACGGGCGAAGTACCCTTCCCGGCCGAATCCGCGCTGGACATGCTGCTGCGCCGCCTGACCGAGTCGCCGCCCAGGCCGCACACCCGGGTCAAGTTCGAGTGTCCCGACGCGATTTGCGACGTGGTGCTGGCGGCGATGGCCAAGGAACAAAAGCAGCGCCCGCAGACGGCCGACGCGATGGCCGCGGCGCTGCAGGACGGCATGGGCGACAACCGCACGGCTTCAGGGCGGATGCTCGCGGTGCCGACGCCGATCAGCCAGGCCGCGGTGACGATGGCGCAAGAGGAGCACGCCGCCGCCCAGGTGACGTTCATGCCGGGCCAGCAGCCCGCGCTGCCGACCATGCCCAGCGGGGCTGCGCCGACCGCGCTGCCGACGATGATGGCGCAACGGCCCGCCACGGCGACGGCGCGCGGCGCGGCGCTTCTTGCCGAGGATGGCGACGCGGCGACGATCGCGACCGATTCCGGGGCGTTGAAGGCGGCCATCGCGGCTCGACAGGCCCAGCGCAAGGTCGAGCCGGCAGCCCCGAGCCAGGCCGAGTTCGTTTCGGCGCCGACGCTGCAGCGCAGTGCGGTGGCCGAGGTGGCCCCGGCAGCACCCAAGCCGAAGTCCAAGCTGCCGCTGCTGGTGGCTGGCGCGGTCGGGTTGGCGGCGCTGGCTGGCGTGGCTTTCGTGGCGACGCGCGCGGGCGAGGCGCCCCAGGCCGCGCCGGCCGTGGTGCAAGCCGCCAAGCCTGTGCCGGTGGTGGCAGAACCTGCGTCAGCGCCAGCCCCGGTCGCAGCCGCGCCAGCCCCGGTCGCAGCCGCGCCAGCCCCGGTCGCCGCCGTGCCAGCCCCAGTCGCCGCGCCCGCCGCTCCGAGCCCCGCTCCGGTGGCCGTGAGTTGGGCCGCGCTGCCGGCCGCCACCATGGTCGAAGTCGATGGCGCCGAGGTGACCGGCACGAGCGCGAACCTGGCGCCCGGCAAGCACAAGGTCCGCGCGACGCTGGCTGGTCACTCGGCGTGGAGCGAAGAGATCGAAGTCAAGCCGGGTGAGCCGCAGGTGCTGGCGATCAAGCTGACCAAGCTGGCGGCGATCCCGGCGGCGCCGCGTGCCAAGCCCAAGGCCAAGGCAGAGAGCGCGCCGCTGCTGATGGACTAGTCGCTGATGACGCTCAAGGACACGACCGCGTCACGGCAATGTCGTCCACGAACACGCCCTTGCCCCCATTGTCGGTCGAGTCGCCCGTGTTCATCGTGAACTTCAAAGTCACCGTCTTGCCGGCGTAGGCCGAGAGATCGACGGTCCAGTTCTGCCAGACTTCCATCTTGACGTTGCTGGCGGTGGCCTTGCTCCACAGCGTGGCCGGGCTCGAACTGCCCGACGGCGTCACCGAGACCCACACCTTGTCCCAATCCGGGTTGGTCTCGACGTCGAGCCAGGTCGAAAACGCCAGCGTCGCGGTCTTGCCCGCCGGCAACGTCACCTGGGGCAACGTTGCCGTGCCGTTGTTCATGTCGCCATTGTCGAAGTTGCCAGTCGCGGGATTGCCATAGTACAGCGCGCACTTGCCGCCGTTGGCCACATCCTTGCAATCGACCTGCCACAGCACGCTGCTCGAAGATCCACTCTGGCTCAGCGGCGAAAGCGTGCCGTCCTCGAAGTCGTCGGTGAACAGGTTGGGATCGCACACGCAACCAGGCCCGCTCGAAAACGCGTGCTTGCACAGGTTGCCCGTCGCGCAAGTGTCGGTGGTGCAAGCGTTGGCGTCGTCGCAATCCGCCTGCTTGAGGCAGCAGCCCGCGATCGCCGTGTAGGTACAGCCCTTTTGCGCGGCGCAGCTGTCGGCCGTGCAGGCGTTGCCGTCGTTGCAGTCCGCGGTCGAAAGGTCGACGCAAGTGCCTGAGGCCGCGCAGGAAGTCGCGCCCCAAGCATCGATGCGCAACAACCAGGCGTCGCTGCCGCCCGCGCCCTTGCTCGCCGTCTCGCCGCCAATCGCCACGCCGCCGTCTGCGGTCTTGACCAAAGCCGTCGCGCTGTCATCGCTGGTGCCGCCAAACTTTTGGCTCCACACCGAGTTGCCCGACGCGTCGGTGCGCACCGTCCAGATGTTCTCCTTGCTGTCCGCCTTGATGGTGCCGACCAACTGATAGCCGTCCGCCAACTGGATCACGCTTTCACCTTGCACGGTTCCGGTCGCGTCGTAGGTCCTGGTCCACAGCGCCGCGCCGACCTTGTCCGTGCGCACCAGCCACATCGAGGTGTCGAAACTGGTCGTCGTCTGACCGATCGCCACGATGCTGCCGTCGGGCGCTTGCGTCAGGCCGTTGAACCAATCGTTCTTGCCCGCCCCATACGTCTTGTCCCACAGCTTGTTGCCCGCGGCATCGGTGCGCACCAGCCAACCGTCGTAGTCGCCGGACTTGGGTTGCGAAGTGCCGGCCATGATGTAGCCGCCGTCGCTCGTCATCGCCACGTCGTACAACGCGTCGTAGCCCGCGGTGCCATAGCTCGTTTCCCAGGTCTTGCCGCCGTTCAGGTCGGTGCGCACGATCCAGCCTTCGCTGTTGCCCTTTTGCTCGGAGCGGCCCACCAGCAAGTAGCCGTCACTCAAGGCGACGATGCCGTAGCCGCGCTCCAGGGCGGTGCTGCCAAACGTCTTGTCCCAATCGAAGCTGCCGTCCGCCTTCACACGCAACAGCCACAGATCTTCGCTATTGCTGTTGTTGTTGCGCTTGGTGCCGACCAAGGTAAAGCCGCCGCCGCCCTGCACGCCACTGGACAGCGCGTTGTAGCCCGAGCCGCCGTTGTAGGCCTTATCCCAACTCTTGTTGCCCGCGAGGTCGGTGCGCACCAGGTAGCCGGCGTCGAAGTTGGTGTACACGCGACCGATCAGCAGGTAGCCGTCGCTCAGCGCCAAGGTGCCATTGACGTATTCGTCGTGGTTGCCGCCATAGGTCTTGTCGAACAGGTACGGCGGCTTGGCCACGCACTTGCCCACGGCGCATTGGCTGCTGCACGCCTCCGGGCTGCCGGTGCAAGCGGCCGTGTTGGCCTTGAACGTGCAGCCGGCGGTGGCGTCGCAGCCGTCGTCGGTGCACACGTTGCCGTCCAGGCAGTTCACCGGAGTAGAGTAGCCGCCACCATCGGCCTTGCACACGAACAACGCGCCCTTCCAGCAAGCCTGCGTTTTGCACAGCGAGGCCTGGCACTGGCCGTTGCCGTCGCACCACTTGCCACCCAGGCAATCCGCGCTGCTGCTGCACTCGACGCACACGCCCTTGCCGGTGTCGCACACCTTCACATCGGGGCAATCCTTGCTGGACTTGCACGCCGGCGCCGGGATGCACACGTTGCCGATGCACGTCTCGCTGCCCGCGCAATCGGTCTTGGCGTTGCAGTCCACGCATGCCTTCTGACCCGCGTTGCACACCTGCTTGGTCGCCTTGCACTGGGTATCGGACGTGCAACCCGTCATGATCTTACAGGCATGGCCGATGCAGACGTTGCCGGCGGGGCACTGGCTGTTGGCAAAGCAGCCGACGCACGCATGCAAAGCCGGATCGCACACGCCGTTCGAGCAATCGCCTTCGGTGCAGGGCGGCGCGACGCTGTTGACGCAGCCGGGCTTCTTGGCGTTGACGCAAGCGCCGGTCGCGGCGTTGCAGCTGTCGTCGGTGCATTCGTCATTGTCGGTGCAGACCTTGGCCGTGCCGCCGGTGCAGCCGCCGCCGCTGCACTTGTCGTTGGTGGTGCAGCCCTTGCCGTCGTCACAGCTCGCGTTGTTGGCGCTGTGGGTGCAGGCGTTCTTGGCGCAACCATCGGTGGTGCAAGGGTTGGCGTCGTCGCAGTTCTTGGGGCTGCCGCCGACGCAACTGCCGCCCTGGCACTTGTCGTTGGTGCTGCAGGTGTCGCCGTCGTCGCAGGCGGCGGTGTTGGCGGTGTGGCTGCAGCCGCCTGTGGGGTTGCACAAGTCGGCAGTGCACGGGTTGGCGTCGTCGCACGAAATCGCCGGTCCACCCACGCACTTGCCGCCCGCGCAGGTGTCCTTGTCGGTGCAAACGCTGCCGTCGCTGCAAGCGCTGCCGCCGGCCGGGTAGACGCAGCCCGCGCCCGGCTGGCACACGTTGTCCGTGCACGGGTTGGCGTCGTCGCAGGCCTTGCCCGCCTCGTAGCCGCTGCCGTCCGGCTTGCACGCGAACAGCGCCGAGCCCGCGCCGCACACGCCACCCGAGCACACGTCGGCCGCGCACTGCTGGTTGGCGTTGCAGAAACTGGTGGCGGGACAATCGGCCGCGCCCAGGCATCCGACGCAGGCGCTCTTGGCCTTGTCGCACACCAGCACGCCCGGGCAGTCCTTGCTCGACTGGCAAGCGGTCGGCGCCGGAACACAAGTGTGCTGGACGCATACGGAACCGCTCTTGCAGTCGTTGCCGTCCAGACAGTCGACGCAAGCGCCGTCGGCCTTGCTGCACACCTGCTGGGTGGCCTTGCATTGGCTGTCGGACTGGCAGGCGGCGGCGGCCTGGCACGACGGGCCCACGGTCGCGCTGAACTCGCACAGCTTGCCAACGCCGCAGTCCGAATTCACCAGGCAGGGGACGCAAACGTGGCTGGACGAGTCGCAAGCGCCGCCTTTGCAGTCGGTGCTGGTCGAGCACGGCAATGCCGCAGGCGGCTTGCAACCCAGGACGGCAACGTGGGTGCAGGCGCCTTTGGCATCGCAACCGTCGGTGGTGCAGGCGTCGGCGTCGTCGCAACTGGCTGGGTTGCATGCCGGAACGTCGGGACCGGTGTCGACAGGCACGTCACCCGTACTGGCGTCGGGACCGGTGTCGGCGGCCACGTCGGACTTGCTCGCATCGGCGTCGGCCACCTGGGCGTCGGGGGCCGCAACGTCCGTAGCCGTGACGTCCAGGGTCGCGACGTCCTGAACCGCGGCATCGACGACGGCATCCCCTGCGGTGTCGTTCACTTCGGTGGCGTCGGTCGCGGCGGAGTCCTGCGCGGCGGCATCGGCGCCGGGCTCGGCGTCGTCGGTCGGGGTGGCGTCATCGGCCACGCTGAGGTCGCCGCCCAGGTCGGTAGCGACGTCGGCCACGCCCACGAGGTTCGGTTGCGGCGTCGGGCTGCCGCAAGCTGCGGCCAAAAGCGCGAGAAGCAACGATTTCGCGAGCCAGGGCAAGGTCTTGTCGTAGTGCATGGGTCAAACCGGGTTGGGCGCAGGAAGGCGCGCGGGGGCGGGAGTGTACGCTTGCCCGGCGCCGTGTCACGCGCGAACTGCAAGGGTGGACACGGCACGCGGACTCGGGTTCGGGGTCGGGGTCGGGGTCGGGCTCGGGCTCGGGGTCGGGGTCGGGCTCGGGGTCGGGCTCGGGCTCGGGCTCGGGGACGGGCTCGGGTTCGGGTTCGGGTTCCGGCTCCGGCTCCGGTTCCGGCTCCGGTTCCGGCTCCGGGTTCGG
>CAYHHL010000210.1:0-10347 GCA_964356325.1 uncultured Enterobacteriaceae bacterium | reverse complement strand
GGACGCCATCGTCCTTGACAGCGGCACTCTCCGGCCCTACCGTAGTGCGCCCTTGCTGTCAGGCGTCCGTGCGGCCATGCGGTGCGGGCGCAGTGTCAGGCGCTGAGCGGCCGATGGCGAGGGCTGCAAGTACGCGATACCACGGGCCGGACGGTACCTTTGCAGGACGTTCGAGGCTCGAGACGACCAAGACTCGACACGACGGGGCAACATGGCAGTTCGTATTCGTTTGGCGCGCTTCGGCGGCAAGAAGCATCCCTACTATCGCATCATCGCGGCTGACAGCGAGGCGCGCCGTGACGGCCGTTTCCTCGAGCAGGTCGGCACATACAATCCGCTCGTCGGCGCGCAAGCGGTCACGATCAAGCGCGATCGCTATGACTATTGGGTTTCCGTCGGCGCCAAGCCGAGCGAGACCGTCGCCTCGATCATTCGCCGCGCCGACCGCGCCCCGGAAGCCGCCAAGAGCTGAGCAGGCTTGCGTGAGTCCTCGCCGGCGTCCAGCGCCGCGCTAGGATTCGCAGGGCCCGACAGCGCCTCGGTGACGATAGCTCCGCGGTCTCGACCTCGATCGAGCCTGGGGAGAATCGCTCGAAACCGGCGCATGGTGGTCTGTACGCTGCGAGATCGTTCATCTTTCGCACCCGTACACGATCGACGTCCGACACCTGCCCGCGCGTCCGCCGGCTGCCAGCGGGCACCGGCCTCAACCGTCGATCTGGATGCCGATGCGCGAACTTCTGCACTACCTGGCCACCGTCCTGGTCGATCACCCCGAAGACGTCCGCGTCGACGAGGAGACGACCGAGGAAGGTATCGTGCTGCGCCTCTCGGTACGCCGCGAGGACATCGGCAAGGTAATCGGCAAGCAGGGGCGCACCGCTCGCGCCATCCGCAATCTGGTGCATGCCTCGGCAGTCTTGCGGCAACAGCGCGTCAGTGTTCAATTCGTCGATTCGTGACCGGGGTCCAGTTCATCGATTCGTGACTGTTCGAGCCCCGCCCGCGATCGAGGCTCCATGCCGCCCGCCCTCGATTCCGCAACCCGTCACAGCGCCCGCGCTTTCCTGCGCGATCTGGCGCTTTCACCCGCCACGCCGCCGACGCTCTTGCTGGCTTGGGTCGCGCTCCTGATGCTCGGCGCGCAGTTGCCCCAAATCGACGCACCTCTGCCGGTCGCCGACGGTCTCGCCCGGGCTGATCACCTGGCGTTGCACGGCTTTGGCCTCGATCGCCTGGGTACCTCGCTGCCGCTCCTGCTGTTGTCCTCGGCCACGGCGATCGTAGCGGCGGCGCGGCTGCTCTTCCCAGGCTCGGCGGCGCTGCTGGTCGTGCCGCGCGACGGTCAGGTCTCTGCTCAACTGACCGATCTCGAGGCGACCTTGAAACGCCTCGGTCTGCGGGTCCGGCGTCGAAATCTGCGATTGTCCGTGGGTTTTCCAGCCCTTGCTGCCTGGCTGCTCGGGGCTGGGGCGCTGCTCGCCGTCGCAGCCTGGGTCAGCCACGCCACGGCGCCGCTGCCGGTCTGGACCGACGTGCAACTTGGCGCCAGTGAAGCGACCTGGCCAGCGTGGACCGCGGACTCAGGAGGTCTCGCCCCGGCTTCAGGCCGCTGGGCGGGCACTTGCGAGCGATCGCCGACGGGGCTCAGCTGTCAGGTTCAGGTGCCGGGTGGACGCGGCAAGATCCTTCTGGCGCCAGGCACATCCGCGACGATCGCCGGTCAGGACGTCGCGTGGGTGGCCAGTACCACCGGGCTGCGCGGCCTTGCCGAAGTGCGCCTGCGCTGGTGGGTCGCCGGGCGGCCGTGGCTTCTGCAACTCGAAAGCGGCGCGGTCGCCGAATCGCCGGGGCTGCATGCGCGGCTGCAACCCTTCTCGACGCGCACCGCAGGGCCCTTGGTCGTCGTGCAGCAAACAGCGGGGATTTCTGTCCTTTCGTCTCCACAGCTGGCGGGGGCGGGCGCGCGACTGCACGCGGCGACCGTTCAACGCGACGACGTCGTGCGCCTGCAGTGGTCGACCGCGACGTCCGCGCGTGATCTCCTGTGGTTGGCGTGCCTGGCATGGCTGCTCGGCGCGATCCTGGGCTGGGCGCTGCCGGTCTTGTTGCTGGAGCCATCCGCGCAAGGCTGGATCGTCTCGCGTTGCAACCGAGCCTATCTACTTCAGTCTCTCGCGGATGCGAGCCTCCCCGTCGATCCGAAAGATGCGGGGCCTCGCCCATGACGGTGCTCGCCCAGCCCTCCCTGCCGGTCCTGGCGGCCCTGCTCGGCGTCGGCGTGGCCATTGCCGCGCCCCGGCCCATGGTTTCGGCCGCGGCGACCCTGCTGGTGGCGACGGCGCTGGGCCTGCACCTCCCGGCTTTGGGCGTCGGCGCGGTGGGCCTGTCGATCGCGGCGGCGCTGTCGGCCTTGGCGACCGTGCAACCGTTGAAATTTGCTAGAGGTCTGCAGGCGCTTGCCTGGCTCTGGCTGCTGACCGCCCTGCCCGAAGCCGCCGAGCCGCCGATGCTGCCGATCCACGATCACGTGGCTGCCGCGCTGGCCTGCGTGGTCCTGATGGGCTCGGTCGCGGCCGCGGTGCAATGGGCCGACACCCCGCTGCGGCGCCTGGCCCTGGCGTTGCTGGCGGTTGCCCTGCCGCTTGGCCCGGCCGGCGGTTCCCTGCTGCGATGGCAGACGGCGGTCGCGCTGCCTCATGACGGCGTGGCTTCGAGTTGGCTGGCGTCCGGCAGTTTCGTGGTCGCCGCGCAGCAGTCGGCGCCCTGGATCGCGCGCTTGCCCCTGGTGGCGCAGATCCTGGCGCTGGCCGGGCTGGGTGTCGCGCTGGCGCGGCAGCTCGGCCACCGCCATGACAGCACGCATGATCTTCCGTCGCGCCGCAGTCCGGTCGCCTGGTTGCCGGTGGCGCTGCTGCTGGCCGCGGGGCAAGCCGGGATCGCCGCGGCCTATGTCGCTGTGCAGAACCACACCGTGCATGTGCCGGGAAGCCTGCTGCCGCAGCCACTTCCTCTCGACGCCCAGCTCGATCCGGGCCTGCTCTTGGCCTGGTTGGCGCGCATCCTGACGGCGGCGGGCTTGCTGCTGACACAACGGCCCCGCGACCCGGTGCCGCGCGGACCGGCCTTGGCACACGGCCTCACGCTCGGCGCTGGCCTTGGAATCCTCTTGGTTTGGCTGGTGTTCGCAACGGCCTGGCACGGCGCGGCGTGGCCGGCGGATCCCGCGGTGTTCAGCCTCGCGGCTTGTCTGGTCGCCGCGGCGGGTGCCCTGCCATCCCTGTGGCTCGGCAAGGGGCCGGCGCGCGATCTCGCCCAGGTGCTGCAGTTGACGGCGGCCCTCTGGCTAGTCGGCGGAGCTGACGCCGGCTGGCGGGTCGCGGGCGCCTTGCTCGGCTAGCCAACTCGATCGATTCGGCGTGCCTTGGAAGTCTATGACCCTTGGGTTGTCTAGAATTCGTCCAGGGTTGTGCTGATCGCCGCCTGGATTGCCGCCGGCCGCGCGTCCGCCAGGCACACTGCTCCGCGCAGCAGCCAGCCGCCTTCGCACAGCACCTCGGCCGCCGCGCGCAGGGTTGCCCCCGTTGTCACGACGTCGTCCACGAGTATGGCGTTCCGACCCAAGCCGGCGACTCGCAAAGAAAAATCCGGTACGGCCCGGCGATTCTCCCGCCTCGGCGCCTGGCCGTCCCGTCGCCCAAGCGCCCGCACGACCTGGCGCCCCCGGCCCGCCAGTCCCTCCGCCAGCAGGTCCGGCAGATGCAGGCCCCGCTCGGTCAGCCGCGCCAGGTTGGGCGGCACCGCCACCAGGGTCACGGCCTGGGTGTCCGCGATCGTCGTCAACCGCGGCACCAACGCCCCGAGCAGGGGGTGCAGATCGACCAGGCGCCCCTCCTTCATCCTGGTAATCGCCGCTGCCACCGGCCCGCCGTACACCAGGCCCGCCGCCACCGGCAGCAATCGCCCGCGCACTTCGATCGCCCCAATTGGCGGCAAGTCCATGACACCAGGCGCACAAGCCTCGCACCATGCCGTCTCGCTAGCCAATCGCAGCCGTCCGCCGCACGCCAGGCACGTCGCCGCGAACCACCACTGCAGCCAACCCATGGATCACCTCCGTGCAGAGGTTATCGTCTGAATCCGGGAAGTGCCGCGCTGGTTAGCAGATCGCTCGCACTGGTTAGCAGATCGCTAGGCGATAGTTTGTTGCTGCCGCTCCCGTAAGCCAGGGAATTACGGCATTTCTCCGTTGCTCGTCAAAGTCAGGATCTCGGTGCCGGCGTCGGTGATCGCGATCGAACACTCGTAGTGCGCCGAAGGCTTGCCGTCGTCGGTCACCACCGTCCAGCCGTCGCCCAGCGTGTGGACGTGATCGGTGCCCAGATTGACCATCGGTTCCAGGGCGAGACACCAGCCGCTCTGGATGCGCGGTCCGGTGCCAGCCTTGCCGAAATTGGGCACTTGCGGATCCTCGTGCAGCTGCTTGCCCACGCCGTGGCCGCAGTATTCCCGCACGATGCCATAGCCCTTGGCGTTGATGACCGCTTCGATGGCGGCGCCGACGTCGCCCAACCGGCTGCCGACCTTGGCCGCCGCGATGCCCGCGATCAGGCTGGCACGGGTGGTATCGATCAAGTCTTCGAGTTCTTTGCCGATGCCTCCGACCGCCACCGTGATGGCCGCGTCGCCGACCCAGTCGTCCAGCGTGGCGCCGCAGTCGATCGCCAGGATGTCGCCGGCCTTCAGCTTGCGGCTGTTGGGGATGCCGTGGACGACCTCGTGGTTCAAGGACAAGCACAGTGTCGCGGGAAAGCCATGGTAACCCTTGAAGGTCGGCTTGGCGCCTCGGCCACGGATGAACGCTTCGGCGGCCTTGTCCAAGTCCTTGAGGCTGACCCCTTCTTGGATCATGCCCCTGACCATGCGCAGGCAGTCGCCGACGATTGCGCCGGATGCCCGCATCTTCTTGATGTTGGCGTCCGATTTCCTCTGGATCACGAAAACTCCTTGGCGTGGAATGGCCGAGCCGACGCGATGAACGTGCTGGCCGGGCCGAATGCGGGCGGAAAGCTAACCGCGCCTTTGGTTGTGCGCAACATGCAACGGCGCGTGCCGTCACCGCCAACCTCGCGTGGACCCGTGGTTGCCGCGGAACCGGGGGCATTCCAGCAAATTGTCCGATTGACGAGGCATCCGCCCGAAACTACCCTCTGCCGTCGCACACCCAGTTTTGCAGGAGCCTTCGCGTTGACCGTCCAGCACACGAATTCATCGAACACCAGTTCGCCGCACACGATTCCGACTACGACCGGTCCGACCGAGCTGCCAGGAAGCGACAACCTGGTGTCTGAAACGCGCCACCTGCTGCAGCGTTCGCGGACCGCCGCGCAGACGCTGGCCGCGGTCACGACCGATCGCAAGAACGCCTTTCTCGAGCGGACGGCGGAACTGCTGATCGCCCGTCAGGCGGCCATCCTCGCGGAAAACGCGCGTGATCTTCGAGAGGCAGAGACTTCCGGCCGTGGCGACGCGTTTCTCGACCGCCTGCGCCTGGACGAAAAGGCTCTGCTGAGCCTGGCCAAGGCCGTGCGCGAGATCGCGGTATTGCCGGATCCGGTCGGCGCGATCACGGCAGGCAGTCGGCGGCCTAACGGCTTGCAGGTGCGCCGGCAGCGGATTCCCCTGGGCGTCATCGGCATCATCTACGAATCGCGGCCCAACGTGACCATCGACGCGGCGGCGCTGTGCGTGAAGGCGGGCAATTCCGTCGTACTTCGCGGTGGTTCTGAAGCGGCCTACTCCAACGCCATCCTGTGCGATCTGCTGCGGTGCGCGCTGGACGACGTCGGGCTGCCCCGGGACGCCGTGCTGCAACCGCCGAGCTACGATCGGCTGGCAATCGAAGTGCTGGTGTCGCAGGTCGACGGTCTGGATCTGGCAATTCCGCGCGGCGGCAAGTCGCTGATCGAAATGGTGACGCGGGTGGCGCGGGTGCCGGTCATCCAGCATTACCAAGGGGTTTGCCACCTGTTCGTGCACGCGGCGGCGGATCTCGATCTGGCCGAGCGGGTGATCGTGAACGCCAAGACGCAGCGCCCCGGCGTGTGCAACGCGGTCGAGGGCATCCTGGTCGACGCCGCGATCGCCGACCGCGCGGTACCGAAACTGGCGCGCGCGCTGGCCGACAAAGGCGTGGAGATCCGAGGCTGTCCACGAACGGTCGCCTTGGCACCGGGGCGCACGATCGCCGCGACCGAACAGGACCTCGGCAGCGAATACCTCGATCTCGTGTGCCTGATGCGCGTGGTGGATGGCGTCGAGGGCGCGGTCGAACACATCCGCCGTTACGGCAGCCGTCACACCGAGGGCATCCTGACCCAGGACATCGCCGCAGCCGACGCCTTCACCGTCCAGGTCGACGCGTCGTGCGTGGTCGTCAACGCTTCCACCCGTTTCAACGACGGCGGCTGCCTGGGCCTGGGAGCCGAAATCGGCATATCAACCAGCAAGTTGCACGCCTACGGGCCCATGGGACTCGAGCACCTGACCGCTGAACGCTGGGTGGTGGTCGGCCAGGGTCACATTCGCACCTGACCCGCACTGACCCGCACTTGTAAGAAGTACCGCAGCCGATCCGGAGGATTCCTTTGCAGAATGATACGCCAGCCCCGAAGTACGAGTATGTCGAGCCGAATCCTAACGAGCCGTTGAACACGCTGCCGTTGGTCGAAGCCGCCGCCGCTGCGATCTGGGACAAGAAGGGCTTCGAAGTCGTGGCGTTGCGTGTTCGCGAAATCGTGCAGTACACGGACTATCTGGTCATCGCCTCGGCGACCTCGGATCGGCACGCCATGGCCATCGCTGACGGCGTGGAGGACCGCATCTTCAAGGAGTTCGGGCAGAAGCCGATCGGCAGCGAAGGGCGTCGGCAAGGCCGCTGGGTGCTGGTCGACTTCGGCGACATCGTCGTGCACATCTTCCACCGACCTGTGCGGGACTACTATGAAATCGAGAGGTTGTACGCCGATGCTCCGCGGGTGGAACTGGTCGAGCCGCAATGGCTCAAGGACACGAGCCCGGACATGCTGATCGAGCAGGCGGTCGATTACGGCGACGAGCTGTGGCGGACCACCAACGGTGCGGACTGGGACGAGGAAGCCGAGGATTCAGGCAGTTCCGCGGAAGATGCCGAAGGCGCGGGCGACGACGGTGACGACGGCGACTTCGAGGCCAACGAGGGCGAGGACGACGACGCGGATCCCGACGCCGAGGACGCCGACGAGCCGGCGCCAGGTTCCAAGAGCCGGTAAGCGGGTGCGGGTGACGATTGCAGCGCCTGGACGGCCCACACACCCCGGCGCGATCGCCTGGACCGCGGACCTGTGCGGGCGGATCGAGCGCATCCTGCCGATCCAGCGCAAGAGTGCCCGGGAGGCGCGGCGCGGCAAGGGTGGCGTCGATCCAACAGCCAAGATCAAGGAATCCGAGGCGTTGCTGGCATTCCTGGCGCCAGGAGCGCACGGCGTGGCGTTGGACGTGACCGGGCAGTCGATGTCTTCGGACCGCTTCTACACGTGGCTGATCGGGCTGGCGGAAACCGGCTGTAAGGACGTGTGCTTCTTCATCGGCGGGCCGGACGGACTGACGCCCGAGCTGCTGGCCGCTTGCCGCACGACGATCTCGCTGTCGCCGATGGTGTTGCCGCACGAACTGGCCGAGGTCGTGCTGCTGGAGCAGATCTACCGCGCGCTCACCCGTTGGAAGAACTTGCCGTACCACCGCTAGCTGGCGAAAGATGTGGCGTTGGAGCAGGTTGTGTGGATGGCCCGGCAAACGTTCACGCGCACGATCGCGGCTCTACTTCGCCAAGGGTAGCACGGTCTGCGGCGAGTCGGTCGCGTAGGCGCCGTCGTTGGTGATCTGGGTCCACTTCGAATCGCCGAGTATGAGCGAGTAGAGCTCGGTGTCGGCCTTGGAGCGGTTGTCCGTGTCGAGCAGGGGCGATCCGGACTGGCCGATGTAGGCCGTCGCCGAGAGGATCGCCACCTGGCGCAGCGGCGAGAGCGCGAAGCTATTGATCACACGGTTCTTTGATGATTCGTCGCGCGGGTTGTGGGTGAGGTTGACCCAGTCGCCCTGGCCGATCTTGCTGCCGATCTTGTCCACGGGAATGCCCATGAGGTCCGTCCACTTCTTCTGCAGGCCGCCTTTGGGACACTCGGCATAGCCCAGGAAGTACACGAACTTGCCATCCGCGGAGAACTGCGGCTGGCCCTTGACCTCGCCCAGCAACCACGGCTTGTCCTTGATCGCGCCGCACACGGACTGGAGGTAACCGGCGCCCGCGGGCGTTTCGACCAGATCGGTGAATTCGGGCGCCTGCTCGCTGCCCAAATGGAACTTGCGAACGCGCAACCAACGGTCGTAGATTACGAACAAAACCACGGTCTTGCCGTCCGGGCTGATAGCGACGCCGTCGTGGTCCGAGTACTGCGAACCGGTGCCGACGCAGCCGCCGCCCACGGGATTGGCACAGATGTAGACGAGTTCCGAGACGGACGCGGTCTTCTTGCCGCTTTCGATCGTTTCGCGCCAGGCATACACGCGCAGGGAGCGGATGGTCGGGGTCAGGAACACGACCGTCGATGCGTCTTCGCTGACCGTGAAAAAGCCGTCGTAGGTCGTGTCGTTGCCGTCGACGTCGGGGTCGGAGTCAGGAGCCATGCGCGTCAGGACGTCGTCGCTGCCGTCGAGATCGCCCAACGGACCGAGCCTGTGGATGTCGTACTGGCACTTGCCGGTGGCGTTGCAGATCGCGCGCGTCGAGTAGAAGAGGAACGTGCCGTTGGGCGTAGTAGCGAACTCCAGGTGGGCGACGTCCTTGATTTTACCGAACTTGACGACATCGACCTGCAGGTCCGGGCTGACCGAACCGAGCTGGAAGGTGCGGCCGGTGGCGCCGGGCTTGTCGGTGACCACGGCGATGAACTTGAGATCGCGGCTGAGGAAGCATCCGTAGGCGCAAGTGAGGTTGACCTTCTTGAGCGAGCTTTCCGTCAAGTAGATCGGGCCCTTGACTGGATCTTGCGGACTGACGCCGACGCCGAACTTGCCCGGGTTGCTCAATGCGCCCGGGTTCTTCCAAGACGTGAGCACCAGATCGTTCTTGGTGGCGTCGCCGACTTGCCGGTAGCGGCGCCCATAGACGACCCAGAAGTCGTCGGTGACCTCGGGTGGGCCGACGTCGACGCTGCTGTCCCCGGCCTTGGCATCGACCTGCTTGGCGTCATCCCCAGCCGCAGCGTCCTCGCTCGAGGTCACGTCTTTGGCGTCCGAGCCTGCGTTCGAACTTGGAGCTGGCTCGCCGCAGCCGAACAGCGCGCCCCCTGCGATCAGGCCGGTGACCGTGGCTCGTGCTACCTGTGCGCCGATTTTCGAGCTCCCGAACATGCTGCCTCCTCGCGAACTGGGTAACGAACCGACGTCGCTACGTGCGCGCAAGCTACGGAACCGCGCAAGCAGCGTCAACGCCAGGGCCGCATCATGGCCTGCGAATGTACGCCGGGTCGGGCCCGAACGCGATCGAGCCCGGAAAGCCAGAGCGTGATCATGAATGTGCGGCGATCGACGACGGCCTGTCCACTAGCCGCAACGCCTGGCGAGGCTCCTTGGCAACGAACAGCAACGCATAATTGCAAAGTTACCCAATCTCCGCGCCACAGAAGCACCCAGATGATCAAGCACGCGAGTCGCAGGCGGAGTCGGCGCGCGTGACATCTGTGCAACGAACACCAGCACCGCCTTCTTGACACCCAGGGACGCCTGCCGTAAACCCCGCGCCGTCTTGAGCTCCAGCCTGCCGTGCGCAGGCGCGAAGGCGCTTCAGATCCCGGCACGAGGCAGTAGATGCCGCGCGCGGGGAGGCAGGACATGGCGCACCAGGGCCAGATCGCCGTCCACACCGGGCGTCGAGGCAATCCTTGACAGCGCGCTGAACCAGCCTTAACGTGACGCCCCCTGCCACTTCGCAGCCGTTCGCCGGTTGCAGATCTTGGCAGGGCGGAATGCGGTTCCTCCGGGAACTCCGCAGCCCGGGGTTGACAAGCCCGCTCTCAGGCTTTAACGTCATGCCCCCGCCGAAATGCGGGCTCGCCGGTTCGCCCGGTGATGACGAGCGGACCTGAGCCGTTCGACGGTGAACGAGCTTCGCAAGACGCTTCGAAACCGACGAACAGCGGCTTGACAATGTCACGCAACCGACACACACTGTCGGCCCCACGCAGCAGCGCTCTCCGGTTCGCCCGGCAAGACGCAGCGGCGCTGGACACGAACTACTCGCTCTTTGAA
>CAYHHL010000209.1:7670-10421 GCA_964356325.1 uncultured Enterobacteriaceae bacterium | reverse complement strand
ACCCAGCGCCGTTCACCGGTCTTGGTGGAGTTCGTCAACTCGCCCGCGCTCACCGCCGCGCGCAGATACGCCTCGCCGGTGTCCAGGTTGATGCGGTCCCAGCGCAAGGCGTACATCTCACCCGGTCGCATCCCGGTCAGCAGCAAGCACAGGATCTCTGCGTACCGATCCGGCGTGTGTTCACGTGCTGCTTCCAGCAGTTCTACGCCCATGTCGAGATCCAGGGTCCGCTGCTCCCGCACAGGGTCCAGGCCGCGATCGCGCATTTTCGGAGTCCGCAGCGTCGAGTCTGGCAGCCCGTGGTCGGCGGCCATGTCCTTGAGCATCGGCTTGAGAATGCGCCACCATTGCCGCACCGTCGGGTCGCGGTACAACTCGGTGTACGTCTCCTGGACCGGCACGCCGTCAATGACAACCGTGCGCGACCTGGTCTGCTCCTGCCGCAGCGCCCATTTTGTCCAGGCCTCGACCACCTGCCGCGTGACCTGGTTGCACGGAAGATGCCCCAGCCGCGGAAGTACGTGCTGCGAAAGCGCATTTTCGTACGTGATTCTCGTGCTCGGCTTGAGTCCGTCTACGCGTACCCGCAGCCAGCGCGTCGCGTACTGCTCAACGGTTTCGGTGGCCACGGGCGGCGCGGGCTCGGCGACGACGTCCGCCTGCGGGTTGCGCACCTGCTCTTTCAGCGCCTTGAAGAGCCGGAGAACATCGAGTTCGTCGACGTCGGCCGCCAGAATCTTCTTTAGCTGCTTGGTCTTGCCATCCACCTTGACCGCCGCCCGGATGTACCAACGCCCGTCCGGCAGGCGGTACAGGCCCGGCCACTTGGTCTTGTGGAACTTGTCGATCGCCATACTGGCTCCTTCTTTGTCCTCGGTGCTCGCGCCACCGCATCATCGTCAAGTACCGAAGCCGTCAGCCTTTCTTGGTGCTGGTGCCCTTGCGCTTGGTGCCCGTCGCGGCAGAATGAAAGGCGTCGCGGTCGAACACGTAGCTCGCTGGCGGCGCGAACGGGTCATCGACTGGCGGTGCACTCGGCTTCGTCGGCGCTTTTGAGTCACCGGGACCCGCATCAGTAGGCGTCTTTCCATGTCGTGTTGTCGCGGGTGCTGTTCCCCTGGAGGAGCGGCCTGCCGCACGCAACGCCCGATCCGCCCCCGCGCCATCCGCGCGCCCCTGCCTCACGAAGGCGTCCAGCGTCTGCTTTTCAAACCGGAAGCCTTTGCCAATCTTTCCATCGGGCACGATGTCGCCGCGCGAGACCATGCTGCGGAGGGTCGAAGAATTTTGACAGCCGAGGTAGCGCGCGGATTGCGCCGTCGTCAGCCAGCCTTCGTGGTTCGCCGGCAACAGGTACGGCTTGTCGTCGAAGGTCTCGTCAGCCTGGACGTCCAACTCGGCCAGCCGCGATTCCAGCGCCGTGATGCGCTCCGCCGGCTCGTTGGCTACCCGGTACAGGTTGGCCGTGCTAAACCGGTCGTCGTAGTCATCTAGGGGCGTCAGGTTCCGCTGTTTCACGTCTGCCTCGCTCTGCGTTCGTCCTGCAATTCCAGTGAAATTGCCCTCGTCCACCTGGTTCAGGCTGCCGGTGCCGCGCCGAAACCGGCCAGCTTCGTCGCTGCCGCGGCGCCACCGTCGACCCTGCCAGACGTCCCGGCGTGCGTCCAACCAAACCAGAAGTTGCTGCATGGAACCTCTATGCATGGATGATTGCAAGTGATTGGGCAACATCAGCGAGCATCGCCAGTTGCGATCAATGCTCTATGGTAGGCATGCTCACCTTGCGAAAATCATTGAGTTTCAAGCCTGCCACGAGAACTGCCGTGCCCCGGTCGCCTGGAACCCGCGGAGACCGCTCGACTTGGCGGCAACTGCGCCGGTCCTCGATGCTGCCGAGTGCCGCTCGGCCGTCGTGATCGCGCTGGTGGCGAATTCTTGACACCAAGAGCCAATAGACCGACTTTAGGGCGTATTTACATGCGACGCCCAGCAGCGCCGGAACGAGCGACGCTTCGGGGCTTGAATGCATCATGCTGGATAGGCTATTGAGCGCTCCATCAGCCACGGCCACGGTATCCGTAGTTGCGCGTCCGTGCCACCCTAAGGAACAGCGGGCGCCAGCGTATGGAATAAGATCGTGAGTTTGAAAGGAAACATGGCAATCAACAACTTGGGTAATCGTCAGTCGCCATGTCTCCGGTATTGTCAAGCCTGCGCTTGGCAGGATGGCAAAATGCGGTGACGTGCTGGGTTCAGCTTGTCCATTTAGTTCTGCGATGTTGCACCGCTACTGTGCCGCCAGTCCGATGACCGCCGGGTTCGGTTGGAAATGTGGTGACGTGCGGGTATCGTGGCACGTTGCAAGCCCGGCAGGTCTGCCCCGGTTCAACCTGTTTTACAGGCGCTTAGCGCAAGCGCCGACTCGAAAATGAGGGTACGTGCGGGGATCCGTGCTTGAGCTTGAGCACAAAACGGTCCCCGCATTTCCCGCCAGCCTCGTCCCCGCATTCTTGTCGTCGGTCGCTCGCCTGGGCGCCGGGCAAGCCAGACCGTGACAGTCGCAGCCATCGGCACATCTCGGACCAGGTCGTCAAAATGCGGGGATATGCGGTGTCCGGCGATCCAAGGGAAAATGAAGATGATTACGCGGTCAACACCGAATCGTTGAGCTGGATCGCGATGGCGCCTGAGGAAGCTGGGATGTGCTGGGATCCTCGGACCGCCTTGGTGAAGCCGGTTGTGGGTCGCTTC
>CAYHHL010000209.1:0-7570 GCA_964356325.1 uncultured Enterobacteriaceae bacterium | reverse complement strand
GCCTCTTGGGCCCGCATCGGCCGCCCCTCCGCGATGTACGCTTCCGCAAGCGGCAAGTCGCAGCCCAGCTCGAGAAGCTTGCGCAGCACCGCCGCCGCTACGACGTGGGGTTGCCTGTTGCCGGCGTCCAGTTGGACGGCGATGTCGTTCGGCGCCAGCAGCGACAGGCCCGCCTCGCGAATGCGAATGACCCGCAACCCGCTCTGCTCCAACTCCAGCGTCTTGATGCGGTCCTGCTCCTCCTTTCCGGCGTGCCAGTGGACCCCGTCGTATTCGACTGCCACGCTCAGGCTGGGCAGGAGGATGTCGACCTCGCGGAAGCGGCGGGTCCGGCGGCGGCCCTGCGCGGGCACGCGCTGCACAGGCTGCTTGTGACGGCCATCGGGGATGTCGGCGATGCAATAGCGCAGCTCCCACATCACCCTGTGCTCCGCACGCGACAAGCCGACCTCGTTGCAGATCGGGCAGCCGCTGCCGCTCACGCGGTTTTTGACCGACGCGTGCCAGGCGTGCTGGCAGGTCGGGCACGACCACCACATCTTGCGGCTGGAGTGCGCCGTCACGTGCCGGGCGGTGACGTCGCCGTTGCGCTCGCTGAGCCAGGTCGCTGCCACCGCGGGGCCCACCGTGGCGAGGCAGTTTTCCGGGGTCACCATGTGGCCGTGGTCGCCGGGGAAGCCCTTGCCGCGCGCCCGGTCCGCCACGCGGGCCAGCCACTCGGTGTGCGGCGGATTGCGGCTGCGCCACCAGACCTTGCGATCCGACATCGCGGCGATGCCTTCTGGCCGCAGCTTGCCGTTTCGGTCGCTCCATTCGGCGACCAAGGCGGGGTGCATCGCAGCCAGCGACCGCTCCGGCGCCAGCCGATGCCCGGAGTGGAACGGGCACTTCCCGGGCCCTTGGGTCCGCCAGAACACGCGCGCCTGCCACAAGTGCGCTGGGTCGTCAGGGCACTGCCACCACGCCATGACCGTCGAATGCACGGCCACCTCCTCCGGCTTCAGTTTGCCGTTCGACGACGGATGCCACTGATCCGCCAGATCTTTCCGCAGCACAGCGAGGCTCACCCTGCGCGCGGCTTCCTCACGGCACACCGGGCAGGGGCGAACTCCGCCCTGGTACCGGCCCTTGCCAGCGCGCCGGTTCGGGCTGTCGCGCCATTGGTGCCCGGCTTCGCACTTCCAGCCGACGGGCTTGTTGCTGCTGTGCGGCACCGTGCTCGGGGCGATGCCGGGCTCGTCCCATTGCGCCACGAGTTGGGGGAAGCGCGCCGCGACCGAATCCTGAGTCGCCAGGTGCTCCTGCTCGCACTGCGGGCACTCTCGGCCCCGCTTGCTGCGCGCCACGACGGTCTGCTGCCAGCGGTGGCCGCGCTGGCACCGCCACCATGCCAGGCGCGGCGAGCTATTGGGCACGGTGTCCGGCGTCTGGCCACAGTTGGCCGCAACGTCGAACTCCGCGGCAATGATGGGGGACTTGGCTTCGAGGCTCTTGGTGTCGCCCTGCGGCCCGAGGATCTTCTTCATGGGTACTCCTTGATTGCGTGAATTCAACTCGCTGAACTGTTTGACTTTCCGGCCATCCAACGGCCATCGCAGAACTCTTGCTGCCAGGTAGCTGGTCAATGCGCCGGTCGCGCCTCGCACGTGACGTACCAGCCTGGGCGCCAGCCGTGGCAGTGGGTGCGCAGCGCGTTCTGGGCACGGCGGTCCGCTTCCACCCAGCGCTGGCGGACGGCGGGCGTCCGGTTGAGGTTGAGTTTGCCTTGTAATTGCTGACGATTTGCCATGGTGCTCCTTGCTGCTGTTGCGGGTTACTGTGGGCTGAACTGACTGATTCCACCGACTCAACGGAGACCATCACGGTAATTTCGGCGGCCTGGTGGTTGTCGCTTGCGCTGCGCCAGGCATGTGACGTGCGGCTGGCGCGACGTCGGCAGGAGCCATGCGTGTCTTCCGTGCGATTGGGCTCGGACGCCGAGATCACGGGCCAGGGCACCGCGTCGTCATCGTGGTATCAACATGTAAAACAATGTGTTGTGCTTGGATCGGCGCCCATGGCAGCCGAGCAGGCGCCGCGAACGGTCCCCGATTTCGCGCAAAATAGTGATGTCGCGCCGGGAAAAGCAACGTAGTTACGAGCCGTTGTCCCTAGGTATACCATTTGCGAAGTGGCCAACGATGGCCGATTGGGTGGCCATCCTTGGCTAGCCTCACCGCGCCGCGCGCCAGTCCGTAGCAATTGTCCTGGACTGCAGGGGTCGACGGACGTGAACTGACCGTGGCTGCGGCGCGTGTCCATGTGCGCACCGCCAGCAGCCGACCCAGTCGAGCGGTGCGCCAAGGTGGTGCAACCGGGATCAGAAAAAGGCCTGGGCTGCCAAGCGCGTGGCGGTCCGCCACCGTAGGAGAAACTCATGGCAGCGAAACTGACACCGCCGCAGATCGAGCGGCTGTACCACTGCTACTTCGTGCTCCATTGGCGCATTTACAAGTGCGCAAAGGATGTCCTGTGCGACCGCGGCACTGCGGCGGAGTACATCCACGACGAGCGGCTGCGCCGCGACCTCCTCAAGGCGCCCAGCCAGCGTGACAATGTGCGGCTGCTGCCCCTCTTGGGCTGGCTGGCCAGAGTCGCCGACGGGCTGAAGGCGCTGCTCACGATCCCCCGCGAAATCATCGCGTTGCTGGCCAAGGCCCCGGCGGACCGCTTGGCCAAGCTCCTGGCCCGGGACGACCACCACTGCGAGCACTGCGCCGCGCCCCAGCTCACCGCGAAACAGGTGGCCTTCTTGGATGCGCAAATGGCCTTCAGCGAGCACGCCGACGAGATCTACAACGATGCCAGGGCTGGGCGGTGCGTCGACTGCGAGAAGATGACTGGGGAAATTCCCGGCATGGGCTCTCCGTTGTGCAAAAAATGCGCGGTCGATGCCTACAAGCGGCGGAAGGCGCGCAAGGACGTGCCGGAATCGAGGCCATTTCCCCGGAAGGAGCGGAGCCGCTGAGGGCGAGCCGCAGCGCGCTTCAGGATGTCGCGCACGATGGGCTCGAACGTTTCAAGGACGCCGAAAGGCGTCGCCCTCCCTCAGAAGCACCTGAATCCGCTGGTCTACACGGATCACGATGCGGCCACGAGCCGGCCCGACGCTAGCAGCCGAAGCCGCAGGTCGCCGATTGCCAGCGCACCGCCCTTTTCCTGTACCTTCAGCGCCGTGACGCCCATGCTCAGGCTGCTGTCCGCAGCGGCTAGACGGGCGACATTGTGGTCCGCGGTCAGCACCACAAGGACGCAATCGAGATCCTCTGCCAAAAACACCAGCCTTGCCAGGACGTTGCCGATCGCATCTTCGCCGGCCTCGTCGTCCGGCACCGTTGATGGCCGCGGTGCAGGAATCGGCAAGCGCCGACCGAGCCCGGCCACGATGATCAGGCCCACCTCGTTCAGCGCTGCGACGCCGCGGACATGGGCGATGACCTGATCCACATCGCGGGCAGCGTCATCGACTGCAATCGCAGTGCTGACAAGGTCCCCCGTTGCCGCCCGAATCGCCGCGCGCTGGTTCGCATCGACGGTGCCGTGGGTGATTTTCTCCAGCGGGACGTTTGCCGCGGCTGCCACGAGCCGCTGTGCCAGACTCCGCCTCGACCCGCAGGCGACGAACGGCGTTGCCCGGTACCGCTGCGCCAGCCACGCGCCAATCAGATTTGCCGCAAGTGCGTCGGCCAGCGGTTCAACGGCTTCCAGGACGAGAAGTTTCGTAGTTTCCGGCAGCAAGGTCAGCACTGCCGAGGGTGCGGCCACCGCCGTAGGCGTTTCCGATTCGACCTGCAACTCCGCCAGCACCAAACGCAGCGCAGGCGCCAACGGCCGCACGCCCTGGGCCTGACCTGAGTACCAGCCCGGCAGCGTGTGTCCTATCAGGGCAGGCGGCGGCTCGCGGGCATGTTCGGCGCACCGAGTTCGCTGCCACGCGCTGCCGGGAACACTGCCCAACTGGCCGGGAGCACCGCAGACCTCGCACGTCCGGCGCGACTGCTCCGCGGCGCGGCCGATGAGCCGTTCCATCGCAGCGTCCGTGTCCTCGGCGTAGAAACACAGGGCGCCGAACTTCTCCTTGATTTGCGCAATGTTGCCACTCCAACCCATCTCGTAGAGATCAACGACCAAGTTGTCCACCAGCACCAGCCAGCCATCGCGGATCTCCGACCAGCCCCGCGAGTGGAGGTTGTGACGCCGGAGAAGCGTGTGAAATGCCGTGGTTGGGTCGCAGCCAGCGCAGCCGCACCATTTACAAATTCCGCCCATCGGATCCTCCTTGCACTATTCGCCGCGTTCGCTAGCGGGCCTGGCCGAAGTCATGAACCAAAAGAAATCGCTAGGGTAGAACGCCCTGTCGCCGTCCGTGCTGGTCAGGAACACACCGCCACCACCCACCGCCACCTCGCAGGCGGTGATTGCGCCGAACCATTGCGGCACCTCGGCAGCCGGGTAGTGTGCCGAGCGCCCGTCCCCGAACTCGACGGCCAGATCCCGATCCGGTGACAGCGATGCGCTGGTGATGCGCTGCACCGGAGCAGGCGGTTCTGGTTCGGGCACGCCGTCCTGGTGGCGGAGGAACTCGCCGAGGATGTCGGCCGCCAAGCTCTCGCAGGTTTGGCCACGATCCAAGGCAATCTCTTGCAGTTGTCTGTACTTCCTCTTCGACACGATCACGTTGATCCGCATGTTGTCTCCTTGTGCCGGGCGACCTGCCGACCGAGCCAGCCTCGACTTGCTGCAGACCCCAACGAGGTTCGGCAAGGTCAGCCCAGCCGGTTCGGCCCCAACACCCGGGTCGCGTCACGCGGCGTGACGTGCGCCGCCTGTGGCGTCGGGGCGCTGACAGCGTGCGCGGCGAGGTAGACTTTTCGCCGCAGGTGCCATGGCTTGGCTCCGCAAGTGTGTTGAGTGAGACCCAGGAGCAAGCAAACGGCTTGAATGCGGAACTTCATGCTGATCATGGTCTTGCCTCTCGAAACTCACGTGGATCTGATCGCCCATCTGGTACCGCCAGCCCCGAACTGCTGACACCCACAACACCGGTCGGTCAAGTCTTTTCAGACGGTTGGCAGCAAAACACCCGAGTCGCGTCACGCTGGGTGATGTGCGCCCTGCGGGCCTTGGGGCGCGCCTACCGCAAGAACCCAGCCGCCTGCCTGGCAGGTATCCGAAACGACAGCTCCGCGCGGATGGCTTCGGCGAGTTCAGTGGCGGTCGGCTTCACGTCCAGCAACTGGTACCGCCTTGTGACGGCTGCGAAATCGCCAAGCGTTGCGCCAACCAGGCCCACGGCGAGCGAATCGCCATCGGCTGGGGATTCCGCGCCCAGTTCTCGCAGCGTGGCCTGCAGCATCCGCACCCGCTGGTTGGCTGTGAGGATGTCAAACTTGACCTTGACCGAAAAACGTCGAAATGCCGCGGGATCGAGGCTGTCCAACAGGTTCGTCGCGCACAGAAAGATCCCGCCGAACGACTCCATCTGCACCAACAACTCGTTGACTTGACTGATCTCCCACGGACGCTCGGCTCGACGACGGTCGCCCAGGAAGCTGTCGGCCTCGTCCAGCATGAGGACAGCCTGTTCGATCGTCGCTTCTCTAAACATTTTCGCGATGTTGGCTTCGGTTTGCCCGACGTACATGCCAAGAAGATCCGATGCGCGCCGGTGCAGCAACGGCCGGTCCAGTTCCGCTGCCAGCCACGCCGCAAACGCGGTCTTGCCAGTGCCAGGCGGGCCATACATGCAGACGGAGCCGCACGGCCGTACACGGAACGCCGCGGTCAACGCCGCCATGTCCGCGTCCGTGTTCACGCAGGAAAGGTCGTATTTCCCTGGTCCTCGCCGGTACGCTGGCGGCTTCGGGCCTCGCCGAACGAGCATCTGGGCGTCGAGCAGACGGTCCAGCTTCTGCTCAGCAAGCCCATGTTCTGTCGGGGCGATCGTCCGAACCACTTTTGCTGCGCGCGCCATGTCCGCCGGAGCCACGCCGTCGTCGGCCGACCATTTGTCCAGCCAGTGCTCGCTGACTGCGACGCCATTCAAGTGCCGCGCCAGCATTTCGCGCCGCTTGCGCCGAGGCGGGATGCGTAGCTCAATCACGACATCGAATCGGCGCAGGAAGGCCGCGTCGATCTGGCCGATATCGTTGGTGATCCAAAATGCTGGGAGCGGATTCTCTTCCAGCAATCGGTTGGTCCAGCCCTTGTCGCGGGACGGCGCTTCACCGATCATCCGCATGAACATGCTGGGGAAAGCGTCTTCGACCTCATCGAACAGCACCAGCGCCTCACGTCGATCCTGCAGCAAAGCCTGGGTCAACAAGTAGCTCGCAAACCGATCCTTGCGGCCCAGCGCCGAGCCTTCGTGATGCGCAACCCGCACTTGGTAGGTGGTTGCGCCCAACTCCTGCGCAACTACACGCGCCATCTGCGTTTTCCCCGTGCCAACTGGACCCCAGATCAGCACATTGACGCCGCGCATCCGAGTTTGCAGCGCTTTCGCCAGGTACTCCCGCAACAGCGTCACATCCTCGGAAACATGGTCGAAATCCGAGAGCGAGAGTTCAGCCGCCGGGGACGTTTCGACCAGCTTGCCGATCAAGGCGGCGCCGTCCTCATGGTGCTCAGTCAGGACGTCCGTCGTCGGGCTGATCTCAAAAACCGAGCTGAAGTCGCGGCCTCGCTGCAGCGCGACGGTCATCAGACCCGCCCGCGCCAACGGGGCTCCCGGCGCCAACGCAGCCCGAACGGCAGTGGCATCGTGCCCGACCATCGCGCCGAGAATCTCGTGCAGACGTGCTAGGTTGCCATTCGCCGCGTCGATGCAAACGTCCAGGCAGCCACTGAGCTGGTGCCGCATCCCGGCGATGAGCGCGAGGGCCAGCAACTGCTGACCGGCATGGTCCAGGTGGACCAACCCGCCGAGCCGCTCGACGTTGGCGACGACGCGGTGGCTGCGATCCACGCCTGCGCCTTCCAGTTCGGCGATGCGTTCCAGGATGACCGGCAGCAGCCTTTCGACGCGGCGCGGCATGCTGCAGCGTTTGTCGACGCGCAGGCCAAGGTGCGAGAAGATCATGTGATCATCGTTGGACCGCAGCGTGTGAAGGCACATGTCCTCGTGGGCCAGGCAGCGCAGCATCCACAGCGCTACCTGATCCCGGCTGTGCGGCGGGTCGTCGGGCTGTGGCAGCGCCCAAGGATCCCTTGGACGGCGGGGGCGGATGGGCATGGTGATCTCCGTGGCAGTTGGGCCGTTCTGCCAGCCACAACGGCAGTTGCAGCCTCTTGTCGAACGGGGTGACGTTCAACGCGTGGGTCGCGTCACGCGACGTGGCGTATCGTGGATTGCAAGGAAGTCTTTGAGGTTCACGCTGTTCCTGTCTGGCTATCCAACGGAGGTCGGCAAACCGGTGCGTGGCGTTGACCGGTCTTTGCGTGGGATACGCTGCGCACGTGACGCTGGGTGTGCTGCGTGTGGTGCGCACGGCGTGCGGCCAGCGAGTTGCGCGGCGGGCAGGCTCGGCGA
>CAYHHL010000208.1:0-10427 GCA_964356325.1 uncultured Enterobacteriaceae bacterium | reverse complement strand
GCCCCAGCACGCCATCGAACCATCGGTCTTCCAGGCGCAAGCGTGATCCCGGCCGACCGCGGCGCCGACTGCGCCAGTGAGTCCTTGCACCGGGACGGGAGTGGCTTTCGCCTGCTTGGTCGCGTCGCCATTGCCCAATTGGCACGAGGTGTTGGCGCCCCAGCAGCTGACGGTGCCATCGGCCAATACCGCGCAGGTGGAATCGCCCTGGGCACTTATCCACTTGACGTTTGTCAATCCCGTGACCGCCTTGGGTGCCGGTTGCAGGCCGGAAGAGTCGCCATTGCCGAGTTGGCCGCTGCTCGCCGAGCCCCAGCAACTGACCGTGCCGCCCTTGGCCAGCAACGCACAGGTGTGGGAGTCGCCAGACACCAGTGAGGTTGCCCACTTGCAGATGCCGGCGCTGCACGCACGACCGCCGCCGCAGTCCAGCCCGTTGGCGGCGGCGACATGGGTGCAACTGCCTGTCTTGGCGTCGCAAGCGTCCTTCGTGCAGACATCGCCGTCGTCGCAGCCGCCCGCGATGGCGCACAACTCCGCGGGGACGAAGCCGCTGCCCACGACTGGAGCTGCGATCGGCGTGAGCTTGCCGACGCTGCCATTGCCGAGCTGGCCGACATCGTTGGCACCCCAGCAGAGAACCTGGCCGAGATCGGTCAAAGCACAGCTGAGCGTGCCACCCGTGGCGACGCGGACAGCGTGGGCGACCGATTGCACCTGAACCGGCACCGCGCTCGCCCCCGCGCCACCGTCGCCCAACTGACCATCGTCGTTGTCGCCCCAGCACACCACGGTTCCGTCGGAACGCACCGCGCAGGCATGATCGCCCTGGACCGCGAGGTCAACGACTCCCGTCAATCCAGTCACCGCGGCCGGGGTGAAAACGCCTTTGTCGCTGCCGATGCCCGTGGTGCCGCTGCCGAGGCTGCCCTGCTCGCCCCAGCCCCAACAGGCCACGGTCTTGTCCTTGAGGCGCGCACAGTTGAATTGCGTTCCGCCAGCGATCGCTTCGGCAGGGCCCAGGCCCTTGACGTCGGTCGGGTTCCACACGTTGAGCGTCGCCGGGGCGACTCCGCACTGAGAACGGAAGTTGTAGCCAAAACACTTCACGACTCCGGCGGTTGTCACAGCGCAGGTGTGTTCGTTGCCGGAGGCGGCACTGGGCAGCAAGCCACCGAGCACCCCGCCAGAAGCAGAGGCCGGATCGAAGACATCCTTCGGGCTGATCTTGACGGGAGCACCGGCGCCTTGACCCAATTCACCGCGTGTACCGCTGCCCCAACACGTCATCACGCCTGACTTTCGCACCGAGCAGCTGTGCTTGGAGCCAATCGCCACTGAGATGGCATCGGTGACTTCGGCGACTTCGGTCGGGACGCTGAGCACCTTGGGCGCAGATACGCCCAGGTTGCCAGAGAAGTTCTCGCCCCAGCATTTCAGCTTGCCACTCGCTGGGGCCGGACCGACGCCGATCAGCGCGCACGTGCCGTCGTCGCCCGCCACGAGGCCTGTGACGCCGGTCAAGTCAGGCACCTGCTCAGGCACTTTGGCCATCAGGCCGCTTCCGGACTTGCCGTTGCCCAACTGTCCATACAGGTTGGAGCCCCAGCACATCACCGTGCCGTCGGGCCGCAGGGCGCACGCGTGCCTCGTCCCCGCAGCGATGGCGACCGCCCATTTGCACAGGCCGGCCGAGCACTGGCCATTGGTGCCACACGCGCTGCCGTTCGCCACCGCGCCATGCGTGCAACCCTTTGTGGTCGCATCGCAAACGTCGTTGGTACACGGCAGGCCGTCGTCGCACACCAACACGTCGGTCTTGTGGACGCAGCCAACCGTCGGATCGCAACTGTCGATGCTGCACGCCAGGCCGTCGTCGCAATTCACGGCCTTGCCGCCGCCGCAGTTGCCGCTCGTGCAGGTCTCGCCGACGGTGCAACCGTTGCCATCATCACACGCACCGACGATGCCGGCGTGCTTGCAACCCAAGGTCGCGTCGCAGCTATCGGTGGTACACGCGCTCTTGTCGTCGCAGTCGAGCTTGGCGCCCGCGGTGCACACTCCGGCCTTGCAGACGTCAGGCCCCGTGCACACGCTGGCGTCCGCGTCGCAAGCCTTGGCGTTGTTGGCATGCGCGCAACCGGTTTTCGCCGCACAGGAATCGTCGGTGCACGCGTTCTTGTCGTCGCAAGCGGTCGCTGGTCCGCCGGAGCAGCCGCCGCCTTTGCAGGCGTCGCCACTCGTGCAGGCGTCGCCGTCCTCGCAGGGGTCGAGCGACGCCGTGAAAGTGCAGCCCGACTTCGGATCGCAACCATCCTTGGTGCAAGGGTTCAAGTCGTCGCACTTCTCTGGTTTGCCCGCCACGCAAGTCTTGTCGCCGCCGCACGCATCGCCCACCGTGCAAGCGTTGCCATCGTTGCAGGGGCCGACCACGGCCGTGCAACCTTGCAGCGGGTCACAGCTCACGCAGCCGGCGGTGCCCTGGCACACGACCGCAGTGCCTATGCAAAGCGAGTCCTTGCATGCTTCCTTGGTCGTACACACACTGCCGTCGTTGCACTTGTCGCCGTTCGCCATCGCCGCCGCGGTGCAGCCGACCTTGGCATCGCAAGCGTCCGTGGTGCACGGCTTGCCGTCGTCGCAAACCGTGGCTTTGCCGCTGCATTGGCCCGCGCTGCAGGTGCCTCCGGTCGTGCACTTGTCGCTGGCGCAGGCGCTGCCGTCGGCCAGATTGACCGCCACGCAACCCTTGACCGCGTCGCAGCTGTCCGTCGTGCAAGGGTTGCCGTCGTCGCACACCATCGCCTTGGTCTTGCACAGGCCGGTTTCCGGCTCGCAGAAGTCCAAGGTGCACGCCTTGCCATCGTCGCACACCTTCGGCGTTCCCAAGCAATTGCCCTGCTTGCACGCGTCGTCGCTCGTGCATTCGCTGACGTCGTCGCAAGCCTTGCCCTCCAAGCCCGCGACCACCTGGCACGCGCCGTTCTTGGGTTGGCAACGGTTCACTTGGCACAAGAGCCCGGGTACGTCCGCGCAAGACTTGACGGTCGCGGGGTTGACCTCGCAATGGTAAGGCGCAACGAACTTGTCGCAGTACAGCGCACCGTTGCACAAGTCCGCGTCGTTCTTGATGCCGCAGTCGCCATCGATCTGGCACGCGCACAAGTTCGCGCCCTTGCTGCATTGTCCGGCCTGGCAGGTGTCGTACAGCGTGCAGGGGTTGCCGTCGGCATCGCAGTGGGCCAGTTCGTGGACGGGCTGCAGTAGGCACTTGCCGGTGCTGCCATCGCACAGGCTCTTTTGGCACTCGGAGTCCTGCCAACTGGGGCAAGTGACTACGGTCTTGGGATTGACGATGCACAAGTTCGCGACCTTGTCACAATACAGCGTGCCGTTGCAGAGGTTGCCGTCCTCCTTGGCGCCGCAATTGCCGTCCACCTGGCACGGGCACACGTTGGCGTCGGCGAGACAACTACCTGCTTTGCATACGTCCTTGACCGTGCACGGATTGCCGTCCGCGTCGCAACTGCCGCCTTCGTTGATGACCTTCTGGGCGCAGGCGCCGGACTTGCCGTCGCAACTGTTCACCTGGCAGGGGTTGTCGTCGACGGTGGGGCAAAATACCACGGTCGCGGGATTGACCTTGCACTTGTTGTCCGTCTTGTCGCAGTACAGCGTGCCATTGCAGAAGTCGCCGTCTTCCTTGCTCAAGCAATCCGAATCCGTCACGCAGTCGCACACGTTGGCCGCCGCCTTGCACGCGCCTGCCTGGCAACTATCCGCGGGCGTACAGGTATTACCGTCCGCGTCGCATGCGGCCCCGTCGGCCACGGCTTGTTTCGCGCACTTCCCGGTCTTGACCTGGCACGTGTTCTTGCTGCACGCGGTGTCGTCCACGTTCGGGCAGTTCACCACGCTCGCGGGATTGGCCTTGCACTTGCCCGCGCTCACGTCGCAGAACAACGTGCCGTTGCACAGGTTTCCGTCGTCCTGCGCGATGCAGTCGACGTCCGCCTTGCACGCGCAGGTGTCGCTGCCCGGCTTGCACTGGCCGCCCTGACACGCGTCGCCTTGCGTGCACGAATTGCCGTCATCGCAACTGGTTCCCTCGGGCGAGGCCTGCACGCCGCACTGGCCGGTCTTGACGTCACAAAGGTTCTTGCCGCACGCAGTGTCGTCGACGCTGGGGCAGTTCACCACCGTGGTCGGGTTCATCTCGCACTTGCCGCTGGCTTTGTTGCAGAACAGCGTGCCGTTGCACAAGTTGCCGTCATCCAACGCTTTACAGTCGGCCTCGTCCTTGCACACGCAGGTGTTCGTGCCCGCCACGCATGCGCCGGCCTTGCAGACGTCGCCCGCCGTACACGTGTTGGCGTCGTCGCACAACGTAGCGTCAGGCAAGGCTTTCGCGCCGCAGAGGCCGGTCGCTTTGTCGCAAGTGTTCTGGCTGCACGCGGTGTCGCCGACGTTGGAGCACTTCACGACCGACGCGGGGTTGAGCTTGCACGCGGGCGCGCTGCCCGACTTGTCGCAAAACAGCTTGCCATTGCACGCGTCGCCGTCGTCCTGCTTGGCGCAATCGGCGTCAGCCTGGCATTCGCAAGTGGAATTACCGCCTTGGCATTGACCCGCAGCGCATGCGTCACCTGAAGTACAAGGGTTGCCGTCGTCGCAAGGGGTGCCGGTCGCCGGAGCGTGTGCGCACTCGCCGGTGCCGGGATCGCAACTGTCCAGGGTACAAACCGCGCCGTCGTCACAAGCCTTGGCCGCGCCCGGTTGGCACGCGCCGCCCAGGCAACTGTCGCCGGTGGTGCACGGATTGCCGTCACTGCAGACCACGGTGTCGATCAGCACGATGGCGACACAGCCCGCGCCCGGTTGGCACACGTTCTTGTGGCAAGGTTCGGTCGCCGCGGGGCATTGCGAGTCGCTCGTGCAACCACTGCTGACGTCGGGGATTTCTCCTGTCGTGACGTCGACGCTGTCCGGAACGTCGGCAATGGGCGCCACGTCGGGAGCAGCGACCGCCACGTCATCGGCCCCGACGCTGGCATCAGTGCCGCAACCCGCATGGACAGCGAGCAAGCAAGCCAGGGCGAACCCACGCCAATCGTGGCGGAAGCGGTTGAATTCTAAAGGCATGAGCGTCGGTCCCCAGGAGAAGGCGTGCGGCGACCTCCGCACAAGTCGCGCAGGGTACGGCAAAGCCAGGGGCGTCGGAAGCGAAAAACGATTGTGCGAGGCCGATTGCCCCCACGATCCGACGCTGCCATGCTGATCGCCATGCGCATCCACGACATCAGCCCGCCGCTTTCGCCTCGCCTCGCGGTCTTCCCGGGCGACACGGCGTTTTCCCGTCATGTTGCGATGGACTTCGCGCACGGCGATCACCTGGCGCTCTCGGCCATCACGACCACGCTGCACATCGGTGCCCATTGCGACGCGCCTTCGCACTACCACGCCCAAGGTCAGCCGATCCACCAACGCGACCTGTCGCGCTACCTGGGCCCGGCGCAGGTCATGACGGTGCACCTGCCGCCCGGCAGTCGCATCCGGCCCGAGCATCTGCCGGGGCCTATCCTCGCGCCGCGCCTGCTGTTTCGCACCGACAGCTTCACCGATCCCGAACAGTGGCGCAACGACTTCACCGCCTTGTCGGCGCCGCTGATCGACCACCTGGCGCTGCACGGCGTTCTGCTGGTGGGGGTCGATACGCCCAGCGTCGACTTGGCCGAGGACAAGCGGCTCGAAGCGCACCAGGCGATCCACCGTCACGATCTCGCTGTGCTGGAAGGCATCGTTCTGACAAGGGTTGAGGACGGTGTGTACACGCTGGTGGCGTTGCCGTTGAACATCGAGGGGGCGGAAGCGGCGCCGTGCCGGGCGGTGTTGCTGCAGCGGGATTGGCTGGCGGAAAGTGGACTCGCCTCATGGCAGGGCAGCCAGGCCCCGGTCACTCCGCCCGAAAAAACGCCACGATAGCCTCGGCATTGCTCACCGCATCGGCCCGGCCCAACTCCATCAACCGCCGCGTGTAGCCCGGATCGAACGCCAGGTAACTCAGCAAGTCCCAGCCCTTTTCTTTGGACGCACCCAGGCCGCGCAGAAGGTAGCGCAGAGCATACGGAAAGCGCTCGAACTGGTCCGAGGCCAGGCGCCCCAAGTGTTCCGACGGTCGCAACATCAGCAACGGGATGTGGCGCAGGCCCAGCGGGTCGAAACCCAGCGATTTCACCTGGTCGGCAAACAGCGTCAGCATCAGGTTGGAGCGGGTCATGCGATCCGCGTCATCCTCCAGCGAATCCAGGAAGATGGCGTCCAGCGCCGTGCCCGCGATGTCCGAAAGGGTGACGCTGGGCATACGCGCGCTCTCGTTCCATTGCCTGGCGTTGGCCCGCGGCGGGTCGTAGCGGTTGCCGATGGCGACGATGCGGTTGGCTCCGAGGTGGACCGCTGGGGACAAGGGCGTGGTGAGCCGAATCGCGCCGTCGCCGAAGAACGTGTCGCCGATGCGCACGGGTCGGAACAGGAAGGGGATCGCCGCCGATGCGAGCACGTGCTCCAACTGCAGTTCGGTGCGCAGGCTCAGGCGTTGGGCGCGCTGCCAGGGCAGGATGTCGGCGGCGCCTTCGTAGAAATGGACGGCGGTGCCGGTGGCGTAATTGGTCGCGGTCAGGGCCAAGCCGCGCAAGTGGCCGCGCGCGATCCGACCGCGCACGGCGTCGAGGTGGATGTGCCGCGCCAGAAGGGTGCGCAACGGCGAGGCATCCAGCAGGTGCGTGGATCGGCTCGCCCCGGTCATGCCACCCAGGCTGACGTCGCGCAGCCAGCGCCCCGCGAGGGTCGAAAGCGCCTTGGGGTCGGTACGAAACACCTGCTCGATGCGCAAGTCCTGCCAAAGACTGTGCAAGCCATTGACCGCGGAGGTGAAGTCTTCGTCACACCCGGCCAGGAACGCCGCGTTGATGGCTCCCGCGGACACGCCGGCCAGGACGTCGAAGTGCCCCTCGATCCCCGCTTCGGCCAAGACACGGGCCATGCCTTGCAGCACGCCGGCCTGATACGACGCCCGAGCGCCGCCGCCGGTGAGCACCAGGCCGACCCTGTCCTTCGTCGTGGCCACGGTACTTCCTCCCCGGCGCTCCTGCTGCGGATCAGGCCGCCAACACTTCGTTCACCTTGCGCAAAAGCCGGTCGGCACTGTATGGCTTGGCCAGGAAGGCGGACGCGGATTCCACGATGCCCCGTTGCATGATGGCGTCGCCCGCATAGCCGGACGTGAACAGCACGCGGATGTCCGGTCGCAATCGCCGTACGTGTTCAGCCAGTTGCCGACCGCTCACGCCTGGCATCACGATGTCGGTCAGCAGGAGCTGGACGGGGCCGGGGTGCGCCGCCAGTTGCTTCAGGGCATCGCCGGCCTCGCGCGCCGCCAGGACCTCATAGCCCTGCGCGGTCAGGATCTGGTTGGCCAGGCCGCGCAACTGATCGTCGTCCTCGACCAGAAGCACCGTGAGGTCGTGGGCCAAGGGCGCGGGCGCTGGCGTCGCGCTCTCGGCCGCCTCGGGCACTGCTTCAACCACTTGATGTTGCGTGAACACGAGCAACTGTCGAGTCTGCAGCGCAGCGCGCTCGGCAGCAGCGATGATCTGCTCGGCATCCTGGCGCGTCGCGGATTCCGCGGTGGCGTCGCGGATCAGTTGCGCCAGGCTCAGAATCGTCGTCAGGATGTTATTGAGATCATGGGCGACGCTGCCGGCCAACTGCCCGACCGCTTCGAGCTTCTGCGCTTGCCGCAACCGCGTCTCGCAGTCGGCCAACGCGGCTTGGGCGCTCTCCGGACCGGTGGGCATGGCACGTCTCGGGCCGTCTTGATGCGGGCACCCCTCATGCTGCACAGCCCCGCGTGCCGGGGCAACTTGCCGCCAACTCCGATCCCCGGTACCTTCTGCCTATGGACAACGCCCTCAATCACATCGGCGGCCACGCTCTGGCCGCGAACTCCGGCGGCTGGCTCGACGTCACTGAACCCGCCACCGGGCAGGTCTACGCGCGCGTTGCGGATTCCGACGCGTCCGACGTAGACGCCGCCGTGCACGCCGCCCGTCAGGCCTTTCCGGCTTGGTCGGCCACGCCTGCGCTGCAACGAGCCAGGATCCTGCGGGAACTCGCGCGGCGCATCGAACGCGACCTCATGCCGCTCGCGCTCGCCGAAAGCCGCGACACCGGCAAGCCATTCACGCTGGCGCATACCTTGGACATTCCGCGCGCCGCCGCCAACTTCGAGTTCTTCGCCGACGCCATCACGCAGGTCTCGACCGACGCCCACGCGATGGACGGCCTCGCGCTCAACTACACCTTGCGCGCACCGCTCGGGGTGGTGGGCTGCATCGCGCCGTGGAACTTGCCGCTTTACTTACTGACTTGGAAGATCGCCCCCGCACTGGCAGCCGGCAACACGGTGGTCGCCAAGCCTTCGGAAGTCACGCCGATGACCGCGCACTTGCTCATGGCCCTGGCCGTGGAAGCCGGCCTGCCGCCTGGCGTTCTCAACCTCGTCCACGGTCTCGGCGCCAAGGCGGGGCAGGCACTGGTCGCGCATCCTGACGTTGCAGCCATCAGCTTCACCGGCAGCACGCGCACTGGAGCGGCGATTTCCCAAGCCACCGCCGGGACCTGGCGCAAGTTGAGCTTGGAGATGGGCGGCAAGAATCCCACGCTGGTCTTCGCCGACGCCGATCTGGACGCCGCCTTGGCCGGGACCCTGCGCGCCGCGTTCACCAACCAGGGCGAGGTCTGCCTGTGCGGGTCGCGCATCCTGGTACACCGCAGCATTTACAAGCAGTTTCGCGATCGCCTGGTCGAAATGACCCGCGCGCTCGTGGTCGGCGATCCCCTGGACGCCAAGACAGATCAGGGCGCCGTCGTGTCGCTCGAGCATTTCACCAAGATCCTCGGGTGCATGGACCTCGCGCGTCACGAGGGCGGCACCATCCTGTGCGGCGGCGATCTGGCCCGCGTCCCAGGTCGCTGCGAGCACGGTTGGTTCGTCACGCCCACGCTCATCGAAGGCCTGGGCCCGCAAAGCCGCACCAACCAAGAGGAGATCTTCGGCCCCATCGCGACGTTGCAGCCGTTCGACAGCGACGAGGAGGCGCTCGAACTCGCCAACGCCACGAACTACGGTCTGGCCGCCAGCCTGTGGACCCGGGATCTCAGCCGGGCGCACAAGGTCTCCGCGGGCCTGCAAAGCGGCATCGTCTGGGTGAACTGCTGGATGTTGCGGGACTTGCGCACGCCGTTCGGCGGCGTCAAGGACTCGGGCGTCGGTCGCGAGGGCGGCTGGGAGGCGCTACGCTTCTTCACCGAAGCCAAGAACGTGTGCATCAAGCTTTGAACGTGGACCGTGGAGAACAAGGAGCCGACGATGACGCCCGAGCAAATCCGCGCTGTACTGGAGGCTGCAGGTCCGACGCTGGCGACCGAAAAGGCGCGCGAGATCACGGCACTGGGCCAAGCGGCCGTGGCGCCGCTGATCGACGTGCTGCAGGATCCGCAGCTCCAAGACGGCGAAGGCGCGGCGTGCGAGGCCCCGGTGCATGCGGCGCGGTTGCTGGCGGTGCTGCGCGCGCCTCAGGCCATTGAACCGATGCTGGCGATGCTGGCCGAACTTTCGCCGGAAGATCCTCTCGCGGCAGCGGTTTCGCTGGCGATCCAAGATCTGGGACCCCTGGCGCGCGACCGGGTGTTGAAGGCGCTGCTGGCCGAGAAGGACGCCGACGTGCGCGCGGCTTTTGCTGACGTACTGGCGGGTCTGGGCGTCCGGGATGACGAGGTGCGCGCGGCGTTGCTCGATTTCTTCCGCGATGATCCGGGCTTTGGCGCCACCTGCCTGATGGGCTACGGCGATCCGACCGTGCTGCCGGACCTGCTGGCCGCATTCGATGTCCATGAAGTCGTGGACGATTGGGATTTCGACGACCCGCAGTTTCCGACCGCGGTGCTGCTCGACGTCGGCGACGCGATCCAAGCGTTGGGTGGCGCGCTCAGCCCGGATCGGGCGTACAAGCTCGCGGAAGCACGCAAGGTTCGTGACGCGATCTGGAAGCAGATGGGCTGGACGACGGACGAGGACGGCTTTCCGGTCCCAGTCGTCGAGCATTGACGGAGGCCAGTCTTGGAGTCCCAGCGCGCGCCCGAACCGGTGGGCCTGTATCCGCACGCCCGCCGCGTGGGTAATCTGCTGTTCCTGTCCGGCATTGGCCCGCGCGTCCGCGGCAGTCAGGTGATTCCGGGCGTGACTTTGGCACCAAACGGCGAGTTGCTCGACCATGATATCGAACTGCAGTGCCGGTCGGTGTTCGCCAACGTCCGGGCGGTGTTGGAGGATGCCGGCGCGCGTTGGGAGGTCCTCGTCGACGTGACGG
>CAYHHL010000207.1:0-10588 GCA_964356325.1 uncultured Enterobacteriaceae bacterium | reverse complement strand
TCCTGCCTGACGAGCTATCCGCTCCTCGCCCCTCGAAAACGGCTCCGGCTCCGGCTTCGGCTCCGGCTCCGGGTGCACGCGGATCGCGGGAAAACCATGGGAAGTCGCGATTGACCGGCCGATCCCAAGGGCGTAGCGTGGCTGCCTGCGCGGTTGCCCGGTGGTGGTCGCCGGCCGCAGAGGTCGCTGGCGGTGGTGGACGATGGCGGGAGCCGGTTTGAATGGCCTTCTACTCACAATGGCACGATGCTTTCTATACAGCGCGTTCTTGTTGCCGCAACTGCTAATTGCGAGCGCGTGTACGATGGAATCAGTGGACCAAAGGCACGGCGCAGACATCGGTGAGGTGCAGACGGCTTGTTCAGAGTCGTGCGCCAAGGACGGAAGCTGCAAACTGGTCGCAGGCAAATGTGTTGCCACAGTGGAGAGTTGTCGGCTGCATGATGACTGTCTCGATCACGGCAAGTGTGGCGTAAGAGATGGTGTTTGCATTGCCACCGAGCTAGGATGTTTTTCGTCGGGGCGCTGTAATGCGTTCGGCGAGTGCTCGCTGGACGGTGAGCACTGTATTCTCAAGAACGACCAAGACTGTCAATTTTCCCAATTTTGCGTTCAATGTGGTCGATGCACATTCTCGGCAAAAGGCTGCATCGCAACTTCAGTTGACGACTGTTTGAAGGTTGCGAAACTGTGCGTCGCCTTCCAGTCTCTGCAGATCAAGGACTGGGCCGTTCATGACGGTAGCTGCGGGCCAAGTGATCTATTCTGTCAACGTCAACCAGAGTGCCAGGAACAGGCGGCCCTTTGCACTGGAGGAGCAACAGATTGTGCGGCGAGCAGCAGTTTTGAGTGTAAGGTTGCTGGACTCTGCTACACTTTCGGGTGGTGTAGTTTCGATCCCGCAGGATACCGCGGTTGCAGTGCGCTGTCTGATGCTGATTGTGCGATGGCATACCCGGTTGACATGATGACAGCAAGGTCTGGCTATTGCCTTCCTCGGTGTAACGACGACGCGGCCTGCCAAATTGATGCGGGACCGTGCAGCGTTGCTGGCTTGTGTTCATGCAATCAGGGAGCTTGTATTGCCACGGACGCCGGTTGTGCCAATCAAACTCAGCATCCGGGCTTCGCCGTTCGGCAAAATGACATTTGTCGCGACAGGCTTTACCAGGACGCGCTGCTTTGGGCGCCGTAGACCGTGGTTCGGTCGATTTGTACTCTGCACGCGCGCGACACCGTTGGTCTTGCGCGATTACGAAACGATTGTATTTAGCCTGGGTTCCCGCCTTCGCGGGAATGACGGAAGAGGGAGCGCCGACACCAACCGTGGTCTGAGGATTCGCGCCGCCGCGGGGCTGGGAGGTCTTCGACTCGTCGTCGGGCCAATGGCAATCACGTGACCCAGCCCGGCGAAGGCCGGGCTTCGTAAGGGTAGGCGCGGCTTCAGCCGCCGGCCCATCACCCGCGGATGTGACCGGCACCACCGCCCCCGGTTGCCCAACCCGCCCAAGCCGCGCATCCTCCCGCACCAGGAACCGAGCCCGCCTCGCGCGCGTCGCCCGCACCCGTCCACGCCAGGGAGCCTTCATGTGCGGAGTCTTCGGCCTCTACGGCCATCCCGACGCAGCGCGCCTGACCTCGGTAGGTCTCCACGCCCTGCAGCACCGCGGCCAGGAGTCCGCAGGCATCGCCTCGTCCGCGGGCGGCGAGGTGTTCGTGCAACGCCACATGGGCCACGTCGTGCAGATTTTCGACGAGCCCACGCTCGCGCTCTTGCCCGGCCACATGGCCATCGGTCACGTGCGCTACTCGACCTCGGGTGCCAGCCGCCTGCGCAACGCCCAGCCCTTGTGCCTGGACACCGCGACCGGCTCGCTGGCCATCGGCCACAACGGCAACCTCACCAGCGCCTTGGCCTTGCGGCGCGAACTGTCGGCGCAAGGGTCGCTGTTCTCGAGCGGGACCGACACCGAGGTCGTGCTGCACCTGCTGGCACGCGAACCGGCGGGCACGCTGGCCGAACGCCTGCTGCGCATCATGCCCAGGCTGCAAGGCGCGTATTCGCTGGTGTTGTGCGATGGCCAGCAGGTGGTGGCGGCGCGCGATCCGTACGGCTGGCGGCCCCTGGTGCTGGGGCGGCGCGACCAGGCCGGCGTGCAGTCGTGGCTGGTCGCTTCGGAAACGCCGGCGCTGTCCCTGGTCGGGGCCGAAACCGTGCGCGAGGTGCAACCCGGCGAAGTCGTGACGTTGGGCCCGGACGGCGTGACCAGCCTGCACCTGCCGGGACCGCTGCCCGAGCGCCGCGCCTGCGTGTTCGAGCACGTCTACTTCGCGCGACCGGACAGCGTGGTGTTCGGTCAAACCGTGTACGAAGTGCGCAAGCGGCTGGGTGCGCAACTGGCCCGCGAGCAGCCAGTGCTTGACGCCGACGTGGTCATCCCGGTGCCGGACAGCGGCGTTTCGGCGGCCCTGGGCTACGCGCGCGAAAGTGGCATTCCCTATGAACTCGGGCTCATCCGCTCGCACTACATCGGTCGCACCTTCATCCAGCCGACCGCCGCCCTGCGCGAGACCGGCGTGCGTCGCAAGCTCAGCCCGGTGCGCGAAGTCGTCGAGGGCAAGCGGATCGTGGTCATCGACGACAGCCTCGTGCGCGGCACCACCTCCCGGCAGATCATCGGCCTGTTGCGCGACGCCGGCGCACGCGAGATCCACTTGCGCATCTCGAGCCCGCCCGTCACCTGGCCCTGCTGGTACGGCATCGACACCCCCGACCGCGATCAGTTGATTGGCGCGCAGAAGTCGGTCGAACAGATCGCCGCCTTCATCACCTGCGACAGCCTGGGCTACCTCAGCGAATCCGGCATGATCGCCGCGGCCGGGCAGGGCGGGGGCCCAGACGGCGGTTGGTGTACCGCCTGCTTCAACGGCCGCTACCCGCAACCGCCGCCCCGCTGAGGTCTTGGGTGCCCCACGCAATGGAACGCCTCCGTTTCGAGGTTTCTCGTCGACTCCACATGATTGCTCATTGAACCTATGGGCACCGGGCGGCAACCTTCCTGGACGGCAGGCGCTTGCCCGCCTTGGTGGTCTGCATGCAAGCCTTGCCCGTCGTCCGCGCCACCCTCGCCGGACTATGTCTGCTACCTGGCTTGGTTTTTGCTGCTCCCCTGGACCGCTTCTGGCCGCAGGTCCGCCATGACGCCCAGCGCACCAGCCACGTCGCCGCCCAGGGCAAGGTCGACGCTCCGGCGGTAAGATGGCGGTATTTCCTGGGCGGCAACCTCGGCGCGGCCAAGGCTTGGGACGTCGATTTGGACGGTCGCGACGACGTACTCGCGGTCGAAGGCGGCCGCGCCACGGCCCGCTCCTGGCACGGCAAACTGCTCTGGAGCACGCCGGCCCTCGGTGCCATCGCCATCGCCCGCATCGCCGACCTGGATGGCGACGGCCTGGCCGAAGTCGTCGTGCAGTCGAGCAACGCCGCCCATGTCGTCGCCAGCGTGACGGGGCAGGTCGTGTGGTCCTCCCCCGCCGGCCTCTTTCCCGGTCTGGGCTTCATCGGCGTGGCGGATTTCGACGGCGACGGCCTGGCCGATCTGGCGTTGGCGAGTGCCGCGGGGGCCGGGCTCAGCGTCTACCCGACGACGCACTTCTATCGTTTCGCGAGCAAGGCGGCGCTGCCCGGCGTGCTGGTCGTCACCGAATTCGCCAAGACCCCGCTACCTTCACCGGGAATCGAAGCCTACGCGAGCACCGGTCAGGCGGTCGTGGACGTCGATGGCGACGGCGTGGCCGATCTGTTCCTGCCCGGCGTGCACCACTTCTACGCTTTTTCCGGCAAGACCGGGGCGCTGCTGGCCAGTTCCGCGTCGCTGGATGCGGTCTCGGCCGGTGGCGCGGCGCTCGCCCGGGTCGCGGCGCCCGATGGTGGCACGCCGCTGCTCGTGTACTCCGGCGACGACGAATCCGGGCCGGTCTACCACCTGCGCGGCATGTACGTGATGCGTCGCGCCGGCGCGGACTTGAAGGTGTTGTGGAACTTCGACAGTGCGGACACCCAGGCCGATCGGTTCCGCCTGATGCCGGGCGCAGTCGGCGACGTCGACGGCGATGGCAAGCTCGAGGTCCTGGCCGGTCACTTCACCGGCGGCAAGTGGGCCCTGGAAGCGCGCGATCTGCTGACCGGGCAACTGCTTTCGAGCGCGGACGCGACGGCGCCGTGGCTCGCGCAAACCGGGGCCGATGGTGGGGGACCGCTGCCGATTCGCGCCCTGCGTCTGGGCCAGGCGGGACCGCTGGTGCTGCAGTGCACGCTGGCCAAGACTGCGAATCCGCAACCATTCGCGGCCCTGCGCCTCATCACCTGGACGCGCGACAAGGGCTTTGCGCAACTGGCCGATCTGGGCTCCGGCGTTCTGGTTCCAGCGACCTTGGCCCCTCCAGCGACCGACGAAGCGTCCTGGCAGCCGGGGCTGGCCCTGTCGCTCGGCAAGCCGGAGGTGGGTGCGACCGAACTGGCGGTTGCCCGCGACCTGGATGGCGACAACCGCGCGGACCGCCTGGATCTGCTGCGGATAGCCACGACTGGCCAGGTCACGACCGCGCACCAGCTGCTGATGTCGAGTCCCCTGCACGCGCTGGCGGTGTTTCGTGATGCCGATGGTACCCGCAACCTCGCGCTGGCCGGGCAGGATGGCCGCGTGGCCGTGCTCGATCCGACCCTGACCCTGCGCAACGATGCCGATGCCGACAAGCAGCCCGACCTGCGCTACGGCGGGCTGCAGACCGGGGCGATGACCGTGGCGCCCGTGCACGACAAGGACCCGGCGCCGTTGCTCCTGGCCGGTGCGGGTGACCAGCTTCTCGTGCTGGATCCAGCGCTTGCCGGGCCGGTGACGCCGCCTGTGGTGCGCTGGTCGTTCCGATCCGGTGCGTGGCAACCGCGCGGCAGCCTTGCCGACCTGGACGGCGACGGGGCGCGGGAGATTCTGGTGCGGCATCAACCGGTGCTACAAGGTGCTACGCTGACAGCGTTTTCTCCCCTCGGCAAGCCCCTGTGGTCCCACGTCCAACCGGACGGTCCATGGGCGTGGGGCGCCACGGATGGCGATGCCTTCGCGGTGGCCGACATCGACGGGGATGGCGCCGACGATGCGGTGTGCAGCTTCGACCTCCTGGGGCCGGTGGTGAATGACAAGCCGTACTTGAGCGTCATCTCAGGCAAGACCGGCAAGGATCTTTGGCCCGCCAAGGCGCCGTGCGCGGCCGGGTACGTCTCTTTCGCCGTGGATACATCCGTCAAGCCTGCCCAACTCGACATTTCCGCGTACACCCAACGCATACTGTGTGACGCCGTGGCAGGCACCATGATTTCGCTGGTGAAAGGCAAGACCATCACCTATGGCGTGCCGATGCTTCTGGACCTCGATGGCGACGGACAGCGCGACCACGTGCTCGGTGGCGCAGGTTTCGGCATGGCGGCGGAAGTGGCGGGCCCGGGCTACAAGTCCTTGTGGCAACAAACCGATCCGGACGTCTATCACGCGTCGGCGACGGTGCTGCCCAGTGGCAAGGACTTGCTGGTGGCCTCGGCCAGCAACGTGCAACCGGCCATCACGACTCGGGATGCCCGCACCGGCAAGACGATGTGGAAGCGCCTCTACGTCGGCGGCAAGGCGTTGGCACCCGAAGCGGCGCCGGCCAGCGCCCTGGCGACCCACGGCCTGGTGTCGGTGGCGGACTTGACTGGCAAGGGCCATGCTTCGCTGCTGTTTCGCACCACGGAGGGCTGGCTTTACGCAGTCAGCGCGGTGGACGGCAGCGTGGACTGGGCGCTCGACTGGGGCGGCTCGTTCGGCGATCCGGTGGTCGCGGACATCGACGGCGACGGCCTGGTGGAGGTGGTGGTCGCGTTCTCCGACGGCTACGTCTACGCCTTGGACCACACGCTGCTTGCGGCGGTGGCGTGGGTGCGCGACAACGACGGCACGGGACTGGCGCTGACCGACGCGCAAGATATCGACCAGCAAGAGGATACCGTCTCGCTGCATGTGAACTGGGCGGCAGAGCCGGGTGCGCAGGGCTACCTCGTCGAAGTGCTGGACGGCAACGCCGCGGTGGTGCATCCCCAGCAGGACGTCAGCTTGGCGACGGCCGTGGACGTGACCGGGCTGTCGCTGCAACCCGGCGCCACTTATCGCACCGTGGTGCGCGGCTATACCAACGTAGGCCAGGACAAGGCGACGTCGGTGGTGGCGATGTCCGACGGCGTGACCATCGTCGACGCGTCGCCGCCCTGGCTGGACGGTCCACAGGCCAAACCGATGGCCTTCGGGCCGGCGGGTTCCACAGTCATCACGGCGACCTTGCACGACAAGACGCGCCTTTCGGGCTGGAAGCTGAGCATCTCGGCGGCGGGAGTCGCCACGCCGGTCTGGACCGCCGCGGGCGTGCTGGCGGGCCCCAAGTTCATTTTCGAGCAGACCTGGAAGGGCGTGGATCTGGCAGGTCTTGCCGTTGCGCCAGGTGAATACGTCGCCACCGTGACGGCGACCGACACCGCCGGACACCAGGCGCAAGGCAGCGTCACCGTTCAACTCTGTGCGGGCACGCCGGGTTCGACCGAGTCCTGCACGCCCAAGCAGCCTGGCGCCGACGTCACTGGCGGCGGCAAGGTCCGCTCGATCGACGGCAGCCACCCCAGCGATTGCGCTGCGAGCCGTTCGGGCGGCGTCTGGCCGTGTTTCGCCTTGCTGGGCTTGGTGTTGCTGGCGACGCGGCGACGATTTCACAAGGTCCCTGGGCATAGGTAGACTCGCCGGCCGGTCGCCCGCTCGGCAGGCACCGCTTTCGCCAGGAGTCCGCATGATCCGTTCGCGTCGCCTCGTTGCCGTCCTTGCCCTGTGTTGCCCTGTCATCGCACCGGGTTGCGGCACCGATTCCGCCGTCGCCGGACCGAGCGGCGGCCCCGATGTCGCCGTCGGCCTCGACACCGGGCAACTCGGCGACGCCGGACCCGGCGGCAAGGACGCCGCGCAACCGGGCTCCGACGTGGCGGTTCTCGACGTATTTCCAGACATCGTTGCAGACATCGGCCCCGACATCTCGTTCGACATCGGCCCGGACGGCCTGCCCGACGGCGCCTCCGCGTGCAAGACCTCGGCGGATTGCCCCGCAACCACTGGCGCTTGTCAGGTGGCGGTGTGCCAGCCCGGCGGAACCTGCGCGACCACGGCGGCCGCCGACGCCGCGGCTTGCGACGATGGCAATGCCTGCACCGCCGCTGAAGCCTGCCAGGGCGGCATCTGCCTGCCCGCCGCCGGAACTCCGTGCGACGACCAGAACAGTTGCACGACGGACACTTGCGACGCCAAGGTCGGCTGCGCCCACGTCGCCGTCACCGGCGTCTGCGATGATGGCAACGCCTGCACCGACGCCGACGCCTGCCAGGACGGCAAGTGCGCGCCCGGCAAGCTGAAAAGCTGCGACGATGGCAACCCTTGCACTGCCGACGAGTGCAATCAGAAGGGCGGTTGCGTCGCGAAACTGCTCGACGGCGCTTGCGATGACGGCAATGCCTGCACCACGGGCGAAGCGTGCAAGACCGGCTTGTGCCTGCCCGGCGCGGCGACGGTTTGCGACGACGCCAACCCTTGCACTGACGATTCGTGCGATCCCAAGAGTGGTTGCGTCAACACGGCCAACGCCGCGCCGTGCAATGACGGCACCGCATGCACCCAGGGCGATGCGTGCTTCGGCGGCGCATGCCTGCCCGGTGGCGCGTTGGTGTGCAGCGACGGCAACCCTTGCACGCAGGACGCCTGCGACGCCAAGACCGGCTGCACGTTCACGAAGTTGGAAGGACCCTGCGACGATGGCAGCGCGTGCACGGTGGGCGATGCCTGCCTGGACGCGGCCTGCGTGCCGGGATCCGTGACCTCGTGTGACGACGCGAACCCTTGCACCACGGACAGTTGTACGCCCAAGACCGGTTGCGCGCACGTCGCCAATACCGCGGCTTGCTCGGACGGAACTGCCTGCACTTCCGGGGATGCGTGCAGCGACGGCGGCTGCGTGCCCGGCAAGGCGCTCGCCTGCAACGACGGCAACCCATGCACGGACGATAGCTGTGACGCCGCCATTGGTTGCACGGTCAAGGACAACGCCGCGCCGTGCAGCGACAACAACGCCTGCACCCAGGGCGATGCCTGCTCGGGCGGCGGCTGCGCGGCCGGCGCCGCCCTGGCTTGTGACGACGGCAACCCTTGCACCACGGATAGTTGCGACCCGACGCTGGGCTGCGCCCATGCGAACAACACGCTGGCTTGTGACGACGGCGACGCTTGCAGCAACGGCGACGCCTGCAAGGACGGCGCCTGCGCGGCGGGCAAGGCCTTGGTTTGCAACGATAACAACCCGTGTACCGACGATGCCTGCACCAAAGTGGACGGCTGCGTGTTCGCGAACAACGCCGGCGCCTGTGACGACAGCAACGCGTGCACCAAGGGCGACGCGTGCAAGGCCGGTCAGTGCGTGCCCGGCTTGCCGCCAGTTTGCGACGACGGCAACCCGTGCACGACGGTGACCTGCGATCCGGCCGTGGGCTGCAAAAACGTTCCGAACAGCATTGTTTGCGACGACGGCGACGCCTGCACCACCGGCGACGTGTGCGCGGGCGGCAAGTGTTCGAGCGGCAAGGCGGCGGTGTGCAACGACGGCAACCCGTGCACGAACGATAGTTGCGACAAGGTGCAAGGCTGTGTGTTCACGCAGAATACCTCGGCATGCGACGATGGCAACGCGTGTACCTTGAATGACGCCTGCAAGGGCGGCTCCTGCTACTCCGGTCCGGCCAAGGCGTGCGACGACGCCAACCCCTGCACGACCGATAGCTGTGACACCGTCAAGGGTTGCCTGTCGACGGCCAACACGGTGCAATGCGACGACGGCAACGTGTGCACGGTCGGCGACGCTTGCGTGAACGGCGGTTGCGGTCCCGGCAAGGCCCAGGTCTGCAACGACGGCAACGCCTGCACCACCGACGCCTGCGATGCCGTGAAGGGCTGCATCTTCATCGCCAATACAGCTGCTTGCACCGATGGCGACGTCTGCACCAAGGGCGATCAGTGCGGCGGCGGTGGTTGCGTGCCGGGCGGCAAGATCGCCTGCGACGACGGCAATCCGTGCACGAGCGATGCTTGCGACCCGATCCAGGGTTGCGTGGCCCCCGCCAACACCTTGCCCTGCGACGATGGCAGCGTCTGCACGGTGGGCGACCTCTGCACCGGCGGCAAGTGCGCGCCCGGCAAGCTGATGGCGTGCAACGACGGCAACCATTGCACCGACGATAGCTGCGATGCGGGCAAGGGCTGCCTGTTCGCCGCCAACAGCGCCGCTTGCGACGACGGCAATGCCTGCACGGCCAAGGACTTGTGCGGCGCCGGCAAGTGCACGGGCGCGCCGATCGCGTGCAACGACAACAACCCTTGCACCGCGGACTACTGCGACCCGAGCAAGGGCTGCCAAACCGTTGCGATTTCGGTGCCTTGTGACGACGGCTCGGCATGCACGAGTGGCGACCTGTGCGGCAATGCGAAGTGCGTCGGCAAGGTGGTCGATTGCGACGATGGCAACCCGTGTACGACCGATTCCTGCGATGCCAAGCTCGGTTGCCTGGCGACCGCGGTCAAGGACGGCACGGCGTGCGGCAGCGGCGGCTTCGGCGTCTGCGCCGCGGGTTCCTGCTCGATTGGCAGCGACCTGAATCCGGCCGCGTCGTGCAAGCAGATTCTCGAGACGCTCAAGACCACGAAATCAGGCGTGTACTGGCTTGGACAGGCCGGCGTCACGAAGTACCAGACCTACTGCGACATGGCCTCGGACGGCGGCGGCTGGACCTTGGTGATGAAGCTGGACGGGGCGACCTCGACTTTCGTTTACGATTCGAACTATTGGATCGACACCAACGGCTTCCAGGCCGACAAGCCGGACTTCGACCTGAACCAGGCCAAGCTCGCCAGCTTCTGGGCGGTGCCGTTCACAGAAATGCGCACGGGCATGACCGCGACCACGCCGGACAAGGCGACTTGGCTCAAGGTCGCCTACAAGGGCGCGAACCTGCGGGCGGTGTTGCAGGATGGCCAGTACAAGGCCTGGACCGCGGTCGGTCGCAACACATGGAAGGCGCTCGTGGCCGGGGCTTCGCTGCAGTACAATTGCAACCGCGAGGGATTCAACAACTTCATCCTCGAGGGGTGGGCCAAGGTGCGCATCGGCATCATCGCCAACGAGCAGAACGATTGCGGCACGCCGGACTCGCGCCTCGGCTTTGGCATGGCGGGCACGGTGTGCGGTCTGAACGGCACCCTGTCTTGCGGCAACGGCGCGGGCTGTGGCGGCGACCTCGGCGACAAGAACATCAAGACGTTTGGTTACTTGTTCGTGCGCTGAGTCTGCCCGCCCGCATTACACCTTGACCATTGCCAGCCGCGGCACTATTCTCTTGGCCCCTCGCCGGACCCCTGCTGTCCAGCAAGCCAGGAGAATCATGACCGGTTTCGTCAAGTGGTTGAAGTGGCTCGCTGGC
>CAYHHL010000206.1:0-10601 GCA_964356325.1 uncultured Enterobacteriaceae bacterium | reverse complement strand
TGGATGGACGGCTGGGAATCGCAGCGCAAGCGCGAGCCTGGCCACGACTTCTGCATCATCCGCCTGGGCTTGCCGGGACGCGTGCACGGGCTGCTGGTCGACACCACGCACTTCAAGGGCAACGCGCCGCAAGAGGTTTCGCTCGACGCGATCGAGGCCCCGGACACCGCGACGGCCCACGATCTGCTCGACCATCCCGGCTGGCAGCAGGTCCTGGCGCGCACGCCGGTGCAGGCCGACTTCGCCAACATCGTGCCGCTGCAGGCGATCTCGCACCGGGTGACGCACGTTCGCCTGCACATCTTCCCTGACGGCGGTGTGGCCAGGCTGCGGGTCTATGGTGAAGTGACGCCCGAACCGCGGACGTTCTGGCGCTCGGGCTCGCTGGATCTGGCGGCGATCGAGAACGGCGGCACGGTGGCGGCGGTCAGCGACCAGTTCTTCGGCCCGCCGTCCAACCTGCTGCTGCCCGGCCGCGGCGCGAACATGGGCGACGGCTGGGAGACGAAGCGAAGGCGCACGCCGGGTTCGGACTGGTGTGTCATCCGCCTGGGCCGGCGTGGCATGGTCGAACGCATCGAACTGGACACGCATTTCTTCAAGGGCAACGCGCCGCAAGCCACGCTGATCGAGTGGCTGGACGAGGAGGAGATCGGCGCCGAGGCCGTGCAACAGTGCCTGTGGTCTAACGAAGGCTGGGGTACGCTGGTCGACAAGACTTCGCTCGTGCAGCACCGCCGGCATCAGTTGGAGCCCGACCGGCCACGGCTGGCGACGCACCTCCGCGTGCACATCTTTCCCCACGGCGGCGTGAATCGCCTGCGAATCTATGGCTATGCGGTCGATACGCCGGCGGAGCAGTCCGCGATGGCAGCGTTTCACGGCAAGCCGGAAGCCGAAGCGCGCGGGCTGCTGCTCTCGTTCAACGGCGCGCCGGCGTTCGCGGATCGCCTGATGGCGCAACGGCCCTTCACGTCGGTGCGCGCTCTGTTCGCGACGGCAAGTGACGTGTGGTGGTCGCTGGCCCCGAGCGACTGGCTGGCGGCGTTCGCAGCCCACCCGCGGATTGGCGAGCAGAAGCCGGCACCTACGCAAACCGAGAAGTCGGCGCACTGGTCCCGGGGCGAACAGCAGGGCGTGCAAGGCGCCGCGAGCCAAGTGACGGCGCGCCTGGCGGAGTTGAACGCATTCTACTTCGAGAAGTTCGGCTTCATCTTCATCTGTTACGCCTCAGGTCGCAGTGCCCCGCAAATGTTGGAGATCTTGGAACGGCGCATCCAGAACGAGCGCGCGACCGAAATCGACAACGCCGCGGCCGAGCAGGCGCGCATCACCCGCCTTCGCATCGGCAAGTGGCTGTTGGCGCAGTAGTTTGCCCGCCACTTTGGCTTCGGGCCGTCAAGGAGCTCCGTCATGGGCATCAGCACCCACATCCTGGACACCACGCGCGGTCGCCCCGCCAGCGGCGTCGCCGTCAGCTTGGACCGCCGCGACGACACCGGCTGGGTCGCGGTCGGGCAGGGCGCTACCGATGCCGACGGCCGCTGCAAGACCCTGCTGGTCGAATCCCCGGAACCCGGCACGTTTCGCATCACCTTCGCGGTCGCCGCGTACTTCCAAGGGCTTGGCGTCGAGGCCTTCTACCCCGAGGTCTCGATCGTCTTTTCGGTGGCGCGCGGCGGTGAACATTTCCACGTGCCGTTACTCTTGAATCCATTCGGATTTTCCACCTACCGGGGCTCGTGATGCGCACGGTTTCGGCCCAGCCGCTGACGCCCGAGGCCTTTGCCGCGTTCGGCGACGTCATCTCGGCGGGCCTGCGCGAGGGCATCGCGGCCAACCAGGGCACGGCGGTGCGCTTCGACTGGTCGGCGCAACTCCTGAATACCCGAGAGAATGCCCAACCCAACCTGGCGGTGTTCCGCTCCGTGGCCAAGACGTTGCCGTTGGACGTGCGCCTGCTGGAAAAGCATCCGTGCTCGACCCAGGCGTTCCTGCCGCTGATCTGCGCGCGGTTCTTGGTGTGCGTGGCACCGACCGGGCCCGACGGGCTGCCGGATGTGCTGAATCTACAGGCGTTTCTGTGTGGGCCGGGGCAGGGCGTGAACTACGCGGCCAACGTCTGGCACCACCCGATCATCGCCATCGACGGCCCCGCGGAATTCGCGATGCTGGCCTGGGAAGACGGAAGTGCGCAGGATTGCGTGGAACATCCGCTGACGGAGCCGGTGCGCGTCGTGGTGGCTTAGTAGCGCACCCCCAGGTTTCCCGGCGGTCGTTTTGCTGTATGCTCTTGCCCCCCTGGTTTGGGAGGCAGAAGCATGGACACCATGGCCAACGCCCTGAATACTCAGCACGAATCTACCGCGCCTGCCACGACCGCCGCGAGCCTCGCGCTGGACTGGACGCCGCCCACGATGGACGACGCGCTCAAGGTCCGCATCCACGACTTCATGGTCAAGGGTCGCGCGACCGAAGAGATGCTCATCCGGATGATGCGGACTGGCCACGGCTATTTCTGGATCGGCGGTCCCGGCGAGGAGGGCTTCAACGTTCCCCTGGGCCTGCAGATCAAGAAAGGCCAAGGCCCCGCGTTCGACTACTTGCACCTGCACTACCGGTCCTCGGCGATCGTGCTGACCATGGGCGGCGAGCCGATCGACATCTTGCGGCAGATGCGTTCCACCGTGACGGATCCGTACAGCAAGGGCCGCAACTTCGTGAATCACTTCGCGATCAAGAAGTGGAACGTCGTGCCGGTGACACCGACGATCGAGACGCAGTACGTGGTCGCTCCGGGGACGGCCTGGGCGCAGAAGCGTCACGGCGGCAATGCCTTGTCGATCGTGAACGGCGGCGACGCGGGCTCGGCCGAGGGCGACTTCGCGTCGTGCTTCAACTGGTCCACGCGGCCCGGCTATGAACTGCCGGTGTTGATCCTGATTTCGCAGAACCACTTCGGCATCTCGACCGCCGCCAACCAGGTGCAAAACACCACGCACCTGCACGAACGGGCGCGCAGTTGGGGCATCCGCACCGCCGAAGTCGATGGCAACGATCCGATCGCGAGTTGGGAGGCGATCCGCGTGGCCATGGACTACATCCGCACGGAACGCAAGCCTTTCTGTCTACAGGCGAACGTGTCGCGGCTGTACGGCCACTCGTCGTCCTCGGGCGCGCAACTGCTCGATGAACCGGACTGCATGCCGATGTACGAAAAGCGTCTGCTCCACGAAGGCCTGATGACCGAGGCCGAGATCAAGGCGGTGTGGGAACGCTGGCAATCGCATCTGGCCGACGCCCTCAAGGTCGTGATCCAAGAGCCGATGCCGGGCGCTGAACACGTCTTGCAGCACGTTTTCGCCGATCAGGAGGCCTGAACCATGGCAAGTCTGGCCCAAGCCATTCGATTGGCTCTGCATTACGGCGAAGAGCACCTCGGCGTCACCGACATCTTCGGCGAGGACGTCGGCGCGCCCCTGGGTGGCGTGTTCACGGCGACGCAAGGCCTCAAGACCGCGTGGAATTCGCCGCTGGACGAGCGCGGCATCATCGGCACGGCGCTGGGCATCGCCTATGCGGGCGGCAAGCCGGTGGCCGAGATCCAGTTCTGCGACTACATCTACAACTGCATCGATTTGCTGAAGCTTTGCGGCAATGCGCACTGGTCGAGCGCGGGCGAGTACAACGTGCCGATGGTCGTGATGACGCCGGTCGGTTCGGGCATCCACGGCTCGATGTACCACTCGCACTCATTCGAAAGCATGATGACGCACATCCAGGGCTGGAAAGTCGTCATGCCGTCCAATCCCAAGGACGCGTACGGGTTGCTGATTTCCGCGATCAAGGACCCCAACCCGGTCATGTTCTTCGCGCCCAAGGCGTTGATGCGGCAAAAGGGCGAGGAGTTGATCCCGGGCGAGCCCGAGGACGAGAAGACCCTGAACGGCATGATCAATGCGCCGCTCGGCGATCGCTCGGGGTGGAAGCCGAACTGGCCGGCGGTGACGGACTTCAGCGTGCCGATTGGCCAGGCCAAGCTGTGTCGGGAAGGCAAGCGCGGCACCGTGGTCAGCTACGGGCGGATGCTGCCGATCTGCGTGCAGGCGGCCGACCAACTGGCAGCGGAAGGCCTTGCGTTCGACGTGATCGACCTGCGCACCCTGTATCCATTCGATCTTCCCGCGGTGCAGCGCTCGGTGGAGAAGACCGGCCGGCTGCTGGTGGTCAACGAGGACACCGAGGTCACCAATTTCGGCGAGCACGTGATGCGCAAGGTGATGGACGCGTGCTTCTACAGCCTCGAGGTCAAGCCGGTGCTGCTGGCGGGCCTGGACGTCCCGGGCGTCGGTCTGGCCTGGGGCTACGAGCAGAACAGCGTGCCTCAGCCCGATCAGGTCCTGGCCGCGATGCGCGCGCTGGCGACCGACAAGGCCTGAAGAACGAGAAGGAACTTTGCGCTGCCCGAGATTCTTCCGGAGCGGCGAGGCATCCTGGTTCATGCAGACCCGCAATCGTCGGCCGGCAATCCGGCGGCGCGGAGCAACCTGCTGATACCTGAGGTGTTGCGATGACAAGCGCGCCATCCCTGCATGATCCCGCAGTACGGCATCGCGGGCGCCTGGGTTCACTGCTCGTGGGTCTGGTTGCCATCGTCGCCGCCTACGCTGCCTGGCACTTGGACCTGACCCCGCTGCTGGGCGCCAAGCCCCCTGGTCCCCGCGTCGAAGCGCCACCCATGGTGCCGCCGCCCTCCAACCGCGTTGCCGTTCTCCCACCGTTGGATCCCGCCATCGCCGCGGAGGCCAACCACTTCTCGGTGCTCTCGGACGTCGCCGAGCGGTCGGTGCAGAGCGTGGTCAACATCTCGACGACCCGCGTCGTTCGCCAACCCTTGGATCCAGAAGAGTTCTTCTTCTTCCATCACCGCGGTCTTAGGGGGCCGGGCGGCGGCGGTTTGCGCGAAAACAGCCTCGGGTCGGGCGTGATCGTCAGCCAAGACGGCCTCATCCTCACGAACAACCACGTGATCGACAAGGCTTCGGAGATTCGTGTCAAGCTTTCGGACGGTCGCGAATTCAAGGGCACGCTGGTCGGCGCCGATCCGCGCAGTGACGTCGCGGTGATTCGCTTGGAAGGCAAGCCTACAGGGTTGCAGGCATTGTCGTTGGCTGACAGCGATCGCTTGCGCCTGGGCGAGGTCGTGCTGGCGATCGGCAGTCCATTCGGCCTGTCGCAAAGCGTGTCGATGGGCATCGTCAGCGCCAAGGGCCGGGCCGACGTGCACATCGCGGATTATGAAGACTTCATCCAGACCGACGCGGCGGTGAATCCGGGCAACTCCGGAGGTGCATTGGTGAATCTGCGCGGAGAGCTGGTCGGCGTCAACACGGCGATCGCGTCTTCCTCAGGCGGCAGTCAGGGCATCGGCTTCGCCATCCCGTCGAACATGGCCCGACCGATCATGGAAAGCCTTTTGAAGAACGGCAAGTTCACGCGCGGTTGGCTGGGCATCGGCTTGCAGGAGATGGACGCCGACCTGCGCAAGCACTTCGGGTCAGGCGTAGCCGCGGGGGGCGTGCTGGTCAACAGCGTCGAACCGAACAGTCCGGCCGCGAAGTCAGGGCTGCAGCGCGGCGACGTCATCGTGCGAATCGGCGACGTGCCGATGGATTCCGCGCGAAGATTGCGCAATTTCATTGGTTTGCGATCGCCCGGGACGCGCCTGAGCGCGGATCTCCTGCGCGACGGCAAGCCGATGCGGCTGGAAGTCACCTTGGGCGAGGCTCCCGACTCGAGCGCCAAGGCCGCGATTTCGGGCGGTCTGGACGGCCTGACGGTCGCGCCGCTGGACGAACAGAGCCGCCGTCGCTTCGAGATTCCTGCCATCGTGCCGAGCGGGGTCGTGGTGGCGGACATCGCCTCGGACAGTCCAGCCGCGGCGTCCGGGCTGCAACCCGGCGACGTGATACTCGAAGTCACCCGGCAACCGATCCGGTCAGTCGACGACTTCCACAAGGTGATGAAGTCCACCAAGGGGCCGCTGCTGCTGTTGGTCTATCGCGAAGGACACGCGTTCTTCCTCGCGATTCGCTAGGCGCCGCAGCCCCAGGATCCGATCTCCTCGAGCACGCCCTCGCGCCACTGCATCACGCTGGTGGTGTCGCCTTCACTGTAACTATGGTGCAGGATCAATTCCTTACGTGCATCGCCGTCCAGGTTCGCCACCCCCAGCACGCGAAACCGCTCGGCGTCGGAATGGGCAACCAGCGTCACGCGCTCAGGAGCGTCGGCGTTGGCGAGGAACAGCCCGCCGAACGCCACTTCACCCGTGTTGCCGCGCCGAATCGTCACGGCCCACAGCCGGTCCAGCCGCCCGTCGCCGTCGATGTCGGTCGCCGTGTCCTGTTCCACGTGCAACTTGCCCCGCACTGGGCCCGCCGCCTTGCGCACCGCTGCTTCCAGGGCCGGAACGCGCTCTTCGATGTCCACGGGCTTCAGCGCCACCGCGGCCAACCGGGTCACGTCCCGCGTCGTTGCCGGCCACCACGCGAAGTCCGCGTCCTCACCGCCGCGCAGCAGGGGCTTGCTGGCCAGCGCCAGGCCTTGCGCATGTTCTCCCGAAGGATCGCAGTCCACGCGCTGCGGCCCGCGAATCGCGATGGTTTCACCTGTCGATAGCTTCACTTTCACACCGGGTGGCACCAGCGGCAGGCACGCCGGTCCGGACGCCAGCGCCTGCGCCTTGGTGTCGTAGCAGGCCAGGGGCACGAGCAGACCGCCCGGTTCGACGCGGAACAACACGCCAAGTCGTGGCGGCTCGACGGCCTGCTCGGGCGTCGGCTCCGTCGCCTGCTCGATCGCGGGCTCGGGTGGTGAAACCTGGTTTAGTTCAGCTAGTTGCACGGGTGCCTGGATCGCCACCGCGGCTTCAGCAGGCTCGATGGCCACAGATTGAGGTGACCGACACGCAACCAGCACCAGCGCCCAAGCCACACGCCGCATCGGACCCTCGCTCGCGAAATCACGTACCACCCAGGCTACACCTCGCATCGGCGGGGCGCGAATTTGCGCGGGCCGGCGCGATGGGCTATGCACAGGTGAATGAGTCAGACTCGCGTCGCCCACCCGCTCCTGCCCCTGATTACCTGGCTTTTGTCTAGCTTTTGCGCGTTGCCTGCCGTGGCGCTGCCGCCGGTGCCCAATGCCCAGGGGCGTCCCGGCGCGGTGGTGCCGATTCACGATCCGGGTGGCCACGCTCTGGACCACTTCCGCGCGGCGCTGAAAAGGGCGAAAAAACGCCAAGGCCAGGCGCGAATCGCTTTCTACGGCGCGTCGCACACCGCTGCCGACATCTGGACTGGAGAATTGCGGCGGCGTTTGCAGGACCGTTTCGGCGACGCGGGCCACGGCTTCGTCTTTCCGGTGCGGTGGAACGCCGGGTATCGGCACCAGGATCTGGTGGTGGAGTCGAGCAAGAACTGGCTGGTTGGGCGGCACAAGCGCGACGATCCGTGCGGCGACTTCGGCTGTTCCGGGCTGGTGGCGACGAGCGCGGATCCCACCGACTTCGCCATCGTCCACACCACCGTCGACAACCCGAACGGTAGAAAGGCCAACCACTTGGAACTGTGGATTCGCACTGCGCCCGACGGCGGTACGCTGCTGGTCGATCTCGACGGTCAGGTGGAACGCATCTCGACGCGGGCCGAGACCGTCACGGCGCTTTTCCACGTTTGGCGTAAGGCCGACAGCGGCCACACGTTGCGGATTGCGCCGGTGGGCGACGGGCCGGTGACGATCTACGGCATGGTGGTGGAGCGCACGGAGCCCGGCGTGATCATCGACCAGCTGGGAATCCCGGGGATGCGCGCGGACATCCTGCTGCATTGGCAAGAGGACGTCTGGCGCGATCAGATCGAGCGCCGCAAGCCAGATCTGGTAGTGCTGGCTTATGGGACCAACGACGTGGGCGACGAGGACGAGCCGATCGAAGTGTACGCCGACACCTGGCGTAAAGTCCTGATCCGACTGCGGGAAGCCGTGCCGAACGCGTCCTGTCTGCTGGTGGGGCCTACCGATCGGCTGGGCAAGGATCCCCAAGGCAACAAGCGCACGTTCCCGCGCACCGAAGCCGTGATCGCGACGCAGAAAAGAATCGCGGCCGAACTGGGTTGCGGACAATGGGACGCGCAGGCGGCGATGGGCGGGCCGGGGTCGATGACCCGGTGGCGGCGGGCGCGGCTGGCACAACGGGACGACGTGCACCTGGACCGCGCGGGGTACACCTGGCTGGCCGAGTTGTTCGAAGCCGAGCTGTTGCGCGAGCCCAAGCCGATGCGCAAGACCGGCCAGAAGGTCCGTCGCCACAAGTAGCGGACTGCCAAGGGCTTACCTCGAAGTCAGCGAGCTGGACGAGCCGTGTCCGGACCGCGGGCCTGCGACTGGAACTTGCCGTCGGACCAGTCGAGCGCCAGCGGATTGTCCATCTGCCGAGCGACCTTGCGGAAGTCGACGCCGTGCAGATGGCTGATCTGGCCGACGAACCAGCGATCGAACGGCGTGTCCTGCTCCAGCAGCCCCGAACTCGCCAGATCGTTGACCCCTTCGAGGTAGATGAGCACCAGCGGGCCCATCGGCGTGTCGGCCAGGTGCACCGTCTCCAGCGAGATGCCGACCCGCTCGCGCGAACCCTTGTGCTCCGGCTGGCGAGCCCGGCACTCGCGGATGAACTGGCCCCACGGTTCGACCTGCTCGGGCGGCAGCGGCGCGGCGAACGCGGTGGAGCGCCGGTTCTTCGGTGCCGCAGTCTCCAGCGCGTACATGAACTTGGGCATTGCGGGCAGACCGGCGCGCACATCGATGCCGTGCACGTCCTTCACCCGGTCCACGAACCAGCGATCGTACGGCGAGTCCGATTCGACCATGCGCTCCATCATCTGCTCCGCGCCCGGCCCCACGACGTGGACGACCAGCAGCGTGCCACCGTCGGGCATGCGCTGGTAGAATGCCCGCTCCATGACGATCCCGAGGTCGCGACGCGACTTGGCGTGGTCCGTGGGTCGAGCCTGCATGTCCAGACAGAAGCGCTTGTGCTCGTCCAGGCGCGTGATGGGAACGGCGAACGTCAACATGTCCATGGCGTGCTCCTCGGGGCGGGCTCGTGGCCGCAGTAGTGGGTGCTGCGTGGTACGCCCCGCCGATCGAACCGACAAGCAAGGGCTGGGCAATGCGAGGCAATCCATTGTAACGACACAATAAACATGGATATCGAACGGTGCTGCGGCGTTGACGAGCAGGCAGCGATCGTGAAGCGAGCGCTGGCGCGGCCGCCATCGAGGTCGGTCTATAATACCCTGTTAGTACGCCAAAAACGGAACGACACTGTGGTTCCGGGCAGTCTACCGGACCCGAGCCGGAATACCGGGCCGCGCCGCACCCGGGTCGACCCGGGGCCGATTGACAACGAGCGCCCAGCGTGGCGACGTAGCCTGCCCGCACTGAGCGGAAAAGAGTCGCCAATGCGCCGTGATTTCGCCACCAGCGTGCAGGACTGGCCGCAAGAGGCCCGGGACATCCTCGCCGACCTGGATACACCGTTCAAGATCCAAGGGTTCCTGGACCGCACTCCGTACAGTACCGAGGAGATCTACCGCAGTCCGCTGTCGGTGTTGCGCGACCGCAGAGCGCATTGCTTCGACGGCGCACTGCTGGCGGCGGCGGCGCTGTTCCGCCTTGGCGAGCCACCTTTGATCGTGGACATGCGCGCCCACAACGACGATGACCACGTGATCACGTTATTCAAGCGCGACGGCCACTTCGGTGCGGTGGCCAAGTCGAACACGACGGTGTTGCGCTACCGGGAGCCGGTGTACCGCAGCGTGCGCGAACTGGTGATGTCTTACTTCGATCTGTACTACAACACCAAGGGGGCCAAGGCCTTGCGCGAGTATTCGCAGCCGGTGGACCTGCGCGCCTACGACGGCATCGATTGGTTGTCACGCGATGAGCAGCTCGATCGGATCGCGGAAAGACTCGATACTGTCAGGCATTTTACGATCCTGACGCCGGCGATGGTGGCGCGACTGAGCCCGGTCGACGACAAGCTGTTCCAGGCGGGCCTGCTCGGGGCGGACGCGGACGGACTGTACGAACCGACCTGATCGCTTGTGGAAGTATCGCTCACAAGACCTCCAGGCCGCGGTCCGGAATCTTCACCTCGACGCAGAACGATTGTTGACGTGCGGCGCCGCCCGACCTAAGGTGACGCCCCCGCAAGGGCGCTGCCGTTCGCCGGCTGCGACGCCGCGGGGGGGCCTGACCTGATTCGCAGGACAGGACGACAACTGAGGTCTTGACAAGCACCCTGCACAGTCTTAATGTGACGCCCCCGCCGAGAAGCGGGCTCGCTGGTTCGCCCGGCGATGGACACTGAACGGAATGCAGGCCAGACGACGCGGCGCTTCGAAAACGCCGAGCCAGACGGAAGGCCCTTGACAGTGTCACGCAACCGACACAGACTGTCGGCCCCACGCAGCAGCGCTCCCCGGTTCGCCCGGCAAGACGCAGCGGCGCTGGACACGAACTACTCGCTCTTTGAA
>CAYHHL010000205.1:0-10712 GCA_964356325.1 uncultured Enterobacteriaceae bacterium | reverse complement strand
TCGCTTAGAGATCAGCCAGATCCAGCCCCCGGGAACCCCAACATGCGTGAACTCTTGCATCAGTGGATCGTCCTTTACTTCGAGAAGTTGCTCGACTGGGGCTATCTCGGCATCGCCGCTTTCATGGCCGCGGAATCGACCATCATCCCCATCCCGAGCGAGGTCATCATCCCGCCCGCCGCGTACTGGGCCGCGCAAGGCAAGCTCTCGTATCTGGGCGTGATCCTCGCAGGCACCATCGGCTCGGTGGTGGGCGCCGCGATCATGTACCTGGTCTCGCGTCACGTCGGCCGGCCCTTGCTCATGCGCTACGGTCGCTACGTGCTGCTGCCGCCCGAGAAGATCGAAGCCGCCGAGCGTTTCGTGCAGCGCTACCAGACCGGCGGCATCTTTTTCGCGCGGTTGCTGCCCGTGGTGCGCCACCTGATTGGCATTCCGGCAGGTCTGGCGCGCATGCCGTTCGGTCCCTACATGGCCATGACTGCGCTGGGTTCCGCGCTGTGGTGCTCGGTGCTGACGTGGTTCGGCCAGGCGGTGCTCGGCTCGGATCCCACCCTCATCCACGATCCCGCCAAGCTCGAACACCTGCTCAGGAGCAAGTCGATGCTGATTGCCGGCGCCGTGCTGGTGGTCGCGATCCTGTACGTCTTCGTGGTGCGCATGACCCGCAAGGACGCGGTCGCCAAAGCTTGAGTTCAACTCTTTTGGGCCACTGCCGCACGCAGGCTCGACGGCACCAGGCCCGCGTTCGTCGCCGCCGCTGAAGGCGCCAGGGTCAGGACCAGCCGGTGCGGCAACGTCTCCTCGGGCGCCAGGCTTGGCGGTATCCAGCAGGAAAGTACCCAGGTGACTCCGCTGTACAGGCCAAGCGCGCGCCCAGGCTCTGCCCTGAACGGCCACGGCTGACCTGTCGCGATGACGTCCCGAAGCCGCGTGCTCACTTCGCCGTGGGGCAGGCCGGTCAGCGCCATGATCACCTGGCCAATTTCCTGGTTCGTCGGGTCGCCGGCGCCTGCGAGTGTCAAGGCCTCGCGAATCAAGCGGTTGGCGTATTGGACCCGCCCCCACAAGCTGGCAGCGAGCACGCCGACCGGAGCGTCGTCCAGCAGACCTTGCAGCCAACCGTGCGCCGAGTTCATCGCTTCGGCCAGGCGCGCAATCTCGGCGACTTCGGGTACCGTTCGGTCCGGCGCCAGCATCCGCTCGAGCAACGTGGCAGGCGGGGGCGGCAGGGCGGCGGCGGCGCGACGATGCAGACTGGCGGCAAGGAAGCGGGCGAGGTGGTGCACCAGGTCGAGCCAGGCATCGGCAGGTCGTGTCCGCGCTGGAACATTGATGATCCAGAGGCCAACCGGTTGCCGGCCCGCCATCAACGGCATCAGCAGCGACCGTACGCCCAATTCCGGGGCCATGAATTCCTCGCACCACAGTGCCCGGCCCGACTCGAACGCCTGGGAGTAGGGCATACGCCGGATATCGCGACGCATTTCCTCGATGTCGTCTTCGATGACGCGATGGAAGCCACGAAATTCGAGGTGCCAGCACCCGGGCGGCAGGTCGGCGAGCAAGTTGCTTTGCGCGGCGACGTGCTGGTCGCACAAGGTCGTGAAGTGGCTATGGAACAACGCCTCGCGATCGGTCGCGCAGTCCTGGGCGCCCAGGCTCCGGGCACAGCCGGCCATCCAGCGCTGCAGGCGCATCAGACCGTGCAGCGCGCGCCGGCGTTCCTGCAACCAACTCGACGCCGCCGTCACCGCCAGCAGCACCAGCCAAGCGCCAGCGCCCCAATGCTCCCGCGCCACCGCGGCGAACAGGGCGTCGGCCACCATGCCCAACCCTGCCAAGAGCGTGAGGAAGCCCAGCACCTGGCCGCCGTGCATGCGCGCCACGGCGACGAGCAGGAGCAGCGCAACGAATGGCATCCACAGGATTTTGACCCATCCCGCCAGGGGATGCAGCGCCGCCGTGACGCGATAGACGTCATGCACCAGCCAAGCGTCCAGGGCGGACGTCAGACCGACCCCGGCGGCAAGCGCGGTCAGGATCAGCACGACGGCCCAAGTCAGCAGCAGCCGACGCGCCCCGAGCCGCAACAAGCGGGACCCGGCGCCGGATCGCGGCGGCGCGGCGTCAGGGCCGGCGTCGGCGGCCTGCACGAGCGCGGTGTCCGATGTGGCGGGGCTGGAACCGATATCCGTGGATACCTTTGAAGTTGCGGCGGAAATCGGCGGGACACCGGATGGTGCCGACGGGGTCTGGCTGCGCGGATCGGCAGGCACGGAAGCCTCCGGGACACGAGCGTGGGCCCATGACAGTGCGGGACGTCCCCCGGACATCCGCACGGACGCCTGGGTCCCACAAACTGTTGGCAAATACTGTCCCCGCAGCGTAGGCCATTCCAAGCGTGCAGGCAATGGAAGCCTAGGGTAACTGCATGTTACTGCTGAAGATCACTGGCGCGGTGCTTCAGCCAGCAGGGACCGTAGCCAGGCCTCCAGCGCGTCCACCGACCAGCCCGAGCCGCGATGCACGCCGCGAATCCGTCCCGTGGCGTCCACCACCAGGAACGTCGGCACGCTATCGAGGTCGAGCGTCGTCATCCCGTCGGTACCCAGCCAGGCGATCGTCGGCGCGCCGGGCAACTCGTCCTTGGCGTACTCTTCGAGCGCGAGTTCGTCGCGATCGACCGAGGCCGCCACCACCTGGAGATTCTGGCCTTTCAGACGCGCAGCAACCTCGGCCACCATCGGCGCCGTCGCACGGCACGGCCCGCACCAGGTTGCCCAAACGTACAGGAGCAACACCTGACCTTGCAGGGACTTGGGCTGCGGTCGCGGCAAGAGCCAGCGCTGCACGTCCAGCCGTGGCAGGCCCTGACCGACGCGCGCATCCGTGGCCCAGTCCTCGACCGAACCTGCAGATGGCGCCTTGCGTTGCACGTCCAACACCGTAGTGGCGGTCCGGGTAGCGTCGATCGTCAGACTGGTTGCCGACTGCGCGAGTTCATGGTCGAACGCCGCGTCGCGTTGCCCGCCGGGAGTCGAAGGTTGCAGGCCCAACACGCGCCAGGTCCCCGCGGGCACGGGGAATTCGACACGACCTTGGGCGTCGCTCACCGCCGGCAACGAATCGTGGACGACCAGGGCGACCCCTGGCGACCCCGTCAACGCCAACCGCAGGGTGACGCGCCGGTCCGCCACGGGCTTGGGCGCTGTCGAATCCGTCGAGTGGACGAGTAGTTGCACGCGCAGGCGGTGGGGGCCGTCCCAACGCGGCGTCTTGGCTTTGGCGGCGGTCCGCGGCTTGACGTAGCTCGAAAACGGCGGCGCGATCTGCAGCCAATCCTGCTTGGCGTCCACTTCGTGCACCGCGAGATTGGACGCCGCGACGTACACCCCGGATTCGCCTCGCTTCAGATCGAGCTTCCAGTCCAGGATCTGCACTGTGCAGCCCGCGACGGCGTCGATGCTGACCAGGCCTGCGCCAGTTTGGCCACCCTCTGCGTTCAGGGCCTTGTCACCCTCGGCCGCGCGCCAGGTATAGGGAATCAATCCATCGGGTTTACTCGGGTCTTGGAAGCGCACGCCCAACGTACCCTGGTTGCCGGTCGCCAGCAGCGCGAAGCCGTCATGCACGGACAACAATCCCTTGGACACATTGGGGAACATCCGATCCATCGGCGTGCGTTCCACCTCCAGGACCACCGCCTGCCCGGCCCGTCGGACCGTCAGCCGGGTGCGCGAACCGGCCGGCCCGCGGATGTGCGTGGCGGCATCGGCCACCTTGGCATCGGCCGGCAGCGCCCAGGCGTCGATCGAGACCAGCACGTCGCCGGGGCGCACCCCCGCTCGCGCCGCCGGACCTCCGGGCGAGACCTGCGCAATCTGGACGTGGCCGTCCTTGAGTTCGAGCACCAGGCCCACGCCGCCCTGCGCGGGCTTTTCGGCCACGGGCGGCGCGTCGCGAAAAGGCCAGCGCGGATCGGCAGCCACCAACGCGGCTTCGGGCTTCTCGGCGGCAGGCTTGGCCGGAGCGGCACCGGCGCGCGGTTGAGCCACCGTGCAACCGAGGAGCAACAGGCCCCAGAAAGGTCGAAGCGGCGGCGGGAGTTGGGTGCGAGCGGGCAGGGGCAGGCGGGGCGAGGTCATGCCGGGCAGCGTAGTGATCGAACCCGGCGATTGCAACGCACGTTCAGGGTGCGCTGAGGATTCGGCCGCTGCCTGAGCCAGGGTAGACGCGACTGTTGGCGCCCTCGCAGCAATAGCCGTTGATGAACAAGCGGCGCGGGCCGTTGGAGCGGTTGGCGGTGCTGCCGTGGATGGTGTAGGGCCCGAACAGGACGACGCTGCCGGCGCGCAGGGTGACGGCGCGCACCCGGTCGGGCTCGATGCACTCCGCGGGCAGCAGGTGATCGGGCGGTTCGACGGCGATGTGGCCGCGGCGGCAACTGTAATCCACGAACAGCAGGGGGCCGTTGTCCAGGGTGCAGTCGTCAATCGCAGTGACCAGTTGGACGTAGCTGCCACGGCCGTTGACGTCGCGCCACTCGGGAGTGCCATAACGGCGGTGCAAGCTGTCTTGGTGCCAGGGGAATTCGACGCCGTCGCCCGGAAGCTTGAAATGGACCTGGTTGATCAACTGCTGCATGCGGGTGGTCGCCAGGATCTGCGCGGCGAGGCGCAAGAGCCGTGGATCCGCACCGTACTCGAGCAACACGGGTTCCGCCGCGCCGCACCACACCACGCGATCGATGCGCACTTGCTCCAACTGCGTCCGCCCCAACACGAACTGACTGCCGCGGTGCATGACCTGACCGATGTCGGGCAGCGCTTCGGCCTGGAGGCGCAGGCGATCGGTCGCCTCGGCCAGGGCAGCGATTTCGCGAGGCTGGAACACGTCCGGCAACAGGACGTAGCCGACGTCGAAGAAAGCCTCGAGTTGCGCAGGGTTCAGCAGGGGCCAGGGATTGGCGTCGTGCATGGGCGTCCTCGTGAACAGCCTGCGCCACGTGCCGCCGGCCGGCAAGAAACACGCTATAGGTTGCCCAGGCGCCCAGCAAGTATGGAGGTTTCCGAGTTTCGGCGGCTCCGCGTTCGCTCGCACAAGACGGGACTTGCAGCGCGGCGGCGGACGTGGCCGAATGCAACGCAAGGGGGCAACCATGCACGGGCAGGCCAGAGTCCACAGGCACGCCATCGCCGCGGTAGCCTGGGTGAAACTAGCGAGTTTGTTTGCCTTGAACGGCTGCGGTGACGACGGCGCGAAACCGCTCGCCACCCAGGCCATCTTCAGCGGCCAGTCGAGCGCGGGCGTCGCCCCGGTCCTGCACGTGTGCACAGGCGCCGTAGACGAGACCGGATTGGCCTGCGACGATGGCGATCCCTGCACGGCGGGGGACAGTTGCGACGCCGGAGCATGCCAGGGCGATCGCATCGGCTTGCTGTACGGCGCCAAGAATGCCGAAGAGGCCTTTGCCGTAGCCCTGCTGTCGGACGGCGGTTTCGCGCTCGCGGGCTACACGGCCTCCTCCGGCGCGGGCTTGACCGACATGTGGCTGGTGCGCACCGACGCCCAAGGACGCCGGGTCTGGGACCGCACTTATGGCACCGCCCAGAGCGATCAGGCCAGCGCCGTGCTCGCGTTGTCGGACGGCTTCGTGCTCGCTGGTTTCCAGAGCGCAGACGCGGAGTTCAACGGCGCCCGCATGTGGCTCATCCGCACCGACACCCAAGGCAAGCCGATTTGGGACGCGTCGTACGGTGGCGCCGGCAGCACCTGGGCCGATGCCCTGGTCGCCCGACCTGGTGGCGGCTATGCGCTGGCGGGATCGGCGATCGCACCCGGCGCGACGACCGCGGACGGCAGCCTGGTGGCTGTCAGCGCCGAGGGCAAGTTGCTGTGGGACCAGCCAATTGGCGGCGCCAAGGAGGATGGCATCCGTGCGCTCGCCGCGCTGTCCGACGGTTTCGCCGCCGCGGGCTTCACGCAGTCCTCGGGCGCCGGCAAGTCCGACGCCTGGCTGGTGCGCACCAACGCAGCCGGCGCCGTGCAGTGGCAGCAAACGTTCGGCGGCGTCGAGAATGAGGAATTCGGCGCGATGACGGCGGTCAAGGACGGCTTCGTGCTGGCCGGCTTCACCCAGTCCAAGGGCAAGGGCAAGTCCGACCTCTGGGTCGTGCGCACCGACGCGTCCGGCAAGTCCTTGTGGGACCGGGCTTACGGCGGCCCCGCGGTCGACGGCGCGCGGGGCGTCGCGGTCCTTTCTGACGGCACCCTGGCCCTGGGCGGCGACACGGATGGATCGCCCGGCACAGCCACCGGCGGCAGTCGCCAGTCGTGGCTGTTGCGGCTGGATGCCAAGGGGAATTTCCTCGCGGAACGCAACTACGGCACGCCAGGGTCCGAAACGTTCGCCAGCGCCCTGCTTCCCCTGACCGGCGGCGGATTTGCGTTGGCGGGCGGCACCAGTCGGCAACCGGGCCTGGCGTACGACATGTGGCTGGTTCGCGCCGACGCCCAAGGTATTTCCACCTGCGAGTGAGGCCGAAGCCTTTGGGCCTCCGCGCGCAACGCCTTGGATTTGCGCATGAACGTTCGGTCGCCTTGACAGGGCGTGGACCGCGCCGCCATTGTGCCCAGGCAATCGTGACGCAAGCAGGTGACCCGTGGACGTGCCGATCGGACCGTGGCAGCGCCGCTTTCCGTTCGGAGCCGAACTCGTCGGCAACGGCGCGCACTTCCGCGTCTGGGCCGATCGCCGCGAGCGGGTCGAGGTCGTGCTCACCCCCGCGTCAGTTGGCGAGACCACTTCCGTCGTCAACCTGAGCGCCGAGGGCAACGGCTGCTTCTCGGGCTTCGTCGAGGGCGCAGGTGCCGGCGACTGCTACAGATTCCGGCTGGACGGCGGAGACGCATTCCCAGACCCGGCGTCGCGCTGCCAGCCAGAAGGTCCGCACGGCCCTTCGCAACTCGTCGACCCGACGGCGTTCCCTTGGACCGACGCGAACTGGCCAGGCCCGGATCTGCTCGGCACAGTCTTGTACGAATTGCACGTCGGCACCTTCACGCCGGAGGGCACCTGGCTCGCCGCGTGCGAGAAGCTGAGCCTGCTCGCGGACGTGGGCGTCACCTGCATCGAAATGATGCCGATCGCCGAGTTTCCTGGACGATTCGGTTGGGGCTACGACGGGGTCGACTGGTACGCGCCCTACCACCACTACGGCACGCCCGATGACTTGCGTCATTTCGTGAATCATGCCCATGATCAAGGGCTTGCGGTGATCCTGGACGCCGTCTACAACCACTTCGGACCTGACGGTTGCTACGTCGCGCAGTTTTCGAACGCCTGGTTCACGGACAAGTACGGCAACGATTGGGGGCGCTCGCTCGATTTCGAGACTACACCGCACGTTCGCGACTTCGTCATGGCCAACGCCTGCTACTGGGTGGAGGAATTTCACTTCGATGGCCTGAGGTTGGACGCCACGCAGGATGTGAGGGACGCTTCGCCCCGACATGTGTGCGCGGCACTGACCCAGGCGGCGCGCCAGGCAGTGCAGCCGCGCAAGTTGCTGTTCATTGCCGAGAACGAGGCGCAAGACCCGGCGATCTTGCGGCCGGAGTCCAAGGGTGGCTGGGGCCTGGACGCCGCCTGGAATGATGACTACCACCACAGCGCGGTCGTGGCCTTGACCGGCCGGCGCGAGGCCTACTTCACCGACTACGCCGGCACGCCGCAGGAGTTGATCTCCGCTTGTCGGTACGGCTATCTCTATCAAGGTCAATGGTATTCCTGGCAGGCCCAGCCCCGAGGCAGGCCGGGCCGGGACGTGCCGCCTGCCCGGTTCGTGCACTTTCTGGAGAACCACGACCAGATCGCCAACCTGGGCCGTGGCTGGCGCACTTGCCGACTGACCGACCCTGCGCTGCACCGGGCTCTCACCGCGCTCACGCTGCTGGGGCCGCAAATGCCGATGCTGTTCCAGGGGCAGGAGTTCGCCGCCCACGCGCCGTTCCACTACTTCGCCGATCATGGCCCGGAACTGGCGGCTCTGGTCGAGACGGGTCGGCGCAAGTTCCTCTCGCAGTTCCCGCGGCTTGCCACGCCAGGGATGCAGGCGATCCTGCCACTGCCGCATCAGGACGACACCTTCCGACAATGCCAGCTCGCTTGGCAGGATCGCCAAGAGCACAGCGAAATCCTTGATCTGCACCGCGATCTGTTGCGCCTGCGCCGTGAGGATCCGGCGTTTGCCGCCCAACTCCGGGTCGAGGGAGCCGTGCTGGGCAACCACGCGTTCGTGCTCAGGTTCAGTCCGCCAGAGCCGCCAGAGCATGGCGAGCACGACGAGTGGGAGGAACGCCTGCTGCTCGTCAACCTGGGCGCGGATCTACCCCTGGCCATCGCGCCCGAACCGCTGCTGGCTCCCCCGCAAGGCTGCTCCTGGCAAGCGCTTTGGTCCAGCGACGACGTTCGCTACGGCGGCGGCGGCACGGTAGAACCCGACACCGGCGCGGGTTGGCGCCTGTCCGCCCGCACCGCTGTGGTCCTGGGTCCGGTGGCAGCGTCGGACCGCGTCCTCAAACCCGATCGCCCAGCAAGGTGACGCATGAAGAACTTGGTCCGACAGTTGACCTGGCGCCCGGACGAGACCGAGACCGAACTGCTGCTGACCCGCGAATGGCTCGTCACGAACGGGCTGGGCGGCTACGCGGCGGGGACGCTCTCTGGCGCTCCAACCCGGCGATACCATGGCCACCTGATTGCCGCACTGCCCTCGCCGCTCGGACGCACGATGATGCTCGGGCGGCTCGCGGAGACGTTTCGCCTGCCCGATGGCCAGACCGTGGACTTGGGTAGCGAGGAACATGTCGACGGTCGCTTGCACCTGCGCGCCTCGACGCACCTCACAGACTTCCGCCTCGAGTCGGGGCTGCCCGTGTGGCGCTGGCGGATCGGCGACTTCGTGATCGAGCGGCAAGTGTTCATGCCGTACCTACAAAACACCACGTACGTCATCTGGCGCATGATCGAGGGCAACGGTTCCCTGCGCATGCACCTGCGCCCGACCGTGGACTTCCGCAGCCACGACGCGTCGGTCAGCACGCCCCTGGGCGCTCCCTACACGCTGACCCATTGCGAGGGGCGTTACGAATTGCGGGCGAGTTCGGACGTCCCGCCGCTGAAGCTGCATCTCCTCGGCCAGAATCCAGCCTTCACCGTAGAAGCGGCGTCTCTTCAGGAGGTTCTGTACCGCGTCGAGGCCAGTCGCGGCTACGACTTCGCGGGCGACGTCTGGAGTCCCGGCCGCTTCCGTGGCGATCTGTCGATCGGGCACTCCATCGCCCTGGTGGCGTCGACCGAGTGTTGGGAGGTCATGGAAGCGTTGACTCCCGACGAAGCCTTGCAGCGCGAACTGAACCGACGCGCCCACCTGATCAGCATCGCGCATCCGGCCGCGCGCGAGGGAGCTGGCGCGGAATTCGTGTTGGCGGCCGACCAGTTCGTCATCGATCCGTCGATCACGCGCATCGCCGACGCCGCTCGGGCGCACGCTGCTGGGCACGAACCGCGCTCGGTCATCGCCGGCTACCACTGGTTCACGGACTGGGGCCGCGACACGATGATCAGCCTGGAAGGCCTGACCTTGTGCACGGGGCGCAGCGTCGAAGCCGGCCACATCCTGCGCACGTTTGCCGATTACGTCCGCGACGGCTTGATTCCCAATATGTTTCCAGAAGGTGGCCACGAGGGACTTTACCACACCGCGGACGCAACGCTCTGGTTCTTCCACGCCGTGCACCGCTATGTCGAGACCACTGGTGATCGCGAGATCCTGCAGACGCTGGTGCCCGAGATGCAGGAAATCGTGCGCCATCACTTGAATGGGACGCGCTTCGGCATCGGCGTGGACCCGAGCGATGGCCTGCTGCGGCAAGGCGCGCCGGGCTACCAACTGACCTGGATGGACGCCAAGGTGGGCGACTGGGTGGTGACGCCGCGTCGGGGCAAGGCCGTCGAGATCAATGCGTTGTGGTACAATGCCCTGCGCTTGCTGGAGGCCTGGCTGCGGGCGGACGGCCAGCAGCAGGCGGCACAGGAGTTGGCGGGGCACGCCGACCGCTGCCGGGACTCGTTCAACCGGCGCTTCTGGTGCCAGGCGGGTGGGCACTTGCACGACGTGGTCGACACCGAGGGGGGCGGGGATGACCCGGCCTGTCGACCCAACCAGATCTTCGCGATTTCCCTGGATCATCCGGTGCTGGAGGAGGAGCGCTGGGGGCAGGTGTTGCGCGCGGTCGAAACCAAGCTGGTCACGCCGGTCGGGCTGAGGTCGCTGTCATCCGACCATCCGGACTACAAGCCATTGTATTTCGGAGACTTGCGCGCTCGCGACGCGGCGTACCATCAGGGTACGGTGTGGGCGTGGCTGATCGGCCCGTTCGTCGACGCCTGGTTGAAGGTCCATCCCGGGCAGAAGGCGGAGGCTCGTGAACTCATTACGGGATTCCTGCCGCACCTGAACGAGGCGTGCGTGGGCAGCGTGAGCGAAGTGTTCGATGCCGAGGCGCCGTTCACGCCGCGTGGATGTGTGGCGCAGGCTTGGAGTGTGGCGGAAGTTCTGCGGATTTGGATAAAGACTGCGTGAGCGCGGCTTGGCTGCAAGCTGCAGCAAGGAGGAACCGATGTTTCCTCCTTGACCACCTCCTTT
>CAYHHL010000204.1:0-10718 GCA_964356325.1 uncultured Enterobacteriaceae bacterium | reverse complement strand
GACACGGCGCCTTCCGCGACGACGAGACCGCAGTCCGGCTCGCGTCCGATGACCAACACGCCATCGCCGACCTCGACTACCTTGGCGGGCCCGAACTTCTGCACACCGACATGTCTTTCGGTTTCCGTCGCTGGTTTCGATGACTTGCGAGTCATGAGGTCGCTTGCGGCAATCTGGAACGATCCGAGGCCGACCATGTCATGCGCGCTGATTTGCGCCCGCGTGACCCGATCGCCACGCACAAAAAGTCCATTGCTCGAGCCGAGATCCTCGATGAACCAGGCATCGCCTTCGCGCCACAGCCGCGCGTGGTGCCCGGACACCTGGGGCATGGTCAGCACCACGTCGCAGTCCGCCGCCGCACCGATGGTTCTCATGTCCGCGTTGGAGCCCGCCATCTTGCCTCAGTGCTGCTGCTGGGGGCCGATGACCCGCTGTTGCAGATTCGTCTCGCCTTGGTAGAACCGCTGCCATTTGAGGCTCTTCATCAACTCGCGGGCGACGCGCACGCTACGCACACAGCGGTTGCCCGCGGGCGGGTGGCTGTTGAGGACCTTCTCGATGCCGCCCACCAGTACGGCCAACGGACCACCGCGACCACCCTCGTCTTTGCTGCTTGCGCCATGGCGGGCCCACAACCGGGTCACGGCAAAGGGGTCATACTGCGCCTGAGCGGCGAGTTCCAGGCCACGCGCGTCGGCTTCGTACTCGTATTCGCTCTGGATCGGCGTTTTCAGCATTTGGATGACGAGTTGGGCCTCATCGACGCCGGTCCCCAGGACCGCCTTGGCATACTGATACGCAGCGATCGGGTGGTGGCGTTCGATATGTGCGATCTCATGGCCAATGACCGCGGCCAGTTCCGCTTCGCTGCGTACGGCATCGGGGCCCTCGAACAGGCCGGTATGGACGGCTAGCACGCCGCCGGGCAGCGCGAAGGCATTGAAACTCTTGTCATGCACGACATGGACGCGGTAACGCAGGCCAGGCCGTGTCGTGTGCTTCACCAACGAATCGACGAGCGCTTGTACGTACCGGCCATAGCGCGCCACGTCGCCCGGTTGGTCCCACTTGCCTTGGAACGGGTCCGCGTGCGGCGCCGCTTTTTCCAACCGCTCGCCGATCACGGATTCTTCGCTATCGGAAATGTTCGTTGCTGTGCGGAGTTCGCGTTCCACTCCGCCCGCCACGTCCTTGGCCAGATCGATCAAGTCGCTGCGATCCTGACAACCCGCGCCAGATCCTGCCTGCGCTGCAGCGCCATCGCGATCCACCGCTTCCTTGGCGTCGGCGCGAACCCAACCAGCGCCGCTCGGTTCGCCACCCTGATCAGGCTGGGCTGGGATCGAAGGCTTCTCGCTGGTGCCCGCGCTGTCCGGCGCGTCGACGGGTCGATGGTCTGGCACCGCCGCTGCGGCACCGCCGGCATCCTCGCCGACGAGATACCAGCCGCCCAGGCCCAAGGCCGCAACAAGCAAGGCCACTCCGGCCATCGTGGTGGGATCACTACGGCTCATGGCACGCCTCCAGCCAGCGCCGGGACCGGCTGCACCGCCTGGCCAATGAGCGGCGCGTCGACACGGAAGTCAAAGCCGCGAAAGGTGAACTCCTGACTCGTCGCAACACCGAGCACCACAGCGGTCGCGGCGACGACGACGCGCAGGTCCAGCCGGCCTTCACGCCATACCGTGAGCGGAGACAGCCCGGTCGCCAGCGCATCGATCCTCGCCTGCACGGTGACGGCCTGTTCCCTGTCCGCGGGCAAGCGCGTCACCTGGCCAAGCTCGCCGTCGCCAACCTGCTTGTCGTTGACCCACGCTTGCCAATGCGCATCACGGAGTTCCACGTCGATCAGGTTGTCGTTGCGCACGAAGCCGGTGACGTCCAGATCCAACTTGCCGCGCAACAAGTCGGGCAACGCCATCGGCAAGCCGTTGGGCAGAGGCTGCACACGCAGTGTCGCCAACCCGGCGCGAACGTGCAGGTTGCCGGCGATCCATCGTGCGAGGCCGAAATACGCACCGGTCATCGCCAGGACGACCAGGGCGAGGCCCAGGAGCGATCGGACGAGGGTTCGCCGCAGCGACCGCTCATTCTGTTGGGACGGACCAGTTGCCACCGCACTCCTCTACATCGCCGTCAACGGGAAGCGCGAAATACTTCTGGGCCTTCGGACGATTGAATGGCTTGCCGTTGGGCTTCAGCAGGCCGAGGTCGGTGCCGACTGCCACCACGCAGCGCTGGCCACAGTAGGTGGCAACGTAGTCCAGGCGCAGAAAATGGCCGTCCCGCACATCGGTGTAGGGCAACGTCGGCAGCGTGAATTCCTTGGTCTCGATCTGCTCGTCCTTCAAGCGAGTGACCGTCACTGCGATCGTTGCGTCGCTGTACCAGAACGCAGCGACCCATTCACCGGCGCCGATCGGATTCCAAGTCTTGACCGTGAGCAGTTCCCGGCCAGACGCTGTGATGCCGTGCTTGTGGTTCGACTTGTCCCAGATCTGCAACTCCGAGGCAGCTCCTTGGCTTCTACCTTCGACCCGGCTGAAATTGTGTCCGGCGCCCAGGCCAAAATTCAGTGTTTCGCCGGATGACAGCCAGCGCTCCTTGATGCTGTTGGTCCACTGGCACGCCGCTCCCGAGGCGAAGAACGTGGGCGCCACCGGGGCCGAGGGCTCGGACGGAGGAGGCACGGGCGACGGAGTTGGGACGTTGTCAGGACGAACAATCGGCGCAGCCGCGGGTACGTCTGGGGTTGCCGGCGCTTTCTCGCGCATGGCCATCCAGCCCGCGCCGCAAAGGAGCACCAGCCCGAGTCCGGCACCCACCGCAATCGACATCGACCGGGCCGGCGGTGCACTCGTTTCGACTTGGCGATCGACGCGCGAAGGGACCGGCGCGGGCGAGACAGGCTGCGGACGGCGATCCACGACAGGAGCCTGCGGGGCCTGCGCTGCCGGCGGTACCGGCTCTACCTTGTGCTGTGGCACCGCAACTGGGGCGACACGCACCTGACTCTGCGGCGGCTTCGCTTCCACCACAGGCGCAGGCTTCACCACTGGAGCGGGAGCCGGGCGCATGACCTGAGGCGCCACCTGGATGCGGGCAACCAGCGCTGCCGCCATCGCCTTCGCTGATTCAAACCGCAGTTCCGGCTTCTTTTCCAATGCTTTGGTGACGACGGCCCGCATCGCCGGCGACGCCTTGCCCTCAAGCCGATGCAACTCGGGCGCCTGATGGACATGCGCGGTCAGCCAATCGAATTCAGTGTTGCCCTGGAACGGCTTCGCGCCGGCAAGCAGTTCGAACATCACCAGACCCGCTGAATATACATCCGAACGGGCGTCGATGTGCGTGCCCTGGATCTGCTCCGGGCTCATGTACTCGGGCGTGCCCAACGTCGCGCCCAGGCGAGTCTTTTCCAGTGACTGGCTGTCACGGGCCACGCCGAGGTCGGTGATCTTCGGAATGCCCTCCGCGGTCAGCAGCACGTTGCCGGGCTTGACGTCGCGGTGGATCAGCCCGGCTTCATGGATGGCCTGCAATCCCGCGAGGATGCCCTGCATCAGCACGACGACCCGGCTTTCGGTCATGCCGCCTGGTTGAACCTGGGATTCGAGATCGCCGCCGGTGACGAGTTCCAGCGCCATGACCAGCAAGGGGCCTTCATCGAAGACGTCGAACATGCGCACGACGTTGGGGTGCTCGATGCGTGCCAGCGCCTGCGCTTCCTGGGCCATGCGCCGCCGCGCCGTCGCGTGTGCAACCAGCTCGCCTGCCAGCACTTTCAGCGCGACGACCCGTCCGAGGCGAAAATCGTGGGCGCGATAGACCGTGCCCATGCCGCCTTTGCCGAGCAAGGACTCGACCTGGTAGCGCCCGCCGTTGATGGTGCGCCCTGTGAGCAGATCGTTCGCTTCCACTGCTTCCACGGCGCCGGCCACTGGGCTGCCGCAGCGGGCGCAGAATGGCACGTCGTCGGGGCAAAGTTGGTGGCAGTTTGGGCAGAGCATCGCCGGTCATCCATCAAGACGGGCGATTCGGCGTCGAGGCGGATTGCCTCGGGTCGACCGCATGTTGCAGGAAACGATACGCAAAGGCGTGAGCTCAGCGCTGCGGCGACTCTAGCTGAGCGGCGTGCGGTGTCAACGGGGTTTGCCGGATGCGGCTGGTTTCCGCACTCTTCATGGTGTTGTCGGCGCCGGCTTGCGCAGCAAAACCAACCCATCCTCGCTGCCGAACCATTCGCACGCGCTCGCCCAAGGGCCCGTGCACAAGCCGGCTTCCTCCGGTCGGATGCTGCCCACCGCGCGACCGCCGAACAGCAACCGGCCGTCCTGTAGCGCCAGGTCGACTTCGGGAGTCGGCACGCCGCCAGCAGGCACATACCGTAGGCGAATGCGCACATCGGACTTGGCGCCCACGCCGCCCAGGCGGGCCTCGAGCTTGCCGCCGTCTGGCGTGGCCACCACCGGCAGCCAGTCCTGCGCCTTGCCTGTCGAACCGAACCGTGGCGCAGCGTGCGCGGTGGCGACGACGATGCGCAACTGATGCGGCGTCTGCGTGGTCGCTTCCAACGCGCAATGGCCAGCAAACGGACCGGAGCAGAGGTACAATAGCTCGCCATCGATCCGACCGACAGCGACATCATCCTGGAACAGCTGGCGATTCTTCTGCTTGAGCTTCACAGCCCCCGGCGCACTGCCGTCCTGCCAGGGCAGGGAAATTTGCGCGTCGTCTCCAGCCGCCTGCCAGATCCCGGCATGGGCGCGACCGTTCGGACCAGTGAGATGGACCGCACGCTGTTCACGCGGTTTCGGCCCAGGCGGCGTAACCGGCACCGGTGGCTTCGGCACGGGGTTCGGCGTGGGCGGCGTGACGGGAACGGGTGGCTCGTCCGGTGGCGGTGGCGGCGGCTTGCTCCCGCCCAGTTCGGGCCCCAGCTCGACGTCGGTCACGACGTGCGCTTCCTTGTCGTCCCAGAACGTGTCCAACCACGCCTGGGTCACGCATCTGTAGCCACCGGGGCCCCAGCCTCGCCCCCAACTGTTGCGAACGATGAAGCACATGCCGCCTTCGTCCGGCAGGTTGGGCAGGCGTCGATAGCCGACGACGAGGTAGGCATGGCCGGCGCTGTGGCGCGTCTGCCCTTCGGTGCCGGAACCGGCCAAGGTGATGAGCCCCTCCCCCTTCTCCCAATTGCTGCTGAGGCGCGTGCCGATCGGAATCGGCAGTTGGTATTTGTGCAGGGCGTCAACGAGGCCTTGGAGCGAACGAATCGTCACCTCCTTGCGCACGTCAGCCACGCCATGGCTGCACGTCTCGGGCTGCGGAATTTGCGTGTCATTCTTGTGGAACTCCGGCACATAGGTACAGTCCTGCTCGGTCGCAATATCGAGCCCGCGATGCGTGCGGCTGATGCTGAATCCCTTCTCCGTGTTGCTGCCCTCTTGGTCCTCGCCGCATTCGCCGCTCTTGCACTCCGGCTTGGCCATCCAGTAGAAGCGCTGTTCCGACAGGTCCACGGTCGCCAGGTCGGGCGAAGCCTTGAGCACCGCAGCCTCGATGTTGCCGATCCCGGCGAACGCGGCACACGTGCCTCTGTGGAACTGGTTGCGGACGGGCAGCTTGCCGAGATTCGGCACCACGAAGTCTCCGGCTGGCACTGTGGCACTGCCCGCTTGCGTGCCCCCGACCGTGGCGCTGGATTGCAGGCCCTTGCCATAGCGGCGGTGGTCGAAGTCGGCGCGTGCCTGTTCGTGTTCGCGCAAGAAGTCCAACACTTGCTCCGGCGGACGGAAACGCTGCGCCGGCGTCGTGCTCGGCTGGTCCAACGCCATGGCGCCGAGGATCTGCTGACCCTCGTCCGGGGCAGCGGCAGCCCGGGTCGTCTCCTTGAGCAGCGTCCACGCGGATTGCCAGCCCTGTGCAGACGGTGCTGGCGGCACGACCGGGGGCAATGGCGACGGCGAGGGGGCGGGCCTTGGCGGCTTCGGCACGCCGCGCGAGAGCCATGTGGCGCCACCGGCAAGTGCAAGCACCGCGGCCAGCGAAGTCACGATGGCCGCTGCGCCCATTCGACGCCGTGCAACCGGCAGGTCTGTGGCGGCGTATGAAGGCAGTTCGGTTGCAGGCCGATGCTCTGGCAACCTTGGGGATGGCCGTTCCACCACCGGTTGCGCCTGCCCGGCAGGTTGGGTCTGCGCGATCAGCCAATTCACATCGACCAGGTGCGAACCCAAGCCAATGTGGCCTTCCTGCGGCAACCGTGCCGCCTTTACCCGTCGACCTTCGCGGAGGACACCGTTGCTGGATCCCAGGTCCTCGATCCACCACGCACCATCGTCCGCCTGGGAAAGTCGCGCGTGGCGGCCCGACACCATGGGGGCATCTATGCGGATGTCGACAGTTTCTGCTGATCCGATGATCCATGAGGCGGTCGAAACTGCAGGAGTTGCAGTCTGTGTCCGCAGCGCTGCTTGCCAGTCGAACGGCTGCGATCCGAGCGATACCATGTCGCCCGGCTGCAAGTCGCGACGTTGCACGCGTTGTCCGGACACCAGCGTGCCATTGCTCGAATCGAGGTCGGTGATCCAAGTGCGAGCGCCGCACGTCGACAACCGGGCGTGGCGTGATGAAACCTTGGGACTGTCCAGGCGGATGTCGCAGTCTGGACTCGCACCGACGACGACGTGCGTGCCGGCCGGTTCGCGGCGCAAGGCCAACAATTCGCGGATGGTGAGCGGAAAGGTGCCGAACGACATATGATCGTCGACGGCCGCTTCCACGGGGATGGCTGCCAGCCGCTCGCCGCGCAACCAGGTGCCATTGCTGGATCCTTGGTCGAACAGCCAATAGCGGCCGTCGTGTTCTCGCAGCACGGCGTGGCGCCCGGAGACCTTGGGGTTGTCGACGCGGATGTCGCAGAAGTCGGCCGCGCCGATCAGCCAGTCGCAAGGCGCGCTCATCATTGACCTCCCGCATTGCGGCGGAGCAAGAACCAGGCTGCCAGTACGACCGGAACGGCTAGCCACGCCCAGCGCACATCGAAGCCATGGGCGGGCGGGGCGGGCGCACGTGGGGCAACCTCCGGTACCGACGTCGGGGTGGCGGTCGGCGCTGGCGGCGCGAGCACCGGCGTGACGTCAAGTGGTTGCGAGGGTGTTGCTTCGACCGGTGGCGCGACAGCGGGCGTGTCATCTCGCGGCAAGACCAAAGGTTCCAGCTTTGGCCGTGGCACGCTGCAGGTCAGGCAGGGCTTGCAGACGCTCGTGGGGGGTGCGTCGCCTTTGCGGCCGGCGTAGTCGAGGTGGCAGCATTCGCCTGGTTGGCAGGCGCCCGAGCGACCGTGCCGTTCGCAGCGTTGGCCGACGTTGGCGTGCGCGCAGGCGGGGTCGACGGACCACTCCTCGGCGGCCAGGATGCCGACGTCGGTGAGCAAGAAGGCAATGCAGACAAGAGCAATCGTGAGTCGAATCGTTCCACGGGCGGCGGTGCGAACCGGCCAGCGCGCGAGCGTTTCCTGGGGGATCGTTGACGTGCATTCTGCCATGAACAGCTCCTCGCGTACTCAGAAGGACTGGACGACCTGCGTTGTCATGACCGCTCTTAGCCCTGCTCCCACAGCAGGCGGAATATCGCAGCGCCAAGTTGAATCGTGTCGCCCGTCCGCAGGCGCACTGTGCCGTCGATGCGTTTGCCGTTCAACGCGCTACCATTTGCAGAGCCGAGATCCTGAAACCAGATACCATCCTGGCGCCACTGCACGATGCCGTGCTTCCGGGAGACGCCGTCGCCCGCAATTCGGATGTCCGCATCGGCGGCACGCCCCAAACTCTGCTGGCCGAGCCGCAAGGGATGCAGGTTCGAGAAGTTGTGCTCATCCAGACCCAGCAACTGCGCCCCTGCGGCGAGGTTGCGTGCCGGCCTCGGATCGCTCCTCGCGACGTCCGCAACTGCAGCAACGATCCTCGTGGCATCGGAATTCATGGGTCGCGGCGCCGCAGGTCGGTGCTGCAGTGTGTTGAGCGCACGGCGCATCTCCTCGGCCGAAGCAAACCGGGCAGCCGGCGCTTTCGCGAGCGCACTCACCACTACGGAGACCAGGCCGGCAGTCGCCTTCGCCCGCAACGGCGCCAGGTTCGGCGCCTCCTTGACGTGGGCCAGCTTCCACTCGAATTCAGTCCGCGCGGCGAACGGCAGGCCACCGGTGATGATTCGGTACAGCACCATGCCGGCGGCGTACAAATCGGCGCGGGCGTCTACGTGCAAGCCCTGGATCTGCTCTGGCGCCATGTACTCCGGCGTGCCCAGTACGGTGCCGAGTTGCGTGCGATCCACAGCCTGCGCATCGCGAGCTATGCCGAGGTCGGTCAGCTTTGGCGTGCCATCGGCGGCAATCAAGATGTTGTCGGGCTTGACGTCCCGGTGCACCAAGCCCGCGTCGTGCAGGGCCTGCAAGCCTGCTAGCACGCCGCAGAGAATTCGCACGGCATGGGCTTCCGGCATCCCGCCCGGCGGCGTCTGGGATAGCAAATCGCCTCCTGGCATGAACTCGAGTTCCATGGCCAGCAAGCCGTTTTCCTCGAAGACATTGCGCACTGCTACCACATTGGGGTGATCGATTCGGGCCAAGGCGGAGGCCTCTTGCTCCATGCGCCGCCGAGCGGTCGGGTGGGCGGTCAGTTCCGCGTGGAGCAGCTTGAGCGCGGCAGTTCGGTGCAAGCGCAGGTCCGTGGCGCGGTAGACGATGCCCATGCCGCCGGTGCCGAGCAGACCTTCGATGCGATAACGGCCTTGGTAGAGCAAGGTGCCGATGGGCAAGGTGCCGTCAGCTTGCTCGGGAATCGGCGGTGCGAAGGGTTCGCCGCAGCGACTGCAGAATTGCGCGTCGTCGGGGACGAGTTGGTGGCAATGCGGGCAGTGGGTGGTGCCGGGTGGCGGCATTTGGGGTTCCTGGGAGCGGGAAGGCGTTTCCACTACGCGAGGTTACCGACCGTGTCGAGAAAGAGTTTGGTCGAACGCGGCCACCGACCTCAACTACCTCGCACAACGAACAGCGTTGCGCCCGGCATCCTCTGTCATATGACCATTGGTCCACGCGGCCCACGCGTATCCCGCCTCGGATAGCCCCGGCTCCGAAGACGCCGTGCTAGTCCAGTACCAGTACTTGTCAGCTGAAGGAAACGCTGTCAAATCGATTTCGCCCTTGTCCCAAAGCTTTGACAGCTCGTCCTTGGTCGGAAGACGCCAGCCGCCGCCGGCCAACTTCAAATTGCGGCAGTATCGTTGCGCCTGTCCTGTCGTCCACCTGTACGGTTTCCCGTCCGTGATCCGCTGCCAAAGCAATTGCGTGCGGGTGTCGAATACAGTGCCTGCTTGCGCATCGATGCGATAGATGGGTCCCGCGGAGGGTCCTTCGGACGGTGCTGCTGCCGCTCCCGCTGCCGCCGGTGCTGCTGCCGCTCCCGCTGCTGCCGGTGCTGCTGCCGCTCCCGGTGCTGCCGCCGCTCCCAGTGCTGCCATTGCTGCTCCCGGTGCTACAGCCTGTGGTGCCGGTACCCGAGTTGCTTCTGCCCGTGCTTCTGCCGGAGTTTCTCCCGGTGCTTCCGCAGCTCCTTCTGCCGGGATCTCTTGTTTCTTGGGGAACAGAATCGGGATCGCCTTGAGCCCAATCACAACCACACCGGCGATTAGCGCTACCGCGATTAGGATAACTCGAGAGATTGACCGTCGCCGAGATGGTGAATCGATGGCGGGCCGGTCTGCAGATACCGCCACGAGTCCCTTCGCCGTCGAGTAGTCCGGTTGAGCGTAGTCCGCGTCGCTGTGCAAGGGCGCCGCAGGTGTTGCTTGCCTTTGCCCGCCCGGCCGCTGCAACGCCTCCGCCATCTCCCGCGCCGAAGCAAACCGCTCCGCCGGCGCCTTCGCCATCGCCCTCCTGATCACCGCGACAACGGCCGGACTCGCCTTGCCCTGCAGCCGCTCGAGGTTCGGCGGCTCCCGCACATGTGCCGCCGCGATATCGAAATCGGTCGTCGCGTCATAGGGTTTCTCACCAGTCAGCAACTCGTACAGCACGATGCCCGCCGCATAGATATCGCAACGCGCATCCACGCCCAGTCCCTGCACCTGCTCCGGGCTCATGTACTCGGGAGTGCCCAGCGTCGCGCCCAGCCGTGTCCGCTCCTTCGCCTTGGCATCCCGCGCCACGCCCAGGTCCGTGATCTTCGGTACGCCTTTGTCCGTCAGCAGCACGTTGGCAGGCTTCATGTCACGGTGAATGAGTCCCGCCTGATGCACGGCCTCGAGACCCGCCAGCACGCCGACCATGATCGGCGCGACCTGCGCTTCGGTCAGACCTCCGGGCTGCACTTCGCCAGACAGATCGCCGCCGGTCACGTATTCCAGGACCATGACCAGCATCTGGCCTTCGTCAAAGACGTCGATCACGCGCACCACGTTCGGGTGCTCGATGCGCGCGAGCGCCTGGGCCTCTTGCGTCATCCGCCGCCGGGCCGTCGGGTGGGCCACGAGTTCAGCGTGCAGGACTTTCAGCGCCACATCGCGGTGCAGGCGCGTGTCCGTCGCGCGATAGACGGCGCCCATGCCGCCCACGCCCAATTGCGCAGCGAGCAGGTAGCGACCGCCGCCGAACGCCTGGCCGGTGAGGTCATCGACCAGGGGCGCATCGTCGACGTCGGCTTGCTGGTGGTCGA
>CAYHHL010000203.1:5940-10828 GCA_964356325.1 uncultured Enterobacteriaceae bacterium | reverse complement strand
TCAGGATGACACCGACCGCGGCTACTCCGCGGCTTCCGCCGCGTCCGTAGCCTCGGTCTCCTCCGCCACTTCCCGCTCATTGAAGTGCTCGAAGCTGCCCACCTTCTCGCCCTCGTCCAACTGGATCAACCGCACGCCCTGGGTATTGCGCCCAATCACGCGGATCTCGCTGACCAACAGCCGCAGCAGCGTCCCGCCGGTCGTGACGATGATGACCTCGCCGGCCGGATCGACCGCGCGCACGCCCACGACCTTGCCGTTGCGCGCCGTGGTCTTGATGGCAATGACACCCCGGCCGCCGCGGTTCTGCATGCGGTAGGCGCTGGGCGGCGTGGCCTTGCCGTAGCCGTTCTCGCAGATGCACAAGAGCGCGGTGCCGGTGTAGGGCACTGCCTCGGTTTCCTCGGCGCCTTCGACTTCGACCTCGACCGCGGGCTCCTCGCCCTCGACCGCCTCGGCGGCTTCCTCTCCAGTGGAGGCGACGACCGCCAGGCTGACCACGCTGTCCTTGGCGCCCAGCATGATGCCGCGCACGCCGCGGGTGGCCCGGCCCATCGCGCGCGTGTCGGTCGAGCGGAAGTGGATGCTCATGCCGTTGCGGGTGGCCAACACCACATCGTCGGAATCGATGACGATCTTGGCGTCGATCAGGTCGTCGCCCTCGTCCAGCAAGATCGCGATGATGCCAGTGGCGCGGATCTTGGCGTATTGCATGAGTTCGGTCTTCTTGACCGTGCCCATCTTGGTCGCCATCAGCACGTACGAATCCTGCACGAACTCGCGAACCGGCAGTACCGCCTTCACTTCCTCGCCCTGTTCCACTTGGATGAGGTTGATGATCGGCTTGCCCCGGGTCGAAGCGGCACCTTGCGGCACCTCGTGGACCTTGAGGCTGTAGGCCTTGCCCTTGCTCGTGAAGATCAGCAGGTGCTGGTGCGCACTGGCCACGAACAGGTCGACGACGAAGTCCTCTTCCTTGGTGGCCATGCCCGAGCGCCCGCGCCCGCCGCGCCGCTGTGAACGGTAGGTGGAAAGCGGGGTTCGCTTGATGTAGCCGGCCTTGCTGATGGTGACGACCATGTCCTCGTCGGCTATGAGGTCCTCGATCGACAGGGAGGCCATGTCGTCGACGATGTCCGTGCGCCGTTCGTCAGCGTAATCCTCGCGGATCTTGAGCAGTTCGCCCTTGATCACGTCCATCAGCAGCTTGTCGCTTTCGAGCACGGACTTGAGCCAGGCGATCTGCTTCTGCAATTCCTCGAACTCGGCGCGGATCTTGTCGCGTTCCAGGCCGGTCAAGCGCTGCAGACGCAGGTCCAAGATGGCCTGGGCCTGGATCTCCGAAAGCGTGAATTCCAGGATCAGGCCCGCCTTGGCGGTCGGCGGATCTTCGGACGAGCGGATGATCTGGATCACGCGGTCCAGATGATCCAAGGCAATCAGATAACCCTGCAAGATGTGGGCGCGCGCCTCGGCCTGCTTCAGTTCGTACAGGCAGCGGCGGGTGACGACTTCGCGGCGGTGATCGATGAAATGCTCGAGCATCTCCTTGAGCGTCAACACCTGCGGCTGGCCGGCCACGATCGCCAGCATGATGACGCCGAAGCCCTGCTGCAAAGACGTCTGGTGGTACAGCTGGTTGAGCACGACCTGGGCGATGGCGTCGCGCTTGAGCTCGATGACCATGCGCATGCCCTGGCGGTCGGACTCGTCGCGCAGGTCGCTGATGCCGTCGATCTTCTTGTCGCGCACCAGATCGGCGATGTGCTCGACCAACCGGGCCTTGTTCACCTGGTACGGCAGTTCGTCGACGATGATGGCTTCGCGCGTGCCCTTCTTGTCGGTCTCGATGTGGGTCTTGGCGCGGATCTTCAGCTTGCCGCGGCCGGTCGAGTACGCGTCCCAGATGCCCTGGCGGCCATAGATCGTGCCACCGGTCGGAAAATCCGGGCCTTTGACGAACTGCATCAGCCCCGAGCAGTCGGTCGCCGGGTCGTCGATGAGGGCAATGGTCGCGTCGATGATCTCGCCCAGGTTGTGCGGCGGGATGTTGGTCGCCATGCCGACCGCGATACCACCGGAACCATTGAGCAACAGGTTGGGCACCTTGGTCGGCAGGACCGTGGGCTCCTCGTCCTGGCCGTCATAGTTCGGCTGGAAATCGACGGTCTCCTTGTCCAGATCGGCCAGCAACTCGTGGGCCAGCCGGGCCATGCGCACTTCGGTGTACCGCATCGCCGCCGCGGGATCGCCGTCGACCGAGCCGAAGTTGCCCTGGCCGTCGACGAGCATCGCGCGCATCGAGAACGGCTGAGCCATGCGGACCAAGGTGTCGTACACCGAGGCGTCGCCGTGCGGGTGGTACTTGCCGATCACGTCGCCGACGATACGGGCGGACTTCTTGTACGCGAGATTCCAGTTGTTCTTCATCTGGTGCATCGCGAACAACACGCGACGGTGCACCGGTTTGAGACCATCGCGGACGTCGGGCAGCGCGCGGCCGACGATCACGCTCATGGCGTAGTCGACGTACGAGGAGCGCATCTCGTCTTCGATGTGAACTATCTGGACGTTGCCGATCGCATGCGCCTCGTCGCTGGTGTCGCGATCGGGCATCGTCGGGCGCGTGTCTTTCTTGTCAGGCCCGTCTTTCGGGTTGCGCGGTTTGGCCATGGTGGACCTCGAAGGTGGCTGTTTCCTGCGTGATTCTGGCATCCAGCCGAGCGGAATGCCGACGCAGGGGCAAGATCTGGTGCGTGGCGGGCCCCGGTGCGTGGTATTCGAGACACGGGGCGCGGTAAGGTACGCCCAGCAGGCCTTGCTGTCAACGTGACGGAGGCGCGCGCGCTGCTCGGGGAGAATCGAGTTCCCCTTCGCTATCCGATAGTTGCCATTGCCGAGGTGCCGCCGTGACCCGCCCACCGCCGCTGCTGGTGACCGAACGCGTGGTGCTGCGCCTGGCCGAGCCGTCCGACGTTGCCGCCATCGTTCACTACTACACGCGCAATATCGAACACTTCGCACCGACTGACGTGCCCCGCCCGGTCGAGTTCCTGACGCCCGGGTACTGGCTCGATCAGGTGCGCCGTAGCCGCCGCGAGCATGCCGAGGGCTCCAGCCTGCGCCTGCTGATGTTCCGACGCGTGGCCGGTCAGCGGCGCGGCGAGCCGGAAGTGCTGGGTACCGCGAACTTCACCCAGTTCGTGCGCGGGCCGCTGCAGGCTTGTTACCTGGGCTACGGGCTGGACGGGACCGCGCAGGGCCAGGGCTTCATGACCGAGGGCCTGCAAGCGGCGATCGGCTACGTGTTCGCCGCCTTGGACCTCCACCGCGTGATGGCCAACCACCTGCCGGACAACGGCAGGAGCGCCAAGGTCTTGAACCGTCTGGGATTCCAGGTGGACGGCCTGGCGCGGCAGTACCTGTTCATCGATGGAGCCTGGCGGGATCACGTCCTGAACAGCTTGGTGAACGCGAACTGGCGCGGGCACGTGGCGCATTGATTGTCGCGGCCACCGTCCCTACACTCCGCGCCGCAGCCGGGCCGCCCGCGCCTCCGCGCCGTCCCGCAGCCCCAGCCTCCGCGGAGAATCCCCATGAATGTCGCAGTGATTGGTACCGGCTACGTCGGGCTCGTGGCCGGCGCCTGTTTCGCCCACGGGGGCAACCGCGTGACCTGCGTGGACATCGACGCGGCCAAGGTAGCGAAACTTCTCGAGGGCAAGATCCCCATCTACGAGCCAGGGTTGGACGTGCTGGTGCGCGACAACGTGGCGGCCGGGCGCCTGCACTTCACCACCGATGCCGGCGAGGCGATCGCCCAGGCCCAGGTCGTGTTCATCGCCGTGGGCACGCCGCCGCAAGAGGACGGCTCAGCGGACCTGAGGCACGTGCTCAAGGTCGCCCGGACGATTGCCGATCACGCCCACGACTACACCGTGGTGGTGGTGAAATCTACTGTTCCCATCGGCACGTGCGCGAAGGTGCGGGCGATCCTGGCCGAGCATGCGACTGCCAGCACCGACGTCGTGTCCAATCCGGAGTTCCTGCGCGAAGGCCAGGCGTTGGAGGATTTCCTCAAGCCGGATCGCGTCGTCATCGGGTCGCCCAGCGAGCCAGCCCGCGCGGTCATGGCTGAACTGTACGCGCCATTCGTGACGCACCCCGCGCAAGTGCTGTTCATGGACGTGCCCTCGGCGGAAATGACCAAGTACGCGGCCAACGCCATGCTCGCGACGCGCATCAGCTTCATGAACGAGATCGCAAACTTGTGCGAGCAGGTCGGCGCGGACGTGTTGAACGTGAAGCGGGGCATCGGCAGCGACGCGCGCATCGGCATGCCGTTCCTGAACGCGGGCATCGGCTACGGCGGCTCGTGCTTCCCCAAGGATGTCAAGGCATTGATGATGACCGGGCGGGTCAACGGCCACGCGATGGAAATCCTCTCGGCGGTGGAATCGGTCAACGAGCAACAGAAGAGCGTGCTCGCCCGCAAGCTGATGACGCGCTGGGGCCACGACCTGACCGGGCGCACGGTGGCGCTGCTCGGACTCGCATTCAAGCCTGATACCGATGACATGCGTGAGGCCCCGTCCTTGAACCTGTCGCGGGTGCTGCTGGCGGCCGGCGCCAAAGTGGTGGCGTACGACCCGGTAGCACGCGAGACGGCCCGGGCGGAACTGGGCGATCGCATCGACTACGTGGCGACGTGGCAGGACGCCGTGACGCAAGCCGACGCGGTGCTGCTGGTGACGGAATGGGCGGAACTGACCAAGATTACGCCCGAAGAACTGGCGGCGGCGACGGCGTGCCGGCTGCTGCTGGACGGGCGCAACGGCTGGGATCCCGAAGCCTTTCGCGCCGCGGGCTTTGATTACCAGGGCATGGG
>CAYHHL010000203.1:0-5840 GCA_964356325.1 uncultured Enterobacteriaceae bacterium | reverse complement strand
ACGGCTGGGATCCCGAAGCCTTTCGCGCCGCGGGCTTTGATTACCAGGGCATGGGAAGAATGTAGTCCGGTAAACCTCAGCTGTTATCGGGCTGAGCCATCTCCAGCACGGTTTCCTTGTCGCGAAACAGCACCATGCACGCGCCCTCGTTGACGACTTCCTGCACCACGCCGAGGCCCAGGGCCTTGTGCAGCAGCACGTCGCCCGGCTTGTAAGTCCGCGCCGCGTTGTAGGGCTTGCCGTCGCGCCAGCCGAGCTTGGCGGTCAGTTCGCGCCAGCGATCGGTCGAGCTCGGACCGGTGGGCTGCGGCTGGACACCCGAAGTCGCGACAGGCGCCGCGGCTGGCGATTTCACCGGAGTTTCGCCGGATTCGGCCCCCGGGGCGCCGACCTCGTGCACGCCGCTCGCGCGACTGGCCTGGGCCTGCTCCAGATCGCCTACGCGTTTGCGGCCGCGCGAGATCACGTCCGGACCGCCCATCTTCTGGCGTTGCAGTCGGTGGAGTTTGTCCATGTGCTTGGATCGGATGTCCTCTGGTGACACTTCGGCCTTCCACGGAAAGGAGTTCCTGCACGTGCGGCAAGTCGCCGCCAGCACGATGCGGCCGTCGGTCGCGGCCACATTCTGAAAAGTATTGAGACGACAACGGGGACAGTACCCGTCGATCTCGTCGCCGACCTTGTGCATGTGATGTTCTGCTCCGCCGGCAGTGGTTCTGCGCGACCGGCCCGGTGGTTCTTGTCGACCAACACAGTGGCCACGGACTGGAGGACCAGGACGCGCAGGACTTGCTTGCAGTGTCGCGGATACCTCGAACGAACGCAACCGCGTCCGTGCAACATTCCGGCAAACCGCCGACCCGGTGGATTCGGCTTCCCGACCTGGGGCCCGTCGGCATAGACTGCACCGCCATGCTGAACGACGCCGACTACGACCTGTCCCGAGACGACGCCGGCCCTCCGCCGGACGATGCTGGCCTTGCCCTGGATGACTCGGGTTTCTTTGAAGATTCACCTGCCGGCGACGCGTTCGACACGGCGCCGCTCGCTTTCGACACCGTGCCGCTTGGGCTGCTTGCGTCGGACCCTGGTCTGGACCTGCCCGCCCCGCCGCGCCGCCGTCGCCAGTCCCAGGCGGTCAGCGTCGCGAGTGAAGGCCCGACGCCGCCTGCGGATCTGCCGGTCGAACGCGCGCTGTGCGGCTGCTGCCTGCTCGATTCGTCGTGCGTGCCCCTGGCGCTGACCCACTGCAAAGCCGAGGACTTCCACGATCCGCGCCACCAGGCCGTGTTCGAGTCCATCACCCGGCTGGCCACCCTGGATCGCACCACCGACGCGGTGTCGGTGCTGACCGACCTGGAGATGAACGGCAAATCGGGCCAGGTGGGTCTCGCGTACCTGCTGGAATTGACGGAGCTCGTCGGCAGTACGCTGTCGGTGGAGCACTACGCGCGCCGCATCGCCAAGCTGGGCAAGGTCCGCCGCCTGCTGCGCGCCACCCACACGGTCAACGCCGCGGGGTACAAACCCGGGCTGGATCCTGACGAATTCGTCAACCTGGTCGAGACCGAACTGGGCGCGGCCTTGCGCGAGGGCAACCGCGAAGGCGCGGTACCGATCGGCGAGATCGTCGGCACGGTTTGGTCCGAGATGATGAAGGCCCGCGATCGGGGCGGCGAGATCGTCGGCATTTCCACGGGCTTTCGCGATCTCGACCGACTGCTGCACGGCCTGCACCGCACCGACCTGATCATCCTGGCGGCGCGCCCGGCGATGGGCAAGACCGCGCTCGCGCTCAACCTCGGCCTGGAAGTCGCGCGCAAGGAGCGGGATCGGCCGGAGAAACCAGGCGAGCGCAACGGCGTGCTCATCTTCTCGCTGGAAATGGGTCGGGAGCAGTTGGTGCAGCGCCTGCTGTCGTCACGGTCGCGCGTGCCGCTGAGTTCGATCCGCACCGGGCAACTCGCCACGGACGACGAGATCCTGCTGCGCGAAGCGGCCGCGGAACTGAGTGAACTGCGGGTGTTCATTGATGACATGGCGGGCATGTCGATGGTGGATGTGCGCGCGCGGGCCAAGCGCATGGCGATGTCGGGCCCGGTGGACCTCATCATCGTCGACTACTTGCAACTGATGCGGGGCACCGGCGGCGCCAAGCAGAGCCGTGAGCAGGAGATCAGCGAGATCTCACGCGGTTTGAAGGGGCTGGCCAAGGAGATGCAGTGCACGGTCCTGGCGTTGTCGCAGCTCAACCGCGCCGTCGAAGGGCGCGCGGACAAGCGGCCGATGATGGCGGACCTGCGCGAGTCCGGCGCCATCGAGCAAGATGCTGACATCATTTCCTTCGTGTACCGCGACCACGTCTACAACAAGGACGCCCCGGAGCATGACGCCGAGCTCATCATCGTCAAGCACCGCGCCGGCGAAACGGGCACGGTGCTGATGCATTTCGACGGCAAGTTCGTGAGGTTCAGCAACCGCGACCACCAGATGGACGATCGGTACGCGGGCGTGGGCTAGCTAGCGGACCAGGCGCAGGCGAGGCGGTTCAGCATCCTCGGCCCAAACGTCCTGCGGGGCGCCCGCAGCCAGCGACAGAAGCACCTGCCCCGCCAGCGAACGCGCCGAATCGGCCCGGGTATACGCCTCGACGTACTCGCGCACGAGAGCCGAAGCCGTCGTGCCCTGATGGCGGGCGCGGGCATGCAGCGTGCGCAGCGTGCTGTCGTCGAGGGTCACCGTGAGCCTGGCCATGAGCGCCTCCGTGCGGGGGTCGTTATGTCTGTCTTACTTCTAGCAGTCCGGACCCGTTCAGCCAAAGGTCATGGGCAAATGATGCAAGGTCTGCGCACTTTCGGACATCCGTGCCACCCGCTCGGGCCGCATGCAACCACGCTCGCGGACACGTTTGTTCCACGCATGACAATCGCGCCAGCGTCACCGATTGCCTGTCTCGGGCGGGATCTTGGGCGGGTCAGTCGCCAGCGGCCGCGGACACGTCGCGTGGCTTGAACTCGGGCGTGCAACACCGTGCAGCGCGGCAGACCGTTGGCGACTGCAAGCGAAATCCATCGTTGGACCGGCGTTGCCTCGCGACTGCGGGCCGTGATACACGGGGGCGACCACCAATCGTCTGGGCTTCGCAATCCGCCTGAGGGAACCATGAGCATCGCCAAAAAGAAGGTCTCCGAGATCCTGGACCAGACCGCGCGCGCCTGGGGCGACCAGCCGGCGATGAAGGTCAAGCGTGACGGCCTGTGGCAGACGACCACCTGGCGCGAATACCGCGAGGAAGCCCGCTTGGTTGGCCGCGGCCTCATCGCCCTGGGCCTGCAACCCAAGCAGGGCGTCGCCATCATCGGCTTCAACTGCCCGCAATGGTTCTTGGCTGACGTCGGCGCCATCCTCGCGGGCGGCATTCCGGCCGGCATCTACACGACCAACAGCCCGGAACAGTGCGCCTACATCGCCGATCACTCCGAAGCGCCGATCGCCGTGGTCGAGAATGCCCAGCAACTCGCGAAGTTCAAGGAGGTCTGGAAGGACCTGCCGCACCTGAAGCATTGCGTGATGATGAACGGCTCGGACTCAGACGAGCGCGTCGTGTCCTGGGAGAAGATGCTCGAAATGGGCCGCGCACTGCCCGAAGCCGAACTGGACGCGCGCATTGCCGCCCAGCACGCCGACGACGTTTGCACGCTCATCTACACCTCGGGAACTACTGGCAATCCCAAGGCGGTGATGATCAGCCACGACAACCTGACGTTCACCGCCGACGTCGCACTGACGACGCTGGCCGTGCCCCAGGGCGCCACGACCATCAGCTACTTGCCGCTTTCGCACATCGCCGAGCAGGTGGTCTCGCTGCATGGCCCCATGATGCTGGGCGGTTGCGTGTCGTTCGCCGAAAGCGTGGACAAGCTGGGCGACAACCTCAAGGAAGTGCAGCCGTACTACTTCCTGGGCGTGCCGCGCGTGTGGGAGAAGATCCAAACCAAGATGCAGGCGGCTGGCGCGCAGAACACCGGGCTCAAGAAGAAGATCGCGACCTGGGCGCGCAAGGTGGGCCTCGAGGCTGGCTTCGCGATCCAGAAGGGCGAGCCGGCGCCGCTGAGCTACGCCATCGCCAAGAAGCTGGTGTACGACAAGGTGCGCCTGGCGTTGGGCCTGGACAAGTGCCAGATCCAGATCACCTCGGCGGCGCCCATCTCGCGGGATACGCTGGAGTTCTTCCTGTCGCTGGGTCTGCCGATCTACGAAGTGTACGGCATGTCCGAGTGCACCGGCCCGGCCACGCTCTCGATGCCCGGCCGCTGGGAGACCGGCAAGTGCGGCTTCACCTTGCCCGGCACCGAGTTGAAGATCTTTCCCGACGGCGAGATCTGCATGCGCGGCCGCCACGTGTTCAAGGGCTACTACAAGGACGCCACGGCGACGGCGGAAGCGCTGGACGCCGAAGGCTGGCTGCACTCGGGCGACATCGGCGTGCTGGATTCGCGCGGCTTCTTGAAGATCACCGATCGCAAGAAGGATCTGCTGATCACCGCGGGCGGAGAGAACGTCGCGCCGCAAATGCTGGAAGGCGAGCTGAAGTCGATTCCGGTGGTGAATCAGGCAGTCGTGGTGGGCGACGCCAAGAAGTACCTGGGCGCGCTACTGACGCTGGACAGCGAGAAGGTCAAGCGCCACGTCGGCATCGACATCGAGTCAGGCCAGGACTCGGCGGCGCTGAAGGACTACTTGCAGAAGGAAATCGACCGCGTGAACAGCAAGTTGGCGCAGGTCCAGACGATCAAGCGCTGGGCGGTGATCCCGGGCGAGTTCACGATCGAGGGTGGCGAGCTGACCCCGACGATGAAGATCAAGCGCAAGGTGATTCGCGAGAAGTATGCGAAGGAAATCGATGGGTTGTACGAGTAGCGTCAGGGCGGGCAGCAGCCGGGCGTGAACGTGCACAGCTTCGCGGCGGGTATGCAGGTGTCGGCCGTACAGGGGTCGCCGTCGTCGCAGTCGCAGTCCACGACGCAGCAATTCGCGATCGGGATGTTCGCGCAAACCTCGCAGCCGAAGCAGACGTCCTTCGTACAAGAATTGCCGTCGTTGCAGACTGTGTCGCCGAGCGAGCAGATCCCCTTGCAGTCGTGCTTGCACGTAGGCCAGGCCGAGCCGGCCTCGAACTCGCAGTAGTCCACCGTCATCGGGTTCTTGTCGTTGCAGTCGGTGTCGCCGAGTCCGTTGCAGCAGCCAGGCTTGGCCGGATCCTGGGCCGTCACGCACGAACCGTCGGAACACTGCACGGTGTGGCACGAATCCGCGGGCGGGCAATCGCTGACCGTGGCGCAGGCAGGCAGGGTGGCGACCTCGGCTTTGGGTGAGGCGAGATCGAAGTAGGCGACGTCTGCGCCGGCAGGCAGGCAGTTGGCGGGGGCATCGAACGGCTGGATGTCGGGGGCATCGACGTCGGGGTCTGTATCGACAGCGATCGTCGGTGCATCGGCTTGGATTGGTGTGCCGTCCACGCTTACGTCGGCCTGCGCCGCCACGTCCCCGCGCACTACGGCCGGCGGCGATCCGCACGCGCACATGAGCAGCGCCAAGGTCCACCAGTTCCGCATCGCCCGCCTCCGCGGTTGCGAGCCTCGCATGCCTGGAGCGGCTTGGCCATCCGCTCGGGAAACCCGCGGTGGAAAGCGAGCTTGTGCTTGGGCCCGTGCGCGAGCCCGTACAGCCGGAGCCGGAGCAGGAGCCGCAGCCGGAGCCGGAGCCGGAGCCGAACTGGCCACGGGTAGTCCCGTAAAGAGGTCCTTCGGCAGCTTCGAGCGCTATGCGCTCGAAATAGC
>CAYHHL010000202.1:0-10916 GCA_964356325.1 uncultured Enterobacteriaceae bacterium | reverse complement strand
CCGTGGGTATCAACAGTTTCATCTGCTCGATGCTGTTCCGCGGCACGCCCGACGACGTGCGGTTCATCTTCATCGACCCGAAGATCCTCGAACTGTCCGTGTACGAAGGCATTCCCCACCTGCTGCTGCCAGTGCTGGACGAACCGCGCAAGGCCGAACTGGCGCTGAAGTGGGCCGTGCAGGAAATGGACCGCCGCTACCGCATCCTGGCCGAGGTCGAGGTGCGCAACCTCGCGGGCTACAAGCTGAAGCTGCCGGAATTGCGCGCCCAGGCGAATCGCAAGCGGGCGTTGGCGATGCGGCCGGACATCGACGGCATGGTCAGCGACGAAGAGATCACGATGCCGGAAGACATGCCGTACATCGTCGTGGTGATTGACGAATTCGCCGACCTGATCATGGCGGCGGGCAAGGAGGTCGAGATTCCCGTGGCTCGTCTGGCCCAAAAGGCGCGCGCGGCGGGCATCCACGTCATCCTGGCGACGCAGCGGCCGTCGGTGGACGTGATCACCGGGCTCATCAAGGCCAACTTCCCGACCCGGCTGAGCTTTCAGGTCTCGTCGTCGACGGACTCCAAGGTCATCCTGGGCATGGTCGGCGCCGAGACGCTGCTGGGCAAGGGCGACCTGCTGTTCGTGCCTCCGGGCGAGGGCCATCTGCGCCGCGCGCATGGCACGTGGATCACCGACGAAGAAGTCGTGGCGATAGCGAAGCATTGGAAGGAGCAAGGCGCGCCGAAGTACGACATGGACATCTTGCGCGACCCCGAAGTCGAGGCGGCGTCAGCGGAAGACGACGCGGAGATGGACCCGCTGTACGACGACGCCGTGCGCATCGCGGTGGACGCCAACCAGGCCTCGGTCAGCTTCTTGCAGCGCAAGTTGGGCATCGGCTACGGGCGTTCGGCGCGCATCGTCGACACGATGGAACGGCGCGGCATCGTCGGCCCTTCCCGCGGTCCCAATAAGCCCAGGGAAATCCTGGTCAATAGTCACATCTGATACCGAATCCCGCCGAATCGTATCGATGGCGTTTCTCTCAACGTCATTCCCGCGAAGGCGGGAACCCAGGCTGATGCATCGCTTTTTTCGCCTGGGTGCCCGCCTTCGCGGGCATGACGGAATGGGTGACCGCTGCAGCGAATCAAGCCGAATCGACGAAAACCGGTATAAGGGCGCGTCTACACATCGCAGGTTGGTTCGGCTACACTGCTGCCCCGCATTGCGAGAGGTTTTGCCCATGCTCCGTCACTTTTCGATCGTCCTCATCGCTGTCCTGTTTGTGGCTTGTGGCGAAAAAGCCCCTGCCGCCAAAGCCGGTCCCGCCGCGACGTTTTGCACCGACGGCAGCGTGAAGTGCATTGGCAACGTCGTGGCCAAGTGCATCGGCGGCAAGTCGTACGAGATTTCCGCTTGCGGCGACAAGTATTGCGCCGGCGGCACCTGCCTGCCTACGGTCTGCGAGAAGGGCAGTACCTCGTGCAAAGGCCCTGACTTGATGCAGTGCCCGAGCAATGGCTCGGCCGATCCCAGCCTGGCCAAGACCTGCACCGGCAGTTGCGTGAAGGGCGCGTGCGTACCGGCGACCTGCAAGGACGGCGACGTCTTGTGCGGTTGGCGCAACGTCCTGACCTGCAAAGACAACAGTTGGGCGTCGACTCTGTGTACGCCCGGCCAGTACTGTGACGCCGGTCAGAAGAAGTGCCTGGACAAGGCCTGCGCGCCGGACGCCGTGAAGTGCAAATCCGACAGCACCGCCACGGTTTGCAGCACGCTGGGCGACAAGTGGCTGGACAAGGCCTGCGTGGCCGGCGAGGCCTGTTTCGACGGCGTGTGCCGGCCACTGGTCAAGGGCGAGGAGCCCGATGCCAGCGAAAGCAAGGACACGAGCACGGTCGCGGACAGCGGCGGTACCGACATCAAGCCCTCGGGCAAGGACGCCCACGCCACGTTCGAGGTCGGCGTGACCGACATCGTGCTCGAGCAAAACGACATCTTCAAGGTCACGGTCAGCGAGAAGGCCAATCCGCCGGCAGGTGCCAGCGCCGTTGAATTCGAACTCGCATCAGCGGGTTGGAACGACACCTTGAAGATGCTGCAGCTCACGGGCGCCTCGGGCTTGAACAAGATCGAGATCCAGATCGCCAAGCTCGAGGAGTTCCAGACTGGCACGTTCACGGCCGAAGGCGGCGAGGCACCGGACAGCGCGCTCCTCTACAACGACGGCAGCGCCAACGACCCGAAGACGCAGTGGATCTATGGCGCCGCGGACTACACGATCACGATCGACGAGTTCGGCGACGCCGGCGGTCGCATCAAGGGTTCGTTCAGCGCGACCATGGCCAACGCCGAGATCAAGGACAAGAAGATCTACTTCGTCGACGGCGTGTTCGACATCGCGCGCAAGTGATGACGCAGGAGACCGAGGCCGTTCCGGGTCCGCGCAAGAAGGCCGAGACTCTCTACATCCATCATTCGCCTCACGAAACTCGCGTCGCGCTGCAGCAGGACCGCGAGGTGGTCGAACTGCAGGTCGAGCGCACCGCCGGGCGTGGGCTCTCGGGCAACGTCTACCGCGGTCGCGTGGTTCGGGTGATCCCGAGCATGGACGCGGGCTTCGTCGACATCGGCTTGGACCGGATGGCGCTGCTGCACGCGGCCGACGTCTGGCAGCCCCCGGACGCGGCGCAGGTTGTCCACTCGCAGGCCGACGATTCCGGCGACGAAGCGCCCAAGCGCCGGACTCACAAGACGATTACCCAACTGCTGCAACCGGGCCAACAGGTCATGGTGCAGGTCGTGCGCGAGCCGGTGGCCAAGAAGGGCCCGCGTGTGACCACTTTCGTGTCGCTGCCGGGCCGCAACGTCGTGTTCCTGGCGCGGGATTCGCACTGCGGCGTGTCCAAGATGATCGCCGACGTGACCGAGCGCGAGCGGCTGCACCAGATCGTCTCCAAGCTGATGCCGCCCGGCTGTGGCGCGATCGTGCGGACCGTCGGCGAGGGCGCGACCGAAGCGGAACTGGCTGACGACGTGCGGCTTTTACGCGCCCAGTGGGACGACATCCAAGCGCGTTACGGGGCGTCGACCGGGCCGAGCTTCATCTTCGACGATCTGGACCTGGTGCTGAGGGCGCTGCGCGACATGGTCGGGCCGAACACGCAGACGGTGTGGATCGACGATCCGGCGGAAATGACGCGCGTCGAACGGTTCGTGACCCGCTTCCATCCCGAGGCGCGGCCGCAGGTTCGGCTGCACGAAGCGACCACGCCCCTGTTCGAGCTGCACGGCCTGGATCGCTGGGTGCGCGAGGCGGTCGAGCCGCGCGTGCGCCTGCAGTCCGGCGGAGAACTGGTGATTTCCCGGACCGAAGCGATGACGGTCATCGACGTGAACTCCAGCCGGCAAGTCGGCAGCGAGAGTCTGGCGCAGGCGATCCTGGCGCTGAATCTCGAGGCGGCGCGCACGGTTGCTGCCCAGCTGCGGCTGCGCAACATCGGCGGCCTGGTCATCGTCGACTTCGTGGACATGCAGCGCAACGAGGACCGGCGCACGCTGGAACTGGCCTTCGACGCCGAACTGTCGCGCGACCGGGCGCGGGTAAGGCTGGGCAAGTTTTCGGAATTCGGCACGATTCAGCTGACCCGCAAGCGAGTGCGCGAGAGCATCTACGAACGGGTGACCGAGACGTGCGCGACGTGCAAGGGCCGGGGTTACGTGCGGTCGGCAAGCGATCTGGCCATCGAGACCTTGGAACGACTGCGGATTACCCTGACCGCCGCGGCTGGACGCACGCCGACGCTGACGGTGCAGGTGCCGACGCGGGTGGCCGCCATCTTGAAGGATCAACTGGCCGGGGCGGTGCGCGATCTGGAGCGCCAGTTCAAGGTCCAACTCGAGATCGTCGACGATGCGCGGTTGAACCAGGGATTCGCCAAGCCCTTGCACCTGCACGACGCCGTGACGCCGGTGACCGAGGCGCCGCCGCAAGGGCAATGGCGCTTGGGCCGGGGCCTGAGCGAAGTAGGGCATGCGCTTGGGGAAGTGGCGTCGGACGAGGACGTGCCCGAAGCCGAGTCGCCGAGCAAGTAGCGGCTAGCGCGCAAGAGCTAGCCAACCGGAGGGGGATTCCGGTCGGCCTGGCTGCCATGCGTACGGGACCCGAGCCGCCTAGCCGCGGACGAAATCGTCGTTGGTATCGAACAGTTCGTTGTGCTGCGACAGGCGCGCGTCCATCGTCAGGACGGTGCCCGGGACCTCGACCTTCATCGCATCGAGGCGGCGCGCCATCGAACGGGCGGCCAGGATGTGGTGACGCGGCGTCTGCTTCTGACCGTCGCCCTGGTTGGCCAGGAACAGGTCGAACGCATCGCTCGACGCCACGGCGGACCTGCCCGAGCCCTTGCGACAGGCCTCGAGGACCAGGCGTTCACCAGAAGCCTGATGGATCAGCGTGATCGGCACGGCACCGCGCTGGACTGCGCCGACCGCGTGCACGGTCCAGGCGTCCACGGCCGAGGCCGTGCTGACCGCGGGAGAACCGGCGGCGAGTTGGCTGCCCGCGGCGATGGCTGCGGCGCCCGCTACGGAGGTACCGAGAATCGCAAGGAAGTCGCGACGTGAGAACGACATGGAACACCCCCAAAAACCGGATCCGGACGACAGACAAAGATCCTCCAGGGAGTGTAGGTACAGGGACCTTGGCTGTCAAACTGGATTACCGTTCGCTGGAGCGCCGATCCGCGCGCGCCAAGACCTTTGCGCGCGGAACTCGCGGGCAGCCGCGGACGTGGGCTATGCTGCCGCCGCGGTCGATGCCGCCGGATCTGCCGATGCGCGCCAAGCAGCCGCTACAGTACGCGCACTGGTCGGCGTCGCCGGAAGCGAGCTGGCCGACGCGGCTTTTTGGCTTGAAAGCACATGGCATCGCGGTGGTGCTGGCTGACGCGCCGACGCTGGAACAGCCTCGCTGGCTGCCGGCGGTGCGATCGGCGCGGCTGGTGCCCGGGCTGCGACTGACCGCGGCCGAGCTCGATCGCGCTCGCATCGAAGATCTCGTCGGGCGCGGGCCGCTGCTGTTGGCGATCGCGTCGGGGCCGACCGACGGGCCGCGCCAATGGCAGTCCGTGCGCGAACTATTGGCGGTGACTCGCGATCCGCACCTCCGGATCGCCTTGCTGGACGTGCCGGCGTGTCACTCGGGCCCGCTGCGCCCGGACGTGCCTCTGCGCCAGACCGGGGGCCCATCCCGCGATTATCGCTGTCAACAGTGCGGGTTGCGGACTGAATGCCCGGGGCCCGCGCAGCCCACTCAGCCGGTCCAGCCGGTGCCCGCCGCGGTCAGCAACCAGTTCGATCTCGTGCAAGCCGCCGTGGGCCAGGTGCGACTCGACGACGATCGCCAATTCGCCTGCGATGCACAGCAGTGGCAGCAGCCAGAAGTGCGCGAGGCGGTGGCCCGAGGCCAGCTCTACCTCGACGTTTCGGACAAGGCCCGCCTGGACGATTTCGCGGCTGATCTTCGGCTGCTGCAACCCCTGCCGGACGGGACCTGGCGCGTCGCGGTCGACCAGCCCTTCGCGACCGAGGAGGCCCTGCTGCTCGGGCACCTGCGCGATCTGCACGGCCTCGTGGTCGACGTCGGTGCGGGGCCCATCCGTTATCTCGAAGAGTTGCGCGAGGCGATGCGGTCGGGCCGCCTGCGCTACCTCGCGGTCGAACCGGATCCCGGGCACCTGGCGCAGGCGCGCGCGGCGCTTCCCGAAGGGCGCATGGTCCAAGGCACGGGTGAACACCTGCCGCTGCCGGACGGTTGCGCCGACGCCGTGCTGTTCTTGCGATCGGTCAACCACTTGCATGATCTGGGCCGCGGTCTGCGCGAGGCGGCGCGGGTGCTCAAGCCGGGCGGCAGGCTGCTTCTGGTCGACAACGTCGCCTTCGGCCTGCTGAGGACGCCGGAGCGGCTGCAAAGGGCGCACGCAATCCCGCTTGCCGTCACGCCTTTCGAGCATTACCGCAACCTCGACGCCGGGCAGGTGGTCGACCTCATCCAGCGCGAGATCGGCGCGCAAGTCCGTGTCGAGGCGAGCCACCCGGTGCGCGTAGGCGGGTCCAACCAGTGGCTGGTCCTGGCAATTCGCACGGCGCCGGAGTTTGTCTAGCGCCGGAGTTGCCCCGTGCGCAGGCAGGCGGTAACCTCTCACCTCTTGTGGACCTTGCCCTTTCGGAGAGTAGGTGAAGCCTAGCCATCGCCCCCTGCTGGATCGCCTGCCCCTCGTTCGGCTGCTGCTGATGGCCCTGCCGTTGCTGCTGTTGGCGGGTTGCCTCGAAACCACGTTCAAGCCCGAGCCTTTGGTGCTCGACATCGCGGCTCCGGATTCGACACCGGACGCGACGCTCGACCAGGCTGAGATTCTGGCGGATTCGCCAGACGTGCCGGCGTTGCCGGACGTGGCGGACGACGTGCCGGACGTGCCGTCGGATCTGCAGGTGGACGCCATCCCAGATGCCGAGGACGCCACCGCCGTCGATGTTGTGCCAGATGTGTCTGAAATTGCCCAGGATATCACAGCCACTGACACGCTCGACGCCGGTCCGATCGGCCTGCCCACTGGCCACACCTGCACCGCCGACATCGACTGCGCGACCGTGCTGTGCCTCGCAACTGGCGCCGGCCTCAAGCATTGTAGCGAACCATGCGATGGCGATTGTCCCGAGGGCACCCGCTGCGGCCTCGCGCCCAGTTCCGGCTCGACGACAGTTCATTACTGCCTGCCCTTGCCCGGCGACCTGTGCAAGAAGTGCGCGACCGACGACCAGTGCCAGGGTGGCGTGTGCTTGCTCATCGAGAAGACTGGCGAATCGTTGTGCGGCGTCTCGTGCGGCGAAGGGACCGACGGCAGTTGTCCGACGGGCTTCGTGTGCCAGTCGTTCGTCAAGGGCCTGCAGTGCGTGCCGGTGCTCGACACCTGCCTGTGCGGAGAGAAATTCGATGGCAGTACATGGCCTTGCGCCTTGGAAACGCCCTTGGGCAAGTGCTCGGGCGCGCAGGTGTGCGGCAAGGACGGTTGGAACAAGTGCTCGGCATTGTTGCCGACCGCCGAACAGTGCGACGGCATCGACAACGACTGCAACGGCACCACCGATGAGATCTTCACGTCACTCGGCACGGCGTGCGGTGTCGGCATCTGCGCGGGCGGCAAGCGGGTGTGCGGCGCGAACAAGAAGGACTACGCTTGTTCGACCGACGCCAAGAAGCTGAAAAAAGAGTTGTGCGGCAACGGCTTGGACGACGACTGCAACGGCAAGACCGACGAGGCCTGCCCGCCCACCGACGTCGACGGTGACGGCACGCCCGACCTCAAGGATTGCGCGCCCTACCTGGCCGAAGTGCATCCCGGCGCGACCGAAGGCTGCTGCAAGTTGGTGCCGGCCGCCGACACACCAGCGCCGATGTCGGTGGGCGACGCCAGCAAGGCCTGTGACGTCAACTGCGACGCCGAGGTGATTGCCTGCTCGACCGTGGACAAGGACGGCGACGGCTTTGCGCCCCCTGCGGACTGCAACGACAAGGACGCCAAGATCCACCCGGGCGCGGTCGAAAAGGGCGGCGATGGCGTCGACCAAGACTGCAACGGCTCGGTTGCGCTGTACGACCCGACGCTCGACGTGGACAAGGACGGCTGGATGACGCCGCAAGACTGCGACGACAGCCCCGAATCGGCGAAGACGCATCCCGGCGCCAAGGAGATGTGCAACTTCGTCGACGACGACTGCGACGGCGTGATCGACAACGGCAATCCGGAAGGCGGCGCCAAGTGCGGTCTCGACAAGGGCGCCTGCAAGCCCGGCACCGTCGTGTGCAAGCACGTGAACTTCGCGGCGACGGCCACTTGCACGGACTCCTCGGTCGGCGACCCCGAGACCTGCAATGACAAGGACGACGACTGCGACGGCAAGACCGACGAGGACTTCGACCTGGGCAATCCGTGCGACACGGACGATTCCGACGGCTGCGAGAACGGCAAGATCTCATGCGCCGCCGACGGTTTGGGCACGACTTGCGCCGGCGAGGCTGTGTACGACGTGCTCGAGGCGTGCAAGGCCGACGGCAGCGCCAACAGTCTGGACGAAAACTGCAACGGCTTGACCGATGAGGACTGCTACTCAGGCGGTGGCAGCGACTTCGACGGCGACGGCGTCTCGGGGTCCGCGGACTGCAACGAGTACGACGCCGGCTTCTTCCCCCAGCACAAGGACCTCGCTTCCGGCAAGGAATTCTCGGCCAAGGAAGGCTGCTGCCCGCCGACGGTGTTCGCGTCGAGCCAGGCCGTGGCGTTGTGCGACCGCAACTGCGACGGTCAGATTGCGGTGTGCGCGCCGACCGACCTCGACTTCGACGGCCACACCGGCGCGGACGACTGCGACTTCGAAAAGAATGCGCTGCAGTACGTCGGCGCCAAGGAAATGTGCGGCGACGGCATCGACCAGGACTGCGACACCGTCGACCTGGCGTGCGATCCGAACGCGGACGCGGACGGCGACGGCTACTTCAACGGCCAGGACTGCAAATTCCAGGACGCCAAGATCAACCCGGGCGCCACTGAGATCTGCAACAACAAGGACGATGACTGCAACGGCATCACCGATGACGGCAATCCCGGAGCCGCTGCGGGAGCTTGCGGCGCGGCAATCGGGGAGTGCGTGCCGGGCTTGCAGGCGTGCGTCCACATCCAGGGCAAGGCGCCTGTCGTCGCCTGCGTGCCCAAGCAAGCACCAGTGGCGGAGTTGTGCAACCTCAAGGACGACAACTGCAATGGTAAGACCGACGAGTACTTCACTACGCTGGGCCAGGGCTGCGACGGCGCCGACAGCGACCAATGCGCCAACGGCACCTGGACTTGCGCGGCCGACGGCAAGGGCGTGGTTTGCGCCAACGAAACAATCCAGAACCTGACCGAACTGTGCGACGGCCTGGACAACGACTGCAACGGCAAGACCGACGAGAACCTGAGTTACTTCAGCAAGAAGCTGGGAGCCGCCTGCAAAGGCCTGGGCGCTTGCGGCGACGGCATCGTGGTGTGCTCGCCCGAGCTGCAGGTCGCGGTCTGCTCGACCGACGCGGTGGGCACCGTGCCGCAGTCGGGCCCGGAGACTTGTGACGGGATCGATAACGATTGCGATGGCTTCACCGACGAGGGCATGCTCTTCCAAGGCGCGCCGCTCGCAGCCAAATGCGTGGGCAACGGCTTGTGCGGCAAGGTCCAGGGCACGGTCGAGTGCGCGAAGGACACCAAGGTCGCGATCTGTTCGACGATGCTGGGCGGCACGAACTTCCAGGGCAAGACCGAAGTGTGCAACGGCCTGGACGACAACTGCGACGGCCACGTGGACGAAGGGTTGGTAGTCAAGGACTCGTCGTGCAAGCAAGCCGGCGTGTGCACCACGGAGAACGTCAAGGCTTCGTGCAAGGCCGCGAAATGGCTGTGTAACTACTCGGGCGTCGACGGCTACCAAGGCGACAAGGAAGTGCTGTGCGACGGCGTGGACAACGACTGCGATGGTAGCGCGGACGAGGACTTCCAAGTCGGTCTCGGTTGCGACGGCACGGACACGGACCAGTGCAAGAACGGCCAGTTCATCTGCGCGCCGGACAAGCTCGCGAGCGTGTGCGGTACGGAAACTCAGACGGATATCCAGGAGTTGTGCAATAGCAAGGACGACGACTGCGACGGTGAGACTGACGAGGGCTTCCTGGTGGGATCGCCGTGTGACGGCGTCGACTCCGACGAGTGCAAGAACGGCACCGTGACCTGCGGCGCCAATGGCACGGCGGTCTGCACCAACGAAACTTCGCAGGACCTCGTGGAAGCGTGCGACGGCCAGGACAACGATTGCAATGGTTTGACCGACGAGAAATTCCCCACGCTTGAACAGGCTTGCGACGGTCCGGACAAGGACCAGTGCAAGAACGGCACGGTGATCTGCACGGCCAACGGCAAGGCGACCCAATGCGGCGCGGAAAGCCTCAGCGATATCGTGGAGATCTGCGACGGTCAGGACAACGACTGCAACGGCCAGGTCGACGAAGGCCAGTTGTACAACGGCGGCAAGTTGGGCGATTCCTGCAAGGGCATCGGCGCTTGCGGGCAGGGCAACGTCGTGTGCTCGCCCATCGACAAGGTCGCGACGTGTTCGACCAATCCCAATGCCTACTTGATCTTCGACGGCAAGGAATTGTGCGACGGCCTGGACAACGACTGCAACGGCCAGATCGACGACGCGCTTTCGTGGAAGAACGTAGCCAAGGGACAACCTTGCGACGCGGGCGGTGAATGCGGCATCGGCGTGGTCGAGTGCGCGCAGGACAAGCAGGTGACGTGCAGCACCTTGGCCAACGGTTCCAAGCCCAAGGGCAAGGCCGAAGTCTGCGACAACAAGGACAACGATTGCGACGGCCAGACCGACAATGGCCTGACGGTCAAAGATTCCTCGTGCTTGAAGGTGGGTGTGTGCGCCAGCGACAAGCTTGCGGCCGCTTGCATGGACGGTAAATGGGCCTGTGAATACAGCCAGGTACAGGGCTATCAGAAGATCGAGACATCGTGCGACGGCCTGGACAACGACTGCAACGGCGTGACCGACGAGGGCTATGACGTGGGCGTGGCCTGCGATGGCAACGACACGGACTCGTGCAAGACCGGCAAGTGGAGTTGCACCGCCGACGCGAGCGGCCACGAGTGCGTGAACGAGACGCTGACCAACATTCCCGAGGTGTGCGACGGCGCGGACAACGACTGCAACGGCCAAACCGACGAGGGCTTCACGTATGAAAACCTGAAGTTGGGCGCGGCGTGCAAGGGCGTGGGCCAGTGCGGCAACGGCTCGGTCATCTGCAGCAAGAACCAGATTGCCACG
>CAYHHL010000201.1:0-10921 GCA_964356325.1 uncultured Enterobacteriaceae bacterium | reverse complement strand
GTCAAACGTGCGGAAAGTGCGGATTCCAAGCCACTTCCCAAAGCACTCCGTCCGGATCCGCGAAGTAGCCGCTGTAGCCGCCCCACTCCGCCTTGGTGCCCGGCTTGACGATCCGCCCGCCGCCCGCTTCGACCTCGGCCAACAGCGCTTCGACCATGTCCGGCGACCTGACGTTGTGCGCCAGCGTGATCCCCGCAAAACCACGGCCTTCCGCCGGAACTCCCGCATCCGCCGCCAGTTCCTCGCGCGGATACAGCGAAAGCCAGGTGCGCCCGAGTTCGAAGAACACGATACCCGGCGGCGTCGGCAACGGCGTCAACTTCAGGACATCGCGATAGAAACGCGTCGCCACCTCGAGATCGCGGACACCGAGGGTGACGAAACTGAGGCGAGGTTCCATGCGCACTTCCTTTGCAACCGTGTGTATTCCCAGCGAACCCGAGCCCGAGCTCGAACCCGAACCCGCGCCCGAATCCGAACCCGCACCCGGACCCGCAACCAGGGCTGGTGCTGTCCGGTGTAATTCTCCGAATACAAAGGGGGTGAGGTCCCTCGGATGCACTCGGGATGACAGGCTTTGATGACAGGTTTTGGGCACGCCCAACCTGCCGGCCGCGCTCAACCCACAGCAGCCGGCGCCCCCGCGCTGACTCCAAACCCAGGCTGCCCCTCATCCAAAGGATAATCCGCCGGGCCCGCGTCCTCCTCGATGTCGTGGTTCGACGCGCCGATGGTCAGCGGATCGAAGGCCTCGTCCATCAACCGCGCCTGCTCCAGCTTGTGGGCTCCGTTCGAACCCGTGGCCGGACTTGCCGATTCGGGCCGCGTCACGCCGTGCAGCAGCCACTTGCCGAACAGGCGCTTGCCCAGGCGCATGCGCAAGAACACCCAGGCGCCCATGTTGCGCGGCTCCTCCTGCACCCACACGATCGGCGTCTCCGCCGCGTAAGGCGCCAGAGTCGCTTGCAATTCCAGGTCGCTGAGCGGATACAGCTGCTCGACCCGCACGATCGCCACGTCGTCGCGCTTCTTGTCGCGCCGGGCCTGCACCAGATCGTAGTAGACCTTGCCGCTGCACAGGAGAACCCGCGTCGCCACCTTGGGATCCACCGTCGCGTCCGGGATCACGCGCTGGAAACCGCCGGTCGCCAGTTCCTCCAACGTCGAGACCGCTTCGGCGTGGCGTAACAAGCTCTTGGGCGACATCACCACCAGCGGCTTGCGGATCGACCGCATCACCTGGCGGCGCAGGCAATGGAACAACTGCGCGGGCGTGGTCAGGTTCACGACCTGGATGTTGTCTTCCGCGGAAATGTTCAGGAATCGCTCCAGGCGCGCCGAACTGTGCTCCGGGCCCTGGCCCTCGAAACCGTGCGGCAACAACATCGCGATGCCCGAGAGGCGCTGCCACTTGTCCTCAGAACTACTGATGAACTGATCGATGATCACCTGCGCGCAGTTGTTGAAGTCGCCGAACTGCGCTTCCCAAATCGTCAAACCGTCGGGCTGGTCCAGGCTGTAGCCGTAGTCGAAGCCGAGCACGCCCGCTTCGGACAGCGACGAGTCGATGATCTCGACCGGACCCTGATCCGGCGACAGGTGCTGCAACGGCACGTGCTGCTGGCCGTTCTGGTAGTCGTGCAACACCGCGTGGCGATGGCTGAAGGTGCCGCGCGCCGAGTCCTGCCCCGACAGACGCAGCGGCCGACCGTCCATCGCAATCGAGGCATAGGCGAGCGCCTCCCCCGCGCCCCAGTCCAGGGGCTTCTTGCCCTGGCCCATCTCCAGGCGATTTTGCAGCAATCGCACGATCTTCGGATGCGGCGTGAAGCCTTCGGGCAGCTTGCACTGCACGGCCATCAGGTCAGTCAGCCGCTCGCGCGCCACCGTGGTATCGACCTCGGGCACCAGCCGGTCCTTGCCGCCGCGGTAATGCAGCCACGGCGATCCCGAGGAAACCGCTTGCACCACGGGCTTTTCCGTGCGGGCCCGCGACAGATCCTCCTCCAGGCGCAATTGACTGCGCATCGCGATTTCGCGGGCTTCCTCGCGGGTCAGGCCGGCATGGCCCTCGTCCGCCAGCAGCGTGTCCAGGTAGCCCTCGACCACCGACTTGCGCGCACGAATCGCTTGGTACATCAGCGGTTGCGTGAAGGTGGGATCGTCGCCCTCGTTGTGGCCATGGCGCCGGTAGCAGTACATGTCGACGATCACGTCCTGCTGGAACTGGTCGCGAAACGCCATCGCCAGCTTGATGACCTGCGCCACGCCTTCGGGATGCTCGCCGTTCACATGGAAGATCGGCACTTGCAGCATCTTGGCGACATCGGTGGCGTAGGGCGAGGACCGCGAACTCTCCGGCGGCGTGGTGAAGCCTATCTGGTTGTTGACGATGATGTGGATGGTGCCGCCGACGCGATAACCAGGCAGATTCGCGAGGTTCAACGTCTCCTGCACGACGCCTTGACCCGCGAACGCCGCGTCGCCGTGAATCAGGATCGGCATGACCCGGCGCCGCTCGCTGTCGCCCAGGCGATCCTGGCGCGCCCGGACGCGACCCAGTGCCACCGGGTTGACGAACTCGAGATGCGAAGGGTTGAAGCATAGTTGCAGGTGCTGGCGCCGGCCGTTGGCACCGACGCGGACCGACGTGTGGCCCAGGTGGTATTTCACATCGCCGCGGCCGATCTTGTCCGCGGCATCGGCGTCCTCGAACTCGCGGAAGATCTGCTGCGGACTTTTGTCCATGATATTCGCCAGTACGTTGAGACGACCGCGGTGGGCCATGGCGATCACGACCTCGTCCACACCGCGCCCGCTCGCTTCCTCCAGCGCCAGATCCAGCAGCGGAATCAGCGACTCGCCGCCCTCGAGCGAGAACCGCTTGGCGCCGACGAACTTCTTTTGCAGGAAGGCTTCGAACACCTCGGCGTCGGTCAGCTTGGTGAAGATGCGGATCTGCTCGTCCCGGCCAAGTTCACAGCGGTTCTGCGACGTTTCCATGCGGACCTGCAACCAGTCCTTCACGTCCGGGTCGTCGATGTGCATGTATTGCACGCCAATCGGTCCGCAGTAGGTGTTGCGCAGGCGTTGGATGATCTGCCGCAAGGTCAGCACTGGCGCGCCGTGCATCGTCCGGCACGAGAACGCCGAGTCGAGATCCGCTTCAGTCAGGCCGTAGTACGAAAGCTCCAGCTCCGGGTGGCGCAGCGGGCGGGTCGACAGCGGATCCAGTTGGGCGATCACGTGGCCGCGTACCCGAAAGCCGCGAATCAGCATGTCGACGCGCTCTTGCCGGGCGTTGATCTCGGACAGCCTACGAGTGAAGTTCTGCATCACCAAGCGTGATAGATGTCCGTGCGTATCCAGGAGAAGTTCGAAGTCGACACACCGCAACCGCAAGGCCGTGGTCGTGCCCTTGGCGCGCACGTCGGCGGAGCGCGGCTGACTGTTCAGCAGGCACGCTTCACCCGTGACCTGACCGGGCGCGAGCTCGACCAGCAGGCTGCCGCCGCGATAGACCTTCAACTTGCCGGATTGCACCACGTAGAGGCAGTCGCCCGCGTCGCCGTCATGGTAGAGGAAGTCGCCGTCGGCGTAGGTGATCTCGTCTGCGATACCAGCGAGTTGCGTCAGTTCTGGTTCGTCCAGGCCAGTGAAAAGGTGAAAGCCTCGCAGCAGGTCCATACGCCGGCGCAATGTTTCAGCGTCGAGCTGGCGAGGCGGACGCGGCGGGCCAACATCGGTCGCCTGGCTCGTCGGTGGCGCAGGCGGCAGGCTTTGCCACATCGAGGCTGGCGTCGGCTCCAGATCGGCGAACCACGCCTGCCAGTCGGTCGCCACCGAAGCGGGATCGCGCTGGTACTGCTGGTACAACGCCTCGGCAAACGCGAGGTTGGCGCCCGAGAGCGCACTCGGCGAGGTTGCCGCGAGGGGCTGCAGGCTGGAGGTGGAATCGGCGGAACGGGTCATGGACAGCGGCTCCACGCGCGCAGGCTGGAGCGCCAGCGCGCGACGTCGGGAAAGCGGTCGGCCAGGATGACGCGGTGCGTTGAGGTTGTCGAGGGTGAAGCGCAGGTTGAGGCGCCTATTCCGGCATCGTGAACAGCTGCGGCAGGTCGATGACGAGGCCGGGAAACGATGGCGGTGCGAATTCCCGATCTTCGGCGGTCAATGCGTGCGTCGTGATCCAGACTTTGCCTGGCACATCGGGGTGTTCGCCGAGCACGAAGCGCATCAGCGACTGCTCCTCGGGATCGACGATCCAGTACTCGGGCACGCCTATACGCCGGTAATACTCCAGCTTCTTGACCCGGTCGTAGCGAATGGATCCGGGCGAAATCACCTCGACGGCGAGATCGGGGCCGCCATCCGTGCGCGCCTGATCCTGGCGAGCGCGACCAGCCCGGTAGTACTGCACGTCCGGCATGACGCCGCGGCGATCGTCGATGCGCACTTTATAGCCTGAGCCAACGACTCGGCCTCCGTTCTCCAGGGCCCAGGCGGTGAGCAGGTGGGCCACCATGACGACCAGAAACTCATGGTATTCCGTGGGTATCTCCGTCTCCACCAGTTCGCCGTCGATGAGCTCGCGCCGATCGTCGTCCGGCAGCGCGACGAATTCTTCCCACGTCACGCGTTTCGGCGACGGCGGCGAACGTTGCGGGGCATGGACCATGGCGACCTCCTCGGACCAGTTTAGTACGTCGACTTCGCGCGCGGTAGCCAGTTCGGGTTACCCGAGCTCGAGACGCCCCCGCAAGGACCAACCAGCTTGACGCCAGGCGATCGGCTGGGCAACGTCGCGCCTGGAACGATGGCCGAGACCGCGGCTGGAAAGCCAAACCGTCGCCTCGCAACGGAGGACAACCGCATGGCAACTGGACAGATCCTGGCCGGGGACATAGGCGGCACCAAGACCCACCTCGCGCTGTACCGGATTGCCGGGTCAGAACGCGTGCTGCTGCGCGAACACGCGTATCCCAGTCGTGATTTCGCGACCTTGGAGAGGGTCGCCCAGGCCTTCCTCGGCACCGATCGGGTGGCGGCGGCGGCGTTCGGCATTGCCGGGCCGGTCATCGACAACGCGGTGCGCACGACCAACCTGCCTTGGCACGTGGTGCCCGAGACGATGGCGGCGGCGCTCGATTGTCCCCGCGTCCGCCTGCTCAACGACCTGGGCGCGACCGCCTTGGGGGCGCTGCATCTGCCCGAGGATCGCTTCGAAGTGCTGCAGGCCGGTGTTGCGCGTCCTGGAAATATCGCTGTGATTGCAGCAGGTACCGGACTGGGTCAAGCGTTCTTGTTCTGGGACGGCCAGCGCTACCACCCGGTCGCGACCGAGGGAGGCCACGCCGATTTCGCGCCGAGCACCGCGGCCGACATGGGCCTGCTGCAATTCGCCCAGCAGTTGTACGGACATGTGTCGTGGGAGCGGTTCGTTTCGGGACCCGGGCTGCACCTGCTGTTCCGCTACCTGACCGAAGTCCAGGATCATCCCATCGAATCGGGCGTGCGCGATCGCCTTGACGCAGGCGAAGATCCCGGCGCCGTCGTCGGTAGTGCAGGCATGGACGGCAGTTGCGAGACGTGTCGCGAGGCGGTCGACTGGTTCGTGCGGCTGTACGGCGCCCAGGCCGGCAACCTCGCGCTCTCCGTCATGGCCGTGGGCGGCGTGTACCTGGGCGGCGGCATCGTCACGCGCTTGCTGGCCCGCATCGACGGCGAGGTGTTCTGCAGTGCTTTCGCGAGCAAGGGCCGCTACCAGGACTTGCTGCGGGCCATGCCGATCCGCGCAATCCTCGAGCCCAAGACCGCGCTGTTCGGGGCCGTGCAAGCGGCGGTCGATCTGCTCGAGTCGCCCTGATCCTCAGGCAAATCTCCGCATCCAGGCCATTTCACCGTCACGATGGCAGGTCCCATGCCCAAATCGGCCGAACTCGCTCGCCTCGCCCAAGCCGCCCGCCGCGAAAAGCATTGGAAACGCTGGGGACCGTACCTGTCCGAGCGCCAGTGGGGCACAGTGCGCGAGGACTACAGCGAAAACGGCGACGCGTGGGACTATACCACCCATGAATCCGCGCGGTTGCGGGCCTATCGCTGGGGCGAGGACGGCATCGGCGGGCTGTGCGACAACCACCAACGCCTGTGTTTCGCGGTGCCAGGATCGCGTTGCGCGCCACTCCGCCCGGCCCGAGGTTGCACACGCCCTTGACGAGGCGGGAACCAAGGCCGCGGCGTGGTTCACCCTGTCCCTGGAACCGGGCGACGCGCGCGTGCTGCTGTTGCGCTTGACCGATGCCGAACTGGTTGACCCCTTTGGCCAAGCGTTCGCTGCGACCTTCAAGGATCGGATTCGCGAAACCGACGCTTTTTACGCCGGCTTGCGCCCCGAAGGCATGACGGACCCGGCGTACCAGGTGATGCGCCAGGCGTTCGCGGGGCTGCTGTGGACCAAGCAATTCTACCAGTTCGACGTCGGCCGCTGGCAGAAGGGCGATGCGAACGCGGCGCCACCGCCTGAAGCGAGATGGCGAGGCCGCAACGCCGATTGGTCGCACTTGTACAACGACGACGTGCTGTCGGTGCCGGACAAGTGGGAATACCCGTGGTTCGCGGCGTGGGATCTGGCGTTCCATTGCGTGGCGTACGCGGTGGTCGATCCGGACTTCGCCAAGCGCCAGCTGCGGTTGCTCCTGCGCGAGTGGTACATGCACCCCAACGGCCAGATCCCCGCGTACGAATGGAACTTTTCGGACGTGAATCCGCCGGTGCACGGCTGGGCGGCGTGGCGCGTCTACAAGATCGAGCAGAAGGCGACCGGCAAGGGCGATCTGGTCTTTCTCGAGAAGGTCTTCCACAAGCTGCTCATCAACTTCACCTGGTGGGTCAATCGCAAGGACGCGGAAGGCAACAACGTTTTCGAGGGAGGCTTCCTCGGCTTGGACAACATCGGCGTGTTCGACCGCAGCGCTGAATTGCCCACGGGCGGCACCATCGAGCAGAGCGACGCCACCTCGTGGATGGCCATGTACTGCCTGAACATGCTGGCGATTTCGATGGAGCTGGCGCGGCACAACCCCAGCTACGAGGACGTGGCGAGCAAGTTCTTCGAGCACTTCATGTACATCGCCCACGCCATGAACACGACGCACCTGTGGGACGACAAGGACGGCTTCTTCTACGATGTCCTGGCCTTGCCCGATGGTCGCCGCGAGCCGATGCGCGTGCGCTCGATGGTCGGGCTGATTCCCTTGTTCGCGGTCGAGACGCTTTCCGAGGACGAACTGGCGCGCCTGCCGAAGTTCCGCAGTCGTTTGCAGTGGTTCATCGCCAATCGCCAGGACTTGCACGGCACGGTGCAGAAGATGGGCGAGCTCAACGTCGAGCGCCGGCGCCTGCTCTCGGTCGTGCACGCGGACCAGTTGCGGCGCATTCTCGCGGTGATGCTGGACGAGACCGAGTTTTTGTCCGACCACGGCGTGCGCAGCTTGTCGCGGGCCCACCTGGACGATCCCTACGTGCTCGAGGTCCGCGATCAGCGCTTCGAAGTGCGCTACGAGCCAGCGGAATCGCAAGGGCCGATGTTCGGCGGCAACTCGAATTGGCGTGGGCCAGTGTGGTTTCCGGTCAACTTCTTGCTGATCGAGTCCCTGCAGCGCTTCGGCTACTACCACGGCGATGAGCTGACGGTGCAATGTCCCACGGGTTCAGGGCAGTACATGACGCTCGCGCAGGTCGCGGCCGAGTTGTCCAAGCGCCTGGAGCGGCTGTTCCTGCCCGATGCCGACGGGCGGCGGCCGTGCAATGGTGGGCGCGACCTGTTCGATCGCGATCCACACTTCCGCGATCACATCCTGTTCCACGAGTACTTCCACGGTGATACCGGCGCGGGTCTGGGCGCTAGTCACCAGACCGGCTGGACGGCACTGGTGGCGAAGTTGCTGCGCCAGACCTGGGAGTAGCTGGGCACGGCTTCAGGGCTGGGGCAGGACCCCGTGAAACACCTCAGTTTGCATCGGCCGAGGCCGCGGCGGCGGCGGCGGCACCGGCACTGGCTGCGGTGGCAGCGGCGGCGGCGTCGGCGGCTGGGGCGGCAACGGCGGCGGTGTAGGCGGCTGCGGGGGCAGCGGCGGCGGCGTGGGCGGCGGCGGTGTCGGCGGCGGCATCACGCGGGGTTCGCACCAGGTCGCGAGTTCCACGTCCAGCGCGCGCAAGGCTTGGACATGCTGGGTCATCTTGCGGGAGATCTCGCCCAGCCGGGCCGAGTGGTCCGACGCATGCTTGCCGCGCGCAAGTTCCTCCAGCCTGGTGGCCAGTTCGACGATGCCGGTGTGATGACTCGCTATCTCCAGGCGGATTTCCGCGGCGCTGCGGCGGGGCGTCAGGGCCAGACCGGTGCAAAGCCAGAGCCCGGACGTGACGACGGCAACCAGGGTGAGCACGGCGAGCAGACGGCGCATGACAGACCTCCGATGCTAGTACGACAATTCCCAAGTACGCTCAGGGTTGCGTGGGTCACATCCGCGGGTGAGGGGCCGGCGGCTGAAGCCGCGCCTACCCTTACAAAGCCCGGCCTTCGCCGGGCTGGGTCACGTGATTGCTATAGGCCCGACGACGAGTCGAAGACCTCTCAGCCCCGCGGCGGCGGGGCTTCGCAAATCTAGGCGCGGCTTCAGCCGCCGGCAGAATGTCTAACGCTCGATCCCGGTGCTAACGCTCGATCCCGGTGCGAACTTCGGATTTCCGGTACTAGTCAGGATGCCGACATCGCATCGGTCGTGGCAAGCGCCGCGCGGCTGTGGCACGCTGCCGATCCCGCCTGCGCCGAGGCTGCACCGCATGACCGACACCCGCGTTCCCAACTTGCATCCCTCGTGGCTGGCCGTCCTGGGCGACGCCTTCGAGCAGCCGCACATGCGCGAATTGCGGGCGTTCCTGGTCGAGGAGAAGCGCCACCATCCGGTGTTTCCGCCCGGCGCCGACATCTTCAACGCGTTTGCGGCGACACCGTTCGATCAGGTGCGCGTGGTCGTGCTCGGCCAGGATCCGTACCACCGCGAAGGCCAGGCGCACGGGCTGAGCTTTTCGGTGCGGCCGGGCGTGCCGATCCCGCCGTCCTTGCAGAACATCCTCAAGGAAATCCGCGCCGATCTGGGGCTGACCGCGCCGCCGACTCACGGCTGCCTGCTGCATTGGGCGCGCCAAGGCGTGCTGCTGCTCAACGCGGTGCTGACCGTGCGCGCCGGCCAACCGCAGTCGCATGCCGGGCAGGGCTGGGAATCGTTCACGGATCGCGCGATTCTCGAACTGAACCGGCGCCGCGAAGGCCTGGTGTTCGCGCTGTGGGGCACGCCGGCGCAGCGCAAGGCCGCGATGGTGGACCGCAGCCGGCATCTGGTCCTGGCGGCGCCGCATCCTTCACCGCTGTCGGCGCACCGCGGCTTCTTGGGCTGTCGGCATTTCTCGCGCATCAACGAGCACTTGACGGCGCGGGGCGAGGCGCCGATCGACTGGTCGCTGCCGCCGTTGCGCAGGGGTGAGCACCTGGGCGGCCACCTCTAGGCGATCCACGCACAAGACCGCCGCACGATCGCCGCCAACGCCTGCGCCCAGTCCTCGCCCGCGTTGAGAGATGGCACCAGTTGCAGGTCGCCACCGCCGGCCGCCTGGAAGTCCGCCTTGCCGCGCATGCCGATTTCTTCCAGGGTTTCCAGGCAGTCCGCCACGAACGACGGCTCCGTCACGAGCACCTTGCGCACGCCGCGCTTGCCGAGGTCGGTGATCACGTGGTCGGTGTACGGCTGGATCCACGGCGTGCGGCCCAGGCGACTTTGGAAGCAGACGGTGTAGCTGCCCTCGGCCATACCGGTGCGCGCGACGATTTCCCGCGTGGTGGCATAGCATTGCGCCCGATAGCAGTGGCGGTTGGCTTGCACCAGGGCGTCGCAGCAGGTCGGCGCGCGCAGGCAGTGCTCGCCCGTTTGGTCGGTGCGCTGGCAATGTCGTTCCGGCACGCCGTGGTAGCTGAACAACACGTGGTCGGGCTGCTCGCGCTCCACCGCGGCCTGCAGACGCGCGGCGACGACGTCCAGGAACTCGGGCTCGTGCCAGAAGGGTGGCACCACGTGGATGGCCGGCACCGTCCAACGCCCGCCCGCCGCCTGCAAGGCCGCTTCCGCCGCCGAGCCGTACGACGCCGCCGCGTACTGCGGAAACAGCGGCACGATGGCGACCCGATCCACGCCCGCATCGGCAAACGCCTGGATCGTCGCGGGAATCGAAGGCTCGCCGAATTGCATCGCCAGCCGCACGTCGGCCGTCTCGCCGAGCGATGCCTGCAGCGCCTCGACCAGACCGCGCCCGTTCACCAGCAACGGCGAACCCTGCGGCGTCCAGATCTTGCGGTAGGCCGCGGCGGATTGCTTGGGGCGAAACGGCAGGATCACCACGTGCAGCAGCAGCCAGCGCGCCAGCGGATGGATGTCGATCACCCGCGGATCGTCCAGGAATTGCGCGAGATAGCTGCGCACGTCGGCCGTTTCGGGCGAACGCGGCGTGCCGGTGTTGACGAGCAGGACGCCGGTCTTGGGCTGCGGGGCGGTGGGGAGGGTCATGCGGTTCCTTGGTCTTGGCTCGGATTGCCAGCTCTAGGCCGCGCGCAAGGGTGCGAGGTCTTCTGGGGCTAGTCCCGCGAGACCGAGTTCATGCAGCACGTCGTTGACCTGGGCGAGTGCGACCTCGGACGGCGCGGTCAACTCTACGCCGATCGCGCTGCCATCCCCTGCGTAGTCGACCAGCACGTGCGGACGCGCTTCGACGGTGCGCACCGCCTTGATGCCAGCCGGGCGTGGCAAGTAGAGGTACGCGGCCAGCGGCTTGCCTTTGCGGAAGGTGACTTCCAGGTAGAGGCGCTTCATCT
>CAYHHL010000200.1:0-10962 GCA_964356325.1 uncultured Enterobacteriaceae bacterium | reverse complement strand
ACCGCTCAGCCTCGCGTCGCTGCCACCGCCCTGGCGGTGGAACATGCGCGACCCGGGACGCTCCTCGGCCGGTACCTCCTCGCGCGATTTGTGACGGGGCGGCGCGACGGGCCTGGCTTTCTCCAGCGCCAACCGCACCTTCAGCTCAGCCTCGGCCAGCCGGAAGGGCTTGCTGACGAAATCGATGGCGCCCAGCCGAATCGCCTGCAACGCATGGTCCAGGCTGCCGAAAGCGCTCATCACGATGGTCGGCGGCAAGCGACCCTGGCGCGACAGGACCTCGACGACTTCCAGACCGCCCATGCGCGGCATCTGCAGGTCGATCAGCAACGCGTCGGGCCGGCGCTCCTTCAGCACCGCGATCGCCTCCACACCGTCCGCCGCTCGCAACACTGCGAAACCAGAGCGCACGAGGTGCTCGGCCAGCAGGTCCGCGAAGGTCGTGTCGTCGTCGACCAGGAGCAGCGTGGGCGGGGCGCGATCAGGCGGCATGGGCATAGGCTATCACGAGGCGTGCTTCTTGGTCTGCTCGACATAGGCCATGCGCACGTCGTGCAGCACGCGCTCGAGCAGCGTGGCTTCCTGCTGATCGAGGTTGCCCTGCGTCTTGGCGCGCAGCAGCACCAGCATGTCGATGGTTTGACGCGCCATTTCGAGGTTCATCTCGGGCTGGCCGCCGGCCGGATCGGGCACGAGTCCCATGTGCATCATCGCCGAACTGGCCAGCGACAGGATGAACGTGCCGAAATCGATGCTCGGCTGGACCTGGGTGGAAGTCATGGCACTCCTGAATCTGTGGGCAACGTCGGTGCGGAATGATGGCCGTCGACAGGGTGTTGTCAAGCTCGCTCCGACATGCCTCGACGCCCTATGATGGGCGGACTACGATGCGGCGCACAAGGCGTACGATGTGGACACACCTGCAAGACTCCCCGGACGGGCGCATGCAGATTCCTGAATATGCACGCGGGAGTAAGCGCATGGCGCGGGAACCGATCCTGAAGGATACGCTCGAGCAATTCCTGGCCGAGGTGAACCGCTACCCGCTGCTGACGCGCGAGCAGGAGTATGCCCTGGCCAAGCGGTTGCAGGATACCGGCGATCCGGATGCGGCGCGCGCGCTGGTGACGGCCAACCTGCGCTTCGTGGTCAAAATCGCCTATCAATTCGCACACTACGACATCAAGCTGACCGACCTGGTACAGGAAGGCAACATCGGCCTGATGAAGGCGGTGCGCAAGTTCAAGCCGGATCGCGGCTACCGGCTGATTTCGTACGCGGTGTGGTGGATCAAGGCCTACATCCAGAACTACATCATCAACTCGTGGTCGCTGGTCAAGGTCGGGCCGATCTCGCAGCAACGGCGGGTGCTGTTCGGGCGGCGCGGTCTGCCGGCGCCTGGCGGTGGAGAAGAGGCTGAAATCGCGGCGGATCGTAAACGCCTGGGCCTGGACAAGGACGCGCCGCAAGTCGCCGGGCATGAGGATCACGGCAGCGAGCTCGAGATCGAAGTCCTGGGCGATGACGAGGACATGGACGGCGATGAGACCTTCCTGATCGCCGCGGAATCTTCGGCGCGGGGTGGTTCGACCGAACTCGCCAAGCGGACCGCGCGCACGCCGAGCGAGTCCGAGGTAGAGGAATGGCGTCGGGCCGCGCATGCCGCGCGTCACGATCTGAACCTGGACGGCAACATCGGCGAAGACGGCCGCATGACGCTGGCCGAAACGATGGCTTCGCCGGGCCCGAGCCTGGAGGAGCAGTTCGCCAGCGCCGAGGTCACCAGCATCGTCGCGGAACGCTTGTCGGAGCTGCATTCCCAGCTCAACGACAAGGAGATGGCTATCCTGAACCAGCGCTTGCTCTCGGACGCCGAGGTCACGCTGCAGGACATCGGCGATCAGTTCGGCATCTCGCGCGAACGGGTGCGCCAGATCGAGACCAACCTGAAGAAGAAGATCGCGCGCCTGCTCGAAGGCCTGCAACCCGCCGGGCTGCTGGAAGCGCCGAGGCCGGAGGATCGAGTCCAGGGTTAGGCGCCGCTACGGCCCCGGCACCGGCCGACGCCGCACGGTCGTGCCGGGAACCATGCCCGGCTTGGGTTCCTCGCCTCGGGTCAGCGTCCGCTTCGACACGATCGGCGCGGCCGGCGGTGGCGGCGCCTTCGGTGGAGCGGCGATCGCGGCTGCCGCGGCCTTGCGCACCGGCTTGCCGTCCTTGACCGCAGCCTTGGCCGTCGAGCTCGCGGACTTCTTGGCCCCCGCTTTCTTGGTGGCCTTGATGGTGTGCGCCGTGCCCAGATCCGGCTCGCTCGCTTTGGCCTTGCGCGGAGCCGCCTTGCGCTTGGCCTTCTTCACCGGCTTGCCGTAGTCGCGCAGCCGGGCCACCGCCTCGACCAGGGTCACTTCGTCTTTACTTTGGCCACGTTCCAGGGAAGCATTCACCTGGCCGTTGGTCAGGTACGGCCCGAAACGCCCGTCGATCAGCCGAACTTCGGTCCCGGTCAGCGGATCTGGGCCCAACAGCTTGCCCGTGCGCGCCTCGACCGCGGCGATCAACAGCGCGTCGGCCTCGGCCACCGTCAGCGTGTCCGGGTCGATCGCCGGTCCCAGCGTGCGGTTCACCTCGCCGTCGGTCACGTAAGCGCCGTAGCGCCCACTCCAGATCGACAGGGCCTTGCCGTCCCGCTCGCGCACGCCGATGTCGCGCAGGTGTTCCTTGCCCTGTGATCCCTTGGGCTTGTCCAGCGCCGCGACCGCGATTTCCAACGTCACCGTCGCCGCCATCGCCCCGGCCGGCAACGTGCGCGTGTCCTCGCCGTGCTTGACGTAATCGCCGTAGCGGCCCACGTGCGCCATCACGTCCGTGCCGGTGCGCGGGTGCTTGCCCAGCGACTTCGGCAGCGCCAACTGGGCAAGCGCCGTCTCCATCGTCACCTGCTCGGGCAACATCCCCTTGGAAAGGCTCACCATCTTGGGCTTCTCGGCGCCCTCGTCCTTGCTCGCCAGCCCGCGCTGCAGGTACCAGCCGAACCGACCGTTGCGCAAGAAGATCGGCTCACCCGTCGCCGGATCGTTGCCCATCGGCGCGTCGCCCTTCTGCTTCTTCTCGATGAGTTCCAGCGCCTTGTCGACTGTCAGCTCATCGGGCGCGGTATCGTCCGGCACCGAGGCCGTCTGCTCGCCGTGCTTGACGAAGGTGCCGTAGCGACCGATGCGCACGACCACGAGTTCGCCGTCCTCGGCATTGCCCAACGGCACCGCGCTCGCCGTGGCCGGGTCGATCTGGTCCTTGACCTCGTTCAGCAGTTGCACCAGACCGCGCACGCGCTCGTGGCCGTCGCTGCCATCGAAACCTTCCTCATAGAATCCGCACAGATAGGACGTCGCATGATCCTCGCCCCGCGCGATCGCATCGAGCCGGGCTTCCATTTCCGCGGTGAAATTATAGTCGACCAGGTGCGGCATGTGCCGTTCGAGCATCTGCGTCACCGCCATGCCCATGAACGTCGCCACCAACGCATTGCCGCGCCTGAACGAATAGCTCTTGTCCAACAGGTTCTGCAGGATCGCCGCGTAGGTGCTCGGTCGCCCGATGCCCTTCTCTTCCAATGACTTGATCAGCGAGGCATCGGTCAGGCGCGCCGGCGGCCGGGTTTCGTGCGTCCGTGGCAGCAGCGCCGGTTCCGCGCCCCACTGCAGCGCATCGCCGGTCGCCAGCGGCGGCAGCGCCCGATCGCGGTCCTGCAGCGCCTGATCCGGATCGTCGGAACCTTCGACGTAAGCCTTCAAGAAGCCAGGGAAACGCGTCACCCGCCCGGTCGCCCGGAACAGCGCGTTGTCCACCAGGATGTCCGCGGTGGTCTGCTCGACCTGCGCGTCCGGCATCTGCGAGGCGACGGTGCGCTTCCAGATCAGTTCGTACAGTCGTTCCGCGTCCTTGCCGAGCGACGCCTCGACCTCGGCAAAGGTCGGGAACTGTGTGCCAGCCGGGCGGATCGCCTCGTGGGCCTCCTGGGCGTTGGCCGACTTGGTCTGGTAGCGGCGCGGCTCCTTGGGTACGTACTGGGCGCCGTACTGCACGCCAATCAGTTCACGCGCGGCCAGCACGGCCTGCTCGGACAAGGTCACGGAATCCGTACGCATGTAGGTGATGAAGCCGTTCTCGTACAGCCGCTGCGCCACCTGCATGGTCTGGCGCGCGGAAAAGCGCAGCTTGCGGTTGGCCTCCTGCTGCAGCGTCGAGGTGGTGAACGGCGGCTGCGGGCGCTGCGTCTGCGGCCGGGTCTCGACGCGAGCGACCTTGGCCGGCCGCCCTTCCAGACGCGCAACCAGCCGCTTGGCGGTCGTTTCGTCCAGGAGCAGCAGCTTGGCGTCGGTGAGCAGGCCCGTGGTGTCGTCGAAGTCCTTGCCGGTCGCGACGCGCTGCTCGCCCACCTTGTGTAGTTGCGCCTCTACCGCGTCCATTCCCTTCAGAAAGCGCGCAGCTACGTCGGCATAGGTCGAGACCTTGAAGGCCATGCGCTCGCGTTCGCGCTGGACCAGCAGGCGCAACGCCACCGACTGCACGCGACCCGCCGACAGACCCGGCTTGATCTTGCGCCACAGCACTTCGCTGACGTCCCAGCCGAACAGGCGGTCGATCACGCGGCGGGTGCGCTGCGCCTCGACCAGGCTGGTGTCCAAGGGCCGCGTCTCGGTCAGCGCCTTGTCGATGGCTTCCCGCGTGATCTCATGAAAGACCAGCCGTTCGAAAGGCACCTTGGGCTGGAGCACCTGGACCAGATGCCACGAGATCGCCTCGCCTTCGCGATCATCGTCCGTCGCGAGATAGAGCTTGCTGCAGCCTTTGAGCGCGTCCTTCAGCAGCGCGACCTGGCGCTTCTTGTCGGGCGGCACGAGGTAGATTTCTTCCAACGGATCGAAGTGGTTCTCGACGTTGACGCCGTACTTCACCCACTTCTTGTCCTTGCGCACGTCGCCATCGTCGAGATCGGACTTGCGCTCGGCCAGATCGCGGACGTGGCCCACGCTGGCTTCGACGCGGAAGTGACTGCCCAGGTACTTGCGAATCGTATTCGCCTTGGTCGGGGATTCGACGATGACCAGGGCGTTGCCGCCTGCGCCGTCCAGCTTGGTCTTCCCGGTGCTCGTCTTCTCAGCCCTTGCCATCGCGTTCCTCGTTGCCGTCAGCTCACTGTCTTTCGTTCGTCAGCGCAGGGTCAAAAGGCCGCCGGGAGCCCTCGCAAGCCAGCCCTGCAGCACCAGATCCAGGCACAGCGAGGCCGCCAGGCCCCTATCGATGGCCAGCGCGCACGCCAGCTCTTCACTGGTCAGGCCCGGCGGCCCCGCCTCGCCGAGCGCAGCTTTCAGCGCTGCCAGCAGGGCCGGGTCGCAACCCGTCGGCGTGGGCTGCACTGCCCCTGCGGTGACCACGTCGGGGCGGTAGCATTGCTTTGCGCCACCGACCGCGTCAATGACCCCGACGCCCGGCAATGCCGACTGACGAGACCGCTTGGGCGCCCGCGACCGCGCTTCCGACTGCCAAGACGGCATCTTTACGTCACCTGCCGCCAGCCCGGCGATGAGCGCCCGACACCCCGCTTCGTTCCAGATCGCCCGCGCCGGACCGGCCAGCAACGCATTGCTGCCCTCGCTATTGGCCGTCCCGGGCGTCCACGGCGTGGCGAACAGCAGCAACCCCGCTTGCTCCGCCCGCGTCGCACAGTGCAGCGTACCACTTTGCCCACCCGCGCACACCGCTATCACCGCGTCAACCACTTGAGTAATCAAGATGTTGCGCTGCAGGAACTGGGCCTGACGGGCTTGCGTATCCGGCGCGAACTGACTGACCAGCAGGCCCCCGCCAGCCACCATGGCCTCGAACAGCGGCACGTTCACCTGCGGATGCAGGCAGTTCAAACCCGCCGCCAGCACCGCGATCGGCTTGCCGCCAGCCCGCAGCGTCCCTTCCAACGCCGCGTAATCAATCCCTTCCGCTCCCCCGCTGACCACCACCGCGCCGGCCTGCACCAGCCACGTCGCCAGATCCCGAGCCTGCTGCAACTGCATGGGCTGCGCCGCCCGCGAACCGACGATGGCCACACGCGGCCCCTGCACCGGCATGTCGCCGCGCAGCCACAACTTCTGCGCCGATTCAGGCCGCCGGGACAAGGCTTCGGCCAGCACCTGCCGGAACGCCGGCTCCTCCGTTTGCGCCATTTCCTCGTGCCCGACCATGTCGCCTCCGTGCAGATGTCTGCAGAGGTGATCGTGCGCGGACGGTTTTTGCCGCGGTCGATTCGGTCGATTTTGCGAGAAAGTTTGCGGCCGGCACACAACCGCCTGGAACTACGCAGGACGCCGCCGCAGCCGCACTGCCTGGAACGCATCCATGCCGCCGAGCAGCGGGTGCGTGCGCAGATCGCCCTGGGCGTCCAGCAGCGGCAGCGCCCACGCGGCGGTGCCGGGATCGCGTTCGAACTCCGGATGATGACTGAGGAACCCGGAGACGACCTGGGGCCCTTCTTCGGCCGCGAACGAGCAGGTGGCGAACAGGAGCACGCCGCCCGGACGACAAAGCGGCGCCGCCTGCTCGAGGATGCGCCGCTGCAGATCGCCCATCCGCAAGAGATCCGCGGCGTAACGGCGGTGGCGCACTTCGGGCCGGCGCCGCAACGTGCCCAGGCCCGTGCACGGCGCGTCGACCAGGACGGCATCGAAAGCTTGGCGCGGCAACGGAATTCCCGCGGCGGCATCGGCCACCAGGGTCGCGTGCAACGGATGACCCGCGCGCCGACACAGCAGTTCAGCGTCGACCAGCTTGTCCGAACCGACGTCCACCGCTGTCACTTCGGCGCCCCTGCTGGTCAGGCACAGCGACTTGACCCCGCGACCCGCCGCGATATCCGCCACGCGCATGCCGGGTTGCGCACCGAGCCACTCGACCACGGCGGCACTGCCGGCGTCTTGGGCCAATACCCTTCGTGCGGCGAAAGCGGCCGAACCGAAGACTCCTCCGCCCGTCACTTCGCCCACTCCAGGAACAGCCACATTTTTCAGGGGTTGGACCGGCAGTCCCTCGGCCACCAGTGCAGCCAGGACCTGATCGTCGCCGCCCACGGCATGCACGTGCAGTGGCGCCGGGCCCAGGAACGCCGCCTGCAGCGCGACCGGATCGAGGCCCGAGCGCTCGGCGAACTCCGCGATCCGCAAGCTGATCCACGCAGGCAGTTCCTCGCCTTCGAGCACGCGCCCGGTCTCCGCCTGCCGCGCCAGTCCGCGCAACACCGCGTGAAGAAAGCCAATCTGCCGTTGGGGCACCAGGGCCTTGCTCGCTTCGACCGTGGCGTGCACCGCGGCAAACCTGGGCACCCGCGGCAGGTACGCCAGCTGGTAGGCACCCAGACGCAACGCTTCGAGAACAGGCGCTTCCATCGCATACAGGCCGCGCGTCGCCGCCGTCGCGATCCAGGCGTCCAGGGGCCGGCGCTTGCGCTGCACGCCATAGACCAGTTCGGTGGCCAGCGCGCGATCGGGCCCGTGCAGCGGCGGTTCCGTATCCAGGGCCTGCCTCAGTGCGTACTGGGTCCCCTGACCGTCCACGTCGACCGCGAGCAGCGCGGCAAGCGCACGTCCGCGGGCATCTGCCTCGTTTGGAGCACGTGCCATGGCTGTGTTACGGTCCGGTCGAGCTCGCATGCCCGGCGTCGGCATGGTCCACACGCCAAAGTCCCGCCGTCAAGGGCGCTCGCTGCCGACCGCTGCAAGTCCGCACTCACGCTCAGCATCAGGTGTGCAATGTCTCGTCCGCAGGTTCCATCCAAGGGGGTCGTGTCGCAGTTGCGCCGCGTCCTGCCGTTCGTCGGTGCCGCGCTGCTGATCGGCTACTTCCTGTGGTCGACCGACCTGCACAAGTTCATGGAAGCCATGCGCATGGCCAACCTGGCGAAGTTTGCCACCGTGGTCCTGGTCACGACGGTGGCGGTCTGGCTCTACGACAGCCTGTGCCTGGTATGGCTGGTGCGGGCGACGCTCGGGCATCGGGGCAAGCCGCGGCCGGTGACGCTGGCGGACCTGGCGCCGGTCAAGGCCGCGTCGTATGTGCTGAACATCCTGAACTATCACGCGGCGTCGATGGCCATGGCCTGGCTGGTCGGCCGGCGCAAGGGCGTGGCATTCCTCGAAGCGGCGGGCGCGCTGGCAACGCTGTCCTGGCTGGATCTGCTGGCGGTGACCGGAATGGCGGTGACCGGGCTGTGGCTCGCGCCCGAAGTGCTGGGGCCGCATCCGGCGCTGCAGGTGTGGCTCCAAGCTGTGGCGGCAATCGTGTTCGGCCTGGGCCTGCTGGCGGTCCTGGTGCTGCAGTCGGGCTGGAACATACCGATCCTGTTGCGCTTGCGGGAACTTCCGCCGCTGAGGCCCCTGGCCGCGCTGAGTCCGCTGCGGATGCTGCAGGGTCTTGCGCTGCGGGCGGTGCTGATCGCTGCCTACACGGTGGCCGCCGAACAGATCATGCGCAGTTTCGGCATGACGCCGACCTGGGGCCGGCTGTTCGTGGCGATGCCGATCCTGACGGTGGTGGGGACCATTCCGATCAGCGTCTCGGGCATCGGCACGACCCAGGTGCTGATGCGCAGTCTTTACGCGCCGTTCGTGACCGATGGCCGCGCGCCGGGGCCGGTGGTCGACGCCTACTCGACGGCGATGATCGTGGGCTACATCGCCGCGCGGCTGCTGGTGGCGGCCCCGTATCTGCGCAGGATCAGTATGGAGTTGCGCGAGAAGCCGGCGGACCCGTAGCCGACGCGTCCGACCGCTGCGAAGGCAGTTGTCGCGGTCAGGGCGCCAGTTGCAGCAGGGCATGCGGCCCTAGTTCGGAAACCAGAGTCAGCACGCGATCGTTGGACACCACGTGCATCAGCGACAGGCCGGCGCGGCGATCGAGCAGGATGCCGAACTGCGGATGCGCCTGCGGACCCTCGGATTCTACTTCGGGATCGTCGCCACCATGGTTGTTGACGGCCGCACGGCTCAGCACCGTCAGCGGCACGCCCCAGGCGAGATAGGTATAGACTACGACAGGTTGTGCACCGATCATACCCAGGCGCGCGCCCCGTAGCTCGACACCGGCGCCCACCGAGACCGGCAGCGGACCGATGCCAGGCACGCGCACGGCCAGGTACTTCTGTACGCGCGTCGCCGGCCCCTGCACTTCGGGCGGCAGCTGGGCGGTGTGAACGCGGACCATCGCGCGCAGACTTTCGTCCGAACGTACCGCACCGAAAGGACTGTGCTGGGCCATCGCCGACGGAGCCAGGCCACCGCGCAGCACTTCGGCGGGCTCGACCAGCGCAGCGGGAAGGACGTTGGTGTTGACCGCGAGTTGAAAGCCGGGCTGCGCGCGAGCCTGGACGAGGACCGGGGAATGCAGCGCTTCCTGACGCAGGAGGGCCAGATGCGCGGCATCGTCCACGGCCGTCTTCACCTCCGCCGTCTTGACCTCGAGACGTGCCTCGACATGCTGCTGCGGCGAAAGGGGAATTCCAGCAATCGCAGTGGCTTCGACAGATTCGGCGTCGGCGTCGGCACTGCCGCCCGAGCGAGCTTCGGATTCAGGAAGGTAACGCCAGCCCACCAGGGCAATCGTCGCCCCTGCCACCAAAGCCACAGGAATGAATACGGTTCGCGAGACCCTCCGGCTGTGCGCACAGGCGATGTGGGCCCGCATGCGCTGGCGCACGTGATCCGCGGGAGGCGGGACGTCCAGATGATTGCGCACGATGTCGCGGAACATCGCGTCCCGTTCGACCGCTGCCTTGCACGAACAGCAGAGCCGGAGGTGCGTTTCGAACTCGCCGCGTTCACGGCCGTCGAACTCGCAGTCCAGATAGGTGAACGCGAATTTCTGGATGTCCTGACAGTTCATCCCTCGCCCCCGAATCGCCGGACCTGTTCGCGCAGATCTATGCAGGTCTATTCGCCTATCCTGAGTCGCTTATTCTGAGTCGCTGCCGCCGTCGGTACCGGTGCGTTTGGCCCGCATCCGGAAGACGTCGAGGTTGACGACGCCGTGCTCGTCCACCGGCGGACGGTCGATGATTCCTTCTTGCACCGCGTGATCCATGAGCTTTTTCTGCATCGCCTTGCGGGCGCGGTACAGGCGGCTCATGACGGTGCCGACCGGGCACTCGACGACGTCGGCGATCTCCTTGTAGGAGAAGTCATGGAGATCAGCGAGCAAGAGCACCGTGCGGAACTCCGGCGGCAGGGAATCCAGCGCTTCGGTGACGTGGCGCGACACGAGGTTGTCGAGCAGTTGCACGTCGATCGGGCGGTAGATGCCCTGTTCCTGGTTGGCCTCGGCGACTTGCATCTCGAGCTCGGGCGAGCTGTCGGTCTCGATCGGATTGTGGCGCTTGCGCGACCGCCGCATGTTGAAGAACGTGTTCGTCAGGATGCGGAAGAGCCAGGCGCGACAGTTCGTGCCTTCCTGGTAGGAGTGGAAGTTATGCAAAGCCTTGATGAAGGTCTCCTGCACGAGGTCCTCGGCGTCCGAAGGCGACCGACACAGGTGCAGCGCATAGCTGTGCAGCGCGTCCATGTGCGGAAGCGCTTCCTTTTCGAATGATTCCCGCTGCCTACGCTGCGAAGAGAAGATCCCTATCATGCCAGCCCTCCCCAAGATTCCCAGGTCCTCACGATCAGCATGCCCGACTTTCGCCACGGCCTGCCAACCCCATCCTAGATGACCCAACGCTCCATGCGCGGCAGCTATTCCAGACCTTCGCGCCGTCATTGCGCATCGGTGTGCATCCCTGGCGTATGGCCCCTTGCGCGGACCGCCCGACGCGACCCGCTCCGATCAAGCTAGGAGTCTCCGCGCAGTTGTCCAGCCAGGCAGCGAGCGCTGCGAAGGCCTTGCACCGGGTTGACAGCCTGCGCGGACGAGCTATCATGCGCG
>CAYHHL010000199.1:2685-10991 GCA_964356325.1 uncultured Enterobacteriaceae bacterium | reverse complement strand
AGGCGCACTCGAGCCGGCGCAGCGGATCCGCGACCAGGACCCAGTGGCAACCCCGCGTGTGCACGGTGATTCCCCGCCCTCGTGTCACCACGCCGACGATTGGATCGCCCGGCACCGGCGAGCAGCACTTGGCGAACCGGACCATCACGTCGTCGATGCCGTCCACCGTGATGCTCGCGGGACCCTTGGACTTGAGCCGCGATCGCTTGATCAGGCCGCGATCGATCTCGGGTTCCGGCGTCTCCTCGGCCTTTTGGTCCGGAAACAGGAACGCCGTGACTTCAGCAGCTTGCACCTTGCCGTAGCCGACCGCCACCGCCAGTTCGTCAAAGCTGGTCACCTTGTAGTGGGAAACCAGCTTGGCGAAACGTTCCAGGTTCTGCGCGCGCGCCACCGAGCACTTCATCCGCCGCAGCGCCTTCTCCAGCAGGTCCATGCCCACTTCGAGAGCGTGCGCGCGCTGTTCGGCGTGGATATAGGTGCGAATCTTGGTCTTGGCCCGCGCGGTGATGACGAACTCGAGCCAGTCCGGCGACGGGTGCGCGTCTGCTCGCGTCAGGATCTCGACGATGTTGCCGTTGCGCAGTTGGTACTTGAGCGGGACCATGACCCCGTCGACGCGCGACCCGGTAATCCTTTCGCCCACTTTGGTGTGGATCGCATAGGCGAAGTCGACCGGCGTCGAACCGCGCGGCAGCACCTTGACGTCACCCTTGGGCGTGAAGGCATAGACCTCGTCCGAGAACAGGTCGATCTTCATCGAGTCCAGGAACTCGTCGGAATCCTTGACGCCCGCGTGCCATTCGAGCAACTGCTTGAGCCAGGAGAAGCGCTCCTCGTCGCGCACGCTGATCGAATCGCCGCGTTCCTTGTACTTCCAGTGCGCCGCCACGCCTTCCTCGGCCAGCCGGTGCATCTCGTGGGTGCGGATCTGCACCTCGATGCGTTCGGCGCGCGGGCCGATGATGGACGTATGCAAGCTTTGGTAACGATTCGGCTTCGGTAGGGCGATGTAGTCCTTGAACCGCCCGGGGATCGGCTTCCAGTGCATGTGCACCGCGCCCAACGCCTGGTAGCACTCCTTCAGGTCCTCGACGACGACACGAAACCCTTGCGCATCATAGATCTGATCGTACGGCAGCTTGGATTTCTCCATCTTGCGCCAGATGCCGTACAGGTGCTTGGGCCGACCGTAGACCAGGGCTTGCGGCAGGCCCTCTTCGCCGAAGATCTTCTTCAGCGATTCCACGACTTCGCCCACATAGTCCTGGCGCTCCGTGGCCCGCTGACCGACCAGGCCGGACAGCTTTTGGTACTCGTCGACCCAAAGATAGCGAAAACACAGGTCTTCCAGCTGGGCCTTGAGCCAACCGATGCCCAGGCGATTGGCGAGCGGCGCGTAGATCTCGAGTGTTTCCTGGGCGATGCGCTTCTGGCTCTCCGGCTTCATGTGCTGGAGCGTGGTCATGTTGTGCAGGCGATCGGCGAGCTTGATCAGCAGCACGCGGATGTCTTTGCTCATGGCCACGAGCATCTTGCGGAAGTTCTCTGCCTGCTTTTGCTCCTGGCTGGCGAACTTGATCTTGTCGAGCTTGGTCACGCCGTCGACGATCAGGGCAATCTCGGGCGAGAAACGGCGCTCGATCTCCTCGATGGACACCGTGGTGTCCTCGACCACGTCGTGCAACAACCCCGCGCAGACGCTCGAGGAATCCAGACGCAGCCGGGTCAATAGGAATGCGACGTCGACCGGATGGGCGAAGTAGGGCTCGCCGGATTTGCGGAACTGCCCGGCGTGGCTGCGCGCGGCGAAGTAGTAGGCGCGCCTGACGATCTCGTGATCGCCCTCGGGCAGGTAGCTGCGCAGCGCCGCGACCAGTTCGTCGGCATTGGGCACGCCGTCGACCACTATCGGCGCTTCGGCGGCATCGCGCGGCGTGTGATCGTGGCCAGGCTGGGAAGAAATGGCCGTGGTTCCGGGTTGACCAGCCAGCTGGGCCGGCACGGTGGCGGTCACCACGGCGGCGGCCGGTTGCGCATGCGCCGCGGCCTCGACCACCGTGGCCGACGTACTCTGACCTGGTAACCGGTTCACTGGTCGGTCCATGGCCCCTGAAGCTCGTTCATGGTGAAGCCCTGAGACCCGCGCATGCTCGTCACCGCAGCTCGATTGCACCGAAACTCGTTCACGGGACACACCATTTCGTCATTTCCAGTTCTCGCCCACGACACGAGCGCGCGATCGGCCATCTGGCTTGGCGGACTGTGAGCTTGCATAGGATCGAGCCTGCTGTCACCATTTTGCGGCTTCCCGCCAGCTTGCCGGCCACGGTCAGCCCGCGTCGTGCGCCTCACATTCGGAGTTTGGAAGCAGGCCCGACTGCAGTGTAGCGGGTCCTTCGCGCTCGCGCCGGTTCAGGATACTAAACCTGGTTCGGTTCTCGCCATTCGGCCGCGCCCGGTCTCGGACTGAGGCCGCGGTCGCACAGGATCACCAAGAGATGACAAGCCAACTTTCTGAACTCCTCGATCGCCTCGGCGTCGAATGGATCCTGTTCCTGCTGCTGACGCTGTCCGTGCTGTCGGTCGCCGTGATCGTCGAGCGCTTGCTGTTCCTCTGGCAGAACCGTGTGCCGGTCAACCAGTTGCACGACGGCTTGCTCGATGCGCTGAACAAGGGCCCCAACGCGGTGCTGGACTGGCTCAAGCCCCATGCCGGCATGGAAGCCCGCGTCCTGGCAGCAGGAGTGCGCGAAATGCACCGGGGCGCCGAGGCCGTGGCCGAAGTGATGACGGCGAGCGTGGCGAGGGAGCGCCAGCGCTACGAGCGGTTCCTGAACTTCCTGGGCTCGCTGGGCAGCAACGCGCCGTTCATCGGTCTGCTCGGCACGGTGATCGGCATCATGGGCGCGTTTTCGGACTTGCGCAGCCAGGTCAGCACCGCCGCCACGCAATCGCGCTCGGCCTTGATCATGGGCAGCATTTCCGAGGCCTTGGTGGCCACCGCGGTCGGCCTGTTCGTCGCGATTCCCGCGGTCATCGCGTACAACCAGTTCCGCACCGAGATCAAGAAACGCCAGGCGAACACCGAAGCGTTGACCGCGCTGCTGCTGGCGCATCTCAAGACCGAAGCGACTCCAGCCCGGAGCGATCCTGCGTAAGTACACGGCAATTCAATTCTGGCAGGCGGCAAGACCATGGCAAGCAAGCTGAGCGGTGGTGACGATGACTTGCTGGCGGACATCAACGTCACGCCGCTGGTCGACATCATGTTGGTTCTGCTCATCATCTTCATGATGACCAACGAAGAAGTCAGCGAGAAGCTGAAGAAGCCGTCGATCGAGGTCGATCTGCCCAAGGCTGCGAGCGCAGAGGTGAAGCCGACCAAACCATTGAGTATCGTCATCACCAAGGCGGGTGCGCTGTACCTGAACGGTCTGGCAGTGGACGAGGCGGGGCTGAAGTCGCGCGTGGCGATCGCGGTCAAGGAGTCGCCGGGCATCGAAGCGGTCGTCAGCGCGGATCGAAGCGTGACCCACGGCAACGTCGTGCATGTCATCGATGCGGTGCGGCTGCTCGGGGTCGAGCACGTCGCCATCAACACCAAGGAGCAGGACATCCAATAGGTGGATCGCGACCTTTCGATAGGCCTCATCGCCGCCCTGGTGATCCACAGCGGGCTCGCGTGGTGTGTGGCGGCGTTGCCGGTCAGACCCAAAGCCGTCGTGATGCAAAAAGAACCGCTGGTCAAGACGGTGCGGGAGGAAGTGCAGTTGCCCAAGCCGCAACCCAAGCCCGAGACGCCCGAGCCGGAAGCCGTCAAGCCGCCACCGCCACCCAAGCCAGCCGAAAGCGCGCCCAAGCTAGCCAAGGCCTCGGCGCCGAAGTCGCGCTCGCCCCAGCCCAGGAGCGACAGCAAGCCGGTCGAGCCGCCGGCCAAGAACGAACCGCAACCGCTGCAACTGTCCAAGACCTATGGCAGTGAGGGTCCGGGCGTGGCGGTGAACGCGGGCCAGGACGAAAGCCTGGGCGATCCGGCGGTGGAGCCGACCGAAGCGAACACGCGCAAACGCGACGACGGGCCGGCGCGACCGGGCAGAGCCGATGGTGGCGACGGCGATGGGGACGGACCGGCGACGCCCGAGCGCAAGGTCGAGATCGTCCACGCGGTGCCGAAGTCGCGCTGCAAGGTCGAGTGGCCCGAGGGAGCCGACGCGGGCAACCGGGTCGTGGAAGTGCTGTTGTCCCTGGAGATTGGCCTGGACGGCAAGGTGAACAAGGCGAGGCTGTTGAAACCGGCGGGCGAACCGTTCGATAGTGCGGCGGTCCGCGCGGTGAAGGCGTGCCAGTTCCAGCCGGGGCTGCGCGACGGCAAGGCTTTCGCGGACCGGGTGCCATTTGCCATCGAGTTCAAGCCGAGCGGACGCTGAAATGGTTACGGGATCTGACGCCGAGGATTGCGGATGCACAGAAGTCTTGCCCTGCTGACGTCGCTTGCCCTGCTCGGGGCCTGCACGCCGGACTACGATCCGCCCTCGCTCGTCAACAAGCTGCGGGTGCTGGGTATTCGCGCTGAACCGCCGTTCGTGGGGCTGGCAGGCGAAGTGACGTTCACGACCCTGGCGGTGGGCGAGCAGGCGGAGCAGAAGCTTTGCTATGCGTGGGCATTCTGCCCCTTCGCGCTGGCCAAGGACGGCAACTTCCAGTGCATCACCGCCGGCTTGCAAGTCGACATGGGCACGGATCCGACCCCGACGCTGGCCGCGGCGCAGTGGTTCGCCCTGTTCGCGGATCAGGACCAGTTCCAGGCCGAGTTGAAGAAGGCGGGGCTGGACTTCTCTGCTGTCGCCAAGCCTTCGAGTACCAACGACAAGTGCAACGTCACGAGCGCGACGGCGGCTCCTGGCGGCATGGCGATCGGCAACCTCGAGGCGTACGTGCTGTTCCAGATCGCCGAGGCCGGCCTGTACGGCGGCACCTGCCCCAAGAGCGCGACCGCGACGCTGAAGAGTCCGTGCGCCGACCGGAGTCGCTGTGTCGCGGGCTACAAGCAGATCGCGATCAACACGGACAACCCATCGATCTGCAAGGATTTCGACAGCACGATCGACAAGTGCACGGCCACGCCCGCGGGCTGCCCGGCCAAGGCGGTGTGCGGCTGCGACGGCAAGACCTACGCGGACGACTGCGCCCGGGTCGCCGCCCAGACCGCCCGGCTCGGCAACGGTGCGTGCGCCAACCACAACCCGCGCATCCAAGGCCTGCGCTTGGACGGCATCGACTGGCCCGAGGACGCGACCCCCGTGGTGGCCGAGAGCGACACCATCGCGCTGACGCCGCTGTGGCCCGCCGGGGACAAGGAATACCTGGGCGTCTATGCCGATCCGACCTTAGGCAGTCGTTTCGAGGACTTGCTGTTCAGCTGGTTCTCGACCGCCGGCACGTTCAGCCGCGAGCGCAGCGCCGACAACGCGCCCCAGAGCGACTGGCAGCTTCCCGCACTCGCGGCGGGCAAGACCGAACGAATCGCGACGCTGTGGGTGGTGCTGCGAGACGGTCGCGCTGGCACGCACTGGACGACGCGGCAGGTCCGGGTGCAAGCGCGGGCAGCGGCGTGGCCCAGCGCGGGCGGCAAGTTCGTCGATCCAGTGACGCATGCCGTGGTGAACCGGCCCAACGCCTTGTGCGTGCTCGACCCGAAGTTGCCGGGCTGTGGCGCGGTGGACAAGGGTGGCAAGGCGCATCCACCGGCGCCGAAACCGTAGACCGCTGGTGCGGCTGCGGCGCCGGTCTCGGTCTCGGTGCCAGGGTCTCGAGACCGTCCGATCGGCGTCGCCCTCTCTCACAACCTATCGTTATTCAAGCGCTCTGATGCCACCGACCGATGGCATGGTTCGTGAAGCATCCGCGGCGTCGGGGGCCATGCCGGCCACTCGCTGCGGAGGTCCTCGTGCCCGGTCCCGCGTTCGTTCGTACCTTCCCGAGTCCGTTCACAGGCCTTGCCGTGACGTTGCTTGCCTGGCAGGCATCGGCTGCGCCCTGTCGCGTGCCGGACGTGCCGACGCAGGCACTGCGCATTGCCCTGGGGCAAGCAGTCGCGCCCAAGCCAGTGCCGATCCTTGAAATCGATAGGTGGCGCGCGGCCCTGCCCGTGCGTATGTCCGCGAGCATGCACAACGGTTGGCTGGAGGGCGACGGCTGGTCGGCCACCAGCGCGGGACCGAGCCAGCGCACGTCCAGTTCGGCGAGTCTGGGCTATGCCATTCACCTGCAATGGGATCTGCACGGACTTTGGGCGCGTGCTCCGCTGCGGGCGGGGCCGACGACTGCCGAACGCCTGCAGCGCGCCCTGCACGCGGAGGAACTGGCGCGCCGAGCCGCGGCTCAATTGCAGCGCTTGCGAAGGGCCCAGGCGTTAGCGAGCCAGGCCCAGGATGGCGACTACGTGTGCCAGGACGCGCAAGCCGAGGCGGAGGCAGCGGCGTTGGTGCTGGGGGTGATGATCGGCGAGGGCGAGCGGTGACTTCCCCGGCCGTTGCCTGTGTCGGCGCTCGGCCTCTTTCGGGCGCCGATCGAAATGGCACGGCGCGGTCATTGCCAGGTCGCTGTCAGCGTCTGGTTTGGCGCCGCATCGCCGAGCACCGTCTTGGTGCCGTCCGGCCACGTGACCGTGACACCGGTGGCCTTGCCCGCGGCGCCGAGGCCGAAGTACGCGAACCGGCTGGGCGTGCCGCCGAACGCGCCACTGCCGTTGAGCCATCGGGTGCGCTTGGCCCCGGCGATGTCGGCGGTGACGACCGTGCCGAGCGCGTCCTGATTGAGACCCTTGCCTTTGACGACGACGCGAAAGCTCTGTCCCTGCTTGGGGATGTCGTTGCGCAACACGCGCACCAGCGAGGTCATCACATCCGAGCCGGGGCGGGTCTGGACGACGTCCAGATCGCCATCGCCGTCGAGGTCAATCGTCCGTTCGTCAATCATGTTGATGTGCGCGTGTTTGCCGGCCGCAATCCGGTACGGTGCGAAGCCCTGGCCAGGTTGGGCCAGGAACACGACGTCGACGCTCGGTAGTCCCTCGAAGAGCGAGGCAAACTTCGTCCCCTTGCTGATCGCGCACAGGTTCTTGGGGCTGGCCGCCATTTTCGATGTCACGTGCGCGGCGTTGCCGACCCACAGGTCATCCAGGCCATTGTTATCGAAATCTGCGACGAGTGGCGCCCACGAACTCGCCGTCCAATTGGGCGCCCAGGTGCCGTAGAAGCCGCCTTGATCGACGAAAGAGAATGGCAATTTGCCCTTGGTCTGCGGTGAGTTGACGTAGAGTGGCGTGGGTCCGGACTCGGCGATCACAAGATCTGGCAGGCCGTCGCCGTTGAAGTCGCCGACCGTCCAGCCCATCGCGCCCGAGTACGCGGCCAGGCCGGCGTTGGTGTCGTAGGAGACGAAGCCATTCTGTGTGTTGTGCAGGATCCGCGCGCTGCCGAAATCGTCGGCGACGAGCACGTCCATCTTGCCATCCACGTCGACGTCCATCGCCATCGCGACGGTCTGTGATCCGCCCGGTGGCACGTTCCATTGGTTGGTCTCATCGGTCAGCGGCAGATTCGGCCCGTGGATCATCACCCGATCCTGCAGATTGGGCAGGTCGCCAATCGGTGGGTTCACGGTGCAAAGCAGATCGGTCGCAGTGAAGGCGCAATCGAGCGCGTCGCAGATCGGCGGCGAGAAGCCGGCGCCTACGTAGAGGTCGAGGTCGCCGTCGCCATCGAGGTCGGCCGGTACAACGCTGAAGGACTCGAAATCCATGAAGTAGGGCAGCCAGTCGTCGCTCTTGTCGGTGAACCCACCGTTGCCGTCGCCGATATAGAGCGCCAGGCCAGAGAAGCCGCCGAACAGCATGTCCGGCTTGGCATCGCCGTTCATGTCCACCGCCGTGCAGCCGAAGTTTGCCTGCATTGTCAAAGTATTGAAGGGCGTCTTGACGTGTTGGGGTTTGCCCGCGCCCAACAGGACGGCGTGTATCGTCGAAGTCCAGCCCTTCGCCTCGACGACGACGAAGTCCTCATATCCATTGCCATCGAAGTCCGCTACCGCCACGCACGCGTTATGCGGCTTCTCCGGATCGATGCCGAAGTCAGCCGTCTGATCTGCCATCGCCAACAGCGGCAACGTCGTCGGGTCCACGGGTGTCACGGCGACCGGCGGCTGCACGTCGGCCAGGCTCGCGGCATCCGTGCCGCCGTCCTCAACCATGCTCCCGTCCGCGGCCGCGCTGTCCGCAGTGTCGGCCCCGGTGTCGGCCCCGG
>CAYHHL010000199.1:0-2585 GCA_964356325.1 uncultured Enterobacteriaceae bacterium | reverse complement strand
GTCACGGTGTCGGTCGGGGTGCCGGCGTCCGCTTCGACATCCGCAACTGCACCGGTGTCTTCGTCCGCTTCGGTATCCACGACCGCTGCGACTTCGGCGCTCGCCCCGACACTGGCGTCCTCCGCCGCGTCCATCTGGCCATCGACATGACTTGCCGTCTCGATCGCGACCACGCCGTCGGTTGCGGGCCCTGCATCTGCCACGCTGCCTGCGTGCACGGTGGTGACGACGTCGGTTTGCGCGTTCATACTCGCGCGGGTGGCTGTCCCGGCTGGCGGGGCGGCGTGACGGGGGTCGGCGTCCTGGCAGGCTACCAGGCCGCAGGCCGACACCAAGGCGATGAGCCATGGACCGAGGCGCGGCCTCGAGTCGTCGACGTGGCCTAAAGCGGCTCCACGCCGGTAGTTCTGCTGCATGGAGGCTCCCCTGCTCGCCCACCGCGAGAGGCGGCGCGCGGCGCTCGTTCCGCAAACCCGGGTCGCCGGGGGAGTCGGCGAGCGAGGCGATGCTGAGTGAAACGGCCGTGACAAATGCTTACGAGACGACTCACGTCGTTACAGGTCGACACAGAGTTTCACGAAGCGACACACATATTCACCAATCTACACGCTTTGCATACATTTGCACATGAATGGCAAGGCTGGCAAGCGATTCTTTCGCGCCGCGCGAACCGACTTGCGCAGCCCATGACAACACTATGGATTGACGTTGAAAACCGGATGCCCCGTGCCTCGGACCGCAATCGTCGCGGAGGCTGGGTCGGTCGCGGTAGTGTGCTGGGGCCCGGAATCGCAGCTGGAGCCGGACCCATGCAATGCGGATCCGTCAACCTATTGACAGAACGAGGTATTTGGCGGGCACGATGTCCGGAGGCCGGCCGGCGATCTGCTTACGAAAGCTAGAGGTGTTCTAGATAATCGCTTGCGCTTCAGCCATCCGCTGCGACCGCTCGTGCGCCAGCAGCCCCTGGACCATCTGGTCCATCTCGCCTTCCATCACGAGATCCAGCGAGTACAGCGTCAAGCCGATGCGGTGGTCGGTCAGCCGGTTCTGCGGGAAGTTGTACGTGCGGATGCGTTCGGACCGATCGCCCGAGCCGACCTGCTCCTTGCGCGCGCTCGCCATCACCTGGTGGGCGGCCTGCTGCTGCATGTCGAAGATCTTCGAGCGCAACGCCATCATCGCCTTGGCTTTGTTCTTGTGCTGGCTGCGCTCGTCCTGGCACTGCACCACCGTGTTCGTGGGCAGGTGCGTGATGCGCACGGCGGAATCCGTCCGATTGACGTGCTGGCCGCCCGAACCGCTCGCCCGGTACGTGTCGATGCGCAGATCCTCGGTGCGGATGTCGACTTCGGTGTCCTCGACCTCGGGCAGGACGGCCACGGTGCAGGCCGAAGTATGGATGCGCCCTTGGGATTCCGTCGCCGGAATGCGCTGCACACGGTGGGTGCCCGACTCGTGCTTGAACACCGACCACGCGCCGAAACCGCTGACGTGCAGGACCGCTTCCTTGACGCCGCCTTGGGACGCCTCGCTGACCGAAAGCGGTTCGACGGTGAAGCCGCGCTTTTCCGAATACCGCGAGTACATGCGCACCAGATCCGCCGCGAACAAGGCAGCTTCCTCGCCGCCGGTGCCGGCCCGCACTTCCAGCACCACGTTGCTGCCGTCGCGCGGATCCCGAGGGATCATCAGCTCCTTGAGCTTGTCCTCGGCGCTGGTCGCCTGCTCGCGCAACGTCACCAGTTCCTCGCGCGCCATCGCCCGCATCTCAGGGTCGCTTTCTTCCTGGGCGAGTTGCGTCGTCTCTTCGACCTGCTGGTTCAGGGACTTCCACGAGCGGTACGCGTTGACGGTGTCCTCGATCGCCGCACGTTCACGCAACAGTTTCAGGGACTTCTCGGGATCGCAGGCGATCTCGCTGGTGGCCAGGGCGTCGCCCAGCTCTTCGTAGCGCGCGACCACGCCTTCGAAACGTTCGTACATCGGAGGTCCTCGAGAGCAAAGAACATGTGGCGCGAGAGAGGCGCCGGAGCCAGACGCGCCAGAACGAAAGCCCAGCAAAGCAAGTGGGTTCTCAGTCGCTAGGCGGCCAGAGGTCCGGGCGTCTGCAAGCCGTCGATCTGGTCGACGAACGCGCCATAGGAACCGAACACTTCGGGCTCCGCGCTGCCAGTTTCGGCGCTGCGATGGGCCTCGCGCCACAAGGTCTTGCGCAGGGCAACCAGTGCAATCTCGAGCTGTTCGTCGTTGGGCTCGCGCGTGGTGATGTGCTGCAACATCAGGCCCGGCCAGGTCAGCGCCTTGACGATTGGATTGGTCGGAAAGCGCGAGGACAGCCGCGTCGCTTCATACGCGATGCCCGCCACCGGGAACATCAGCGGGATCTTGATGAACACGTACGCCAGCTGATTCAACCACTTGTGGTCGGAGAACGTGGGCAGCAGCGGAAATACCGCCGAAAACAGCGCGACCGAGACCACGAACGTGACCAGCAGGAAGCTCGTGCCACAGCGCGGGTGCAAGCGCGTGTACTGACGGGCATTCTCGACCGTGAGCGGCTTGCCGGACTCGTAGCAGTAGAT
>CAYHHL010000198.1:0-11077 GCA_964356325.1 uncultured Enterobacteriaceae bacterium | reverse complement strand
CCGCCGCGCGCCCGCCCCCGCCCGGACCCCCACCCCGAGCCGGAGCCCGGGGCCCGTCCCCGAGCCCGTCCCCGAACCCGTCCCCGAGCCCGAGCCCGAGCCCGAACCCGTGCCCGAACCCGAACCCGGCGCCGAAGCCGGACCCACGCCTGCCACGTTGGCACGCCCGGCAGGTGCTCGCGGCTTGACCCAATGGTGCGAACCTCGCCCCCACGCTCGCTCGCGGATTGCCGAGCTGACCCGGCTCTGCCAGTATTCCTTCAGCTTCAAGCGAGGTCCGTCCATGCGCCGTCTGCTCCCGCTCCTGCTAGCCGCCCTGCCGTTTTCCGTCCAAGCCGCTGTGCCCGCGACGACGCAGGTGCAAGCGATCATCTACACGTTGAGCGGCGGCACCGTGCCGGATGGCGAGTACGCGGTAGGTTTCAAGCTGTTCACCGACGCGACCGCCAGCAAGGAACTGTGGAACGAGGGGCCCGTGACGGTCACGGTCAAGGGCGGCTTGCTGACTTGGGAACTGGGCTCGAAGTCGCCGATCGCGCCGGTGCTGGCCAGTGTCCAGGCCGTGCCCTGGCTTCAGGTCCAGGTGCTGCCCGATCCGCCGCTGCCACCGCGACCCTTGCATTCGCAGCCCTTTGCCTTGCGGGCGGCGACGGCTGAAGCGCTGGCCTGTTCCGGCTGCGTCGGCGTGGGCGAACTCGATGCCAAGGTACTTGCGCCCTATGTGAAGGCGGCCGATCTCGCCAAGGTTGCGACATCCGGGCAGTTCGCTGATCTGCAGGGTGGCCCGGACTTGACCGGCTATGCGAAGGCGGCAGATCTGGCGAAAGTCGCGATCTCGGGCAAGTTCGCGGATCTGCAGGGCGGCCCTGACCTGACCGGTCTGGCCAAGACCGCGGATCTGGCGCCGTTCGCGAAGTCGTCGGACCTCCACAAGGTGGCCGTCACTGGAGCGTACGCCGATCTCTCGGGCACGCCTGACGCGTCGCAGTACGCACAGTTGGCCAAGCTGGCGGGGGTTGCGCTGACCGGGAAGTATGCGGACCTCAACGGCTTGCCGACCAACGCCAAGGTCGGGACGGCGTGCGGCACCGGGCTCGTGGTCAAGGGCATCAAGAGCGACGGTACGCTGGACTGCATCGCGGCGCTGGATCCCTCGGCGCTGCCTCCGGACGGCCTCTCGGCGATTTCCAACAAGCTGTTGACCAATCAATACACGGATGTGGTCGCGAGCCCGACGACGCCGGTCGACATCCCGGACAACGCGCCGGTCGGCATCGAGAACGTCATCGACGTGCCGGATCTGGGCATCGCGCAAGGGCTGACCATCAGCTTTGACCTGGTGAATTCCGACACCAAGACGCTCAAGGTGGTCCTGACCGATCCAGCGGCGGCTACCCACGTGCTGTACGAGAAAAGCGTCGATGGCAAGACGCTCCAGGCCACCTATCCCAAACCGGATGCGCCAGTCAGCGGCGACCTGACGTCGTGGGTGGGCAAGAACCCGAAAGGCAAGTGGAAGTTGCTGGTCATCGACGGAGGCTTCAAGGACAACGGCAAGGACGGTCAACTCAAGACCTGGAGCGTCAACGTGGCGACTCTGTCTTCGCAAAAGGTCAGCGCGAAAGGCCGGTTCGTGACCGAGGGCGGCTTGCAACTGCAGGCGAGCAGTGCCGATCCGCTCACATGCAACGTCGGCAACCAGGGCTACGTGTACTTCAACACCACCAAGAAGGCGCTTTTCGTGTGCAATGGCGCGGACTGGTTCGCGATTTCCATCGATACGAGCTATGGCACCCAGAACACGCCGGCCCTGCACTGCAAGGACATGCAAGCCAAGGTGCCTAGCGCCAAGGACGGCGTGTACTTCATCGATCCCGACGGTCCAGGCAACAGCGCGCCATTCCAGGTGTACTGCGACATGACGACGGCGGGCGGCGGCTGGAGCTTGATTGCGAGCACCAAGATCCCGTTCGCGAGCGGCGACACCAACTGGACGATCGCCGGCAATCCCTACGCGGACTTGCAGACCACCAAGGCGGCCGGCCAGCCTGCCGCTTTGGTCAACCGCATCGCGTTCAGCCAGCTCTCGGCGTTCCGGTTCAGTTGCTACAAGTCCGCTGCGGCCTCGAACTACGGCATCGACTGGATCTTCCCGATCGCGTCCGGGGCCAACAGCTCGCTGCTGGGCGACATCTACGACGACGCCAAGATCGGCACCTACGGCAACGGCAAGCTGACCCAGGACAACGGCAAAGTGCGCACGATTGGCTACGACAACGCGGGGACGAAGTCGGACTGGGGCCTGGGCTCGGACGGCACCGACAGCGTGTACTGGAGCCACGAGGCCTGGGGCCAGGTCGACCAGGCGGGCGGCCACTGCCAGGATCCCGGCATCGGCCACACGACCGCAACGCTGGCGGGCACGGGCATCTACCACATCTGGGTGCGCTGAACATCTCTGCTACGCTGTCCCTGCAGCCTTGCGCAGCGACGCCGCCAGCACCTCGGCCTGATAGCCGCGAAAAGGATAGTGTTGCGTGGATCCGCCGCGAAGGCCTCGAGGTGGTGCAGCACGCGCCCGCCCGTCGCCATACCGCTGCCGGCCAGCACCACCATCGGCCCCTGCCACGCAGTCACGGGTTTGGACTCTTCCACTGTTCGCACGATATGGACCGCTGAGCCCATCTCTTCAAATTGCGCAGCGGTCAGCCGATGATCGCCCATCAGCCGCAGTCGGACCGACGGTACCGCAAAGAAGAGCGAGCCGACCGTCGCGGCCCGAGGCACCAAGAACCGCAGTACGCTTTCAACTGCGTGTCGCCTGCGCGGCCCGGATCGGTCGCAACCCATTTACTCCATGGCTGATCCGCCGCAGGTGACGCGGGCTGAGGCCGACGGCTGCCGCTACCTCTGCCACGGTCCGAAAGTGCCCGGAGTTCAGCCATTCCTGGGCTCGGCGTAGGCGCAGGAAGTTCACCAGTTCGGTTGGGCGGCGACCGCTGGCCCGCGCCACCTCGCGCTGAAACTGCCGTGGACTCATGGCCATGCAGTGAGCCAGATCGCCAATTGACAGCTTGGCGTCATCCATGCGCGCCTCGATGAGCGCGACCAGCCGGTCGGCGAAACGTCGGTCCGCTTCGGTCAAGTTTCCTGGAGGGGAAACCAGCACGTCCAGATCGGCGCAGGGCAGCGGCGCCGTGGCTGGGCGCTGCTGCGGCACGAGCCGCCACAGACGCTGGACAAGCTCGGGAACCGGGAATGGCTTGATCAGGTAGTCCCGCGCCACCGACAGCCCGGCCTGCACTTCGTGCGACCTACCCTTGGCTGACACCAACACGACTGGCAGGTCGCGGAACCGCTGGTCCTGACGCAGATGGACGCACAGCGTCAAGCCATCCATGCCGGCCATCATCACGTCGGACACCACGGCATCGGGGCGCTGGGCGACAATCAGAGCCAGCGCCGATGCGCCATCCGCTGCCAACTCGACGGCGAAATCGCCCGCCAGAGCGGAGGCCAGATAGGCGCGCATGTCCGCGTGATCTTCGACGATGAGAATCCTCGGCTTGGCCGTCGCAGGGGGGGGCGACTCTGTAATCGCCTGGGCCGCGGCGGTCGGATGGCCAGATGCGGCGTCGCCATCCTGGGCCATCGACACCGCAGCAACCGTCGGATGCAACGGCAACTCGAACCAGAACGCGCTGCCGCGGCCAGGCGCGCTGTCGACGCCCATCCGCCCTTGGTGCAGGTCGACCAACTCCTTGGCCAAGCTCAAGCCGATGCCGACGCCATCGTGGGATCGGTCGTCGCCCGACCTGGCCTGGTAGAATCGCACGAAAATCTTGGCGTGCAGCGCGGGATCGATGCCAATGCCGGTATCGAGCACACGCACGCGAGCGACGCCGGCATCCACCGCGCAACTGACTTCGATCAGACCTCCGGTCGGCGTGAATTTGAGCGCGTTGACCAGCAGATTGGCGAGCACCTTGTCGATCATGTCGGCGTCGAACGGCAACGGAATCGGTCCCGGCTCGCCAACTTCGCGAAGCGTGATGCCCGCGGCGCGCGCTGCCTGGCTGAACAGGGCGATCCGCTCACGGACGAACGCGCTCAGGTCATGGCGCGAGCGCTGTGCCACGACCCCGCCGGCCTGCAAGGACGCCGTGTCCAGCAACTGGTCGACGAGCCTGCGCAGGCCATCGATGTTGCGCTGAATCATCGAGAACATTGGCCGGTCACCCGCGGCGGCGCGCTGCACCAGATTGGCGACGGGCGCCTGGATCAACATCAGGGGCGTGCGCAGCTCATGAGAAACATTGGATAACAGAATCGATTTCTGCTGATCGAGTTCGACCAGAAGGTGCGCTTGCTCGGCCAACTGTCGAGCTTGCTCGGCCAGCAGCGCGCCCTGGTCGTGCAGGTGCTGGTTCGACGCGCGCAGGTCCGTCGTGCGTGCTTCGACTGCCGCTTCGAGCCGCCTGCGGTGGCTGTGCTGGCGACGGACCCAGCCCAAGCTCGCGACCGCCGCAGCCAACAGGGACGCCAGACTGACCAGCACGGCAAAGCCCATCGTTTCACGGAACAGCGGCGGCCGCACGATCCGCAGCGAGGCCGATCTGGACCAGGTGCCGCCCAGCCCGGCTTGCACCTCGAACTGGTGGCTGCCAGCGGCCAAGCCATCCCAGCGGGCGCGGCGGAGCGGACCGCCCGGTATCCACGGCTCAGCCGGGCCGAGGCGGTAGCGAAAGCGCACTTCGTCTGGCCACTGGAATTCCGGCGCGCTCCAGCGGACGACCAGACTTGCCGCTGGCGCGACCGTCACGTCGCCATGCAGCCGAGGCAGCAGGCGCCCCTGGACCTCGACGCCCGCGATCGAGACTGGTGGCGGCTTGGGCTGCTCGAACGACGCCGGGTGAACGACCGCCACGCCGCTTTGCGTAGGCAAGAAGATCCGGCCGTCGGCATCGAGCGCCAGCGCTGGGCAGCGAAAACCATTGGCTTCGGCGTCCGCCATGCCGTGGCGCCGGTCCAGCAGCAGCACCATGATTTCAGATGCGTCTCCATCCAGCACTGCCTCAGCGTCGCTTTGCCGAAGCACCGAGATGCCACGGTTGCCGCTGAGCCAAAGCCGATCCTGCGCGTCGCGGGCGATGGCGTGCACGGCGTCGTCGCGCAGGCCGTCGCGCCGGGTCAGACAGCGCACGCGAGCAGCACGCAGCGCTTCGCCGGGCGTCATCTGGACCTGGCACAGGCCGGCATCTTCTGTGCCGACCCACAGCGTGGCGGCATCGGTCTGCAGCAGGCCTCGCAGTCGGTTGCTGCTCAATCCCTGGGCAACCGTGAGCAGTTCCACCTGATTCACGCGGATTCGCGCCAGGCCTTGGTGGCCGGTCGTGACGAACAGATCGCCTTGCGCGCTCTCGACGAAGGTATGCGCGGACCTCAGCGGCTCGCCCATGGTTCCCGGCAGCCAACGCCAGGCCTGCCTCGCCGCGGCAGGCTGACCCGCCGCCGCGGCGACCTCCGCGGCGCTAGCCACTGCAAGTCCGCCGGGAGTCGCGGCCCAGAAACGCCCCGCCGCGTCGATGTGCATCGATTCGACCAGGGTCTGCGTGCCGTCGCGCCATGGAAACCCAACCGGCAGGATGCCTTCGGCAGTCCAGCGGGCAACACCGGAGTCGGTGCCCACCCACAGCGTGCCATCGGGGCCACTGAACAGGCTGGTGGCGACCAGCCCATGCCGTGTCCAGTCCGGCCAGAACAGCTTGGCATCCGGCAGCTTCTCGCCTGACGGTCCGAGTCCCAGGATGCGCAGCGACTCCGCGGCCCAGTCGGCGCCGTCAATCTGCTTGTGCAGCAGTAGGCCGGCGTGGTTGACCGCCCAAAGCGTGCCGTCGCGGCCCACGGCAACGGCGTCCACCGTCGGATCCAGCAGGGGCGGCATCGCAACCGTCGTCACGGTGGCCTCGCGGACGCAAACCAGCCCGCCGCGGTCCGACGCGAGCCAGATGGCACCGTCGCGGTCTTGCTGGATCGCCCGGACGTTGCCTGTGATATCAGCAATCTTGGTCCGATCCAGGTACAGGCCACCGGAGCCCATCCGCCACCGGCCGCGGCTGCCGTCGACACTGCCGCAGTGCATGTGCGCCGGCCGATCTGGCATGGCCATGCCTGGCTCCGCGCTCCAACCGGTTTCGCCCAGGATCCACCAGCCTTCGTCGGTTCGTGCGCCAAGCCCGCCGTTCTTGCCCGGCAGGAGCTCGCGCACCGGACGCGCCCCGCTGATCCAATCCGCAGCCACGACTTGACGCAAGATCTCGCCGGCGCTGCGCAGCAGCCCGCGTCCGTCTGTGCCGACCCAAACGCCGCCCGCGCCGTCCGCGGCCAGGGCCGTGAACTCCGCCGTCGAGGCATCCGGTGCGCGGACGATGCGCGTCGCCGGGCCCTCGGCCGGTACCCGCCACAAGCCGCCGCCCGTGCAGCCGACCCACAGCGCCCCGCCGCCGGCATCGGCCAGGGCCACGACCTCCAGCGATATGACGTCGGCGCGCCATGGCGTTGCGCCAGCCTGGTCCAGACGCATCAGGCCGCCCGAGGTGGCGAGCCAGGTGGCGGCGCCGAATGTCTGCAGGAATCGACCGTTGACGCCGGGAATCGGCACGGCTTTCCAAGCTTTGCCGTCGCCGGCGCGCAGTCGCACCAGCCCGCCGAACTCCTCCAGAGCCCACAGCGAGCCATCGCGGCTGGAGCGGATGGCGATGAAGCGGTTGCCCGGCAGTTCACTGGCCTCGGCGCGGCGCACGGATTCGACGTTGTCGCCGTCGATGCGCGCGAGACCGTCGAAGGTCGCGGCCCAGATCGCGCCGTCAGGATGCTGGGCGACGCCGGTGACGAGGTTGGTCGGCAGGCCAGCCTCCACCGTGTAGCGGTCGACGACCCAGCCCGGAACGGCGGCGGCTGTGGTGTTGCGCGCCTGCGCGATCTGGGGTGATAGCGCGAGGCCGGCGATGATCAGAAGTAACAGACAGTTCTGCCCCGCTGGCCAGGCCGAGCCCGGACCGCGCTGGACGTCCCTGCTGCGTTGAGCTCTCGCTACGATCTGCATTCACACGTCGCCTGATTCGACCGCTGCTGCCAGCCTATGCTGCATGTCTCATTTTTCAAGTCAGAGGATGAAAATGTCCGAGGTATCTCGCGCCGTGTCCGAACAGCCGTTTCGATCTGCGCCGTCGCGGCGTGTCGAGATCGGGTCCGCAGCCCCAGTCGCGGTCGGGGAGCGGACAGGAACGGACAACATGCGGTCGTAATCGGACATCCGCGGTTGATGTGACAACAAGGGGTTGAATGCTACGTTGGCACCGGCTACAAAGGGCGCGGCACTCCTGGTCGGACGTGTCCGGGGCGCATTCGATTGGCCCTCGGCCGGCCAGATCGAGGCGTTGGCGAGTACCAGGAGCAGCCAGTGGTCAAACGACTATTTAATCGATTGTTGTCGGCCGGTTCGCGAAATCGGCTCCTCGCAGTCGTGTCCACACTGGTCTGCCTGACCTTGCCCGCCCACGCCACGCCGCCGCGCGTCGGCGCGCTCGAACTCGGAGCGTTCGGCGGCTACACGCTGCTCAGCAACGACAACCAGTTGGGCAACGCGCCGGACAGGGGGATGCGGCCGGGCAGCGGGCCGCTGTTCGGTGCCAGGCTGAGCTACCAGGCGAGCGAGGCACTGGCGCTAGAGGCCGAAGTCGACGACACCTTGAGTAGTTTCGGGGATTCCGGCCTATCGGCGAGTCTCCTGGGGTGGCGCGGCTCGGCGCTATGGCACTTCTCTGCTGGCCAACTGCGGCCGTTTGCCCTGCTCGGCGCGGGCGGCACGACGACGCTGTGGCAGGAGTTCGGCACCGAGCACGACACCGACGTGACCGGACACATCGGCGCGGGCCTGAAGTACGACCTGAGCGAGCGCATCGGTGTGCGGGCCGACCTGCGCTACTTCGTTCTGGACGGCGCCGAGGCCAAGCTGGCGCACAACTTCGCGGCCCACCTCGGGGTTTGGCTGCGGCTGGATTCGCCGGAGCCCGACGCCGATGGGGATGGCCTGGTCGATGGTCGGGACAAGTGCCCTCAACTGGCCGAAGACAAGGATGGTTTCGAAGATGCCGATGGCTGCCCGGATCCGGACAACGACGGCGATGGCCTGGCCGACGTGTCGGACAGGTGCCCCAACGAGGCCGAGGACCAGGACGGCTTCGAGGACACCGACGGCTGCCCGGATGCCGACAACGACCGGGATGGGCTCGCCGACGCCGTGGACAAGTGCCCCAACGAGGCCGAAGACAAGGACGGCTATGAGGACGGTGATGGCTGCCCGGAGTTGGACAACGACAAAGACGGGCTTGCCGACGCCGAGGACAAGTGCCCCAAACAGAGCGGCAAGCCAGAGGACCAGGGCTGCCCACCGGCGGACCGGGACGAGGACGGCATCGCCGACAAGCTGGACAAGTGCCCGGACAAGAAGGAGACCTTCAACGGCAAGGACGATGACGATGGCTGCCCTGACGGCGTCGAAACGGTGGTGGTGTCCAAGCAAGACATCAAGATCCTGCAGAAAGTCCACTTCGAGCTCGGCAATGCCGAGATCAAGGCCGAGAGCTACAAGTTGCTCGACACGGTGGCGGCGGTCCTGGCGCAGCAGCAACGGCTGACCAAGGTCGCCATCGAAGGCCACACGGACGACCTCGGCGAGATCGAGATCAATCAGGCGCTGTCACAGCGGCGGGCCGAGGCGGTGGCGAGCTATCTGGTCGAGAAGGGCATTGCGTCGTCCCGGCTGGTGGCCGAGGGCTTCGGTTCGAGCAAGCCGCTGTGCGCCGACTTGGTGGAACTCCTCAAGAACGAAGGTAAAAACAAGAAGAGAATCGAGCTGTGCCGCGAGCAGAACCGGCGGGTGCAGTTCCGCGCAATCGAGATCGACGGCAAGGCGGTGCCCAGCGGCGAAGTCGCGGCACCAGCGGTGGACAAGGCGGCCGTCCCCGTCAAGGTGCCTGCCCCGGTGAAGTGAGCCCGGCAATCCGCAGGGCAGCGCATGGCGAGGTCGGAGTGGGCGTGTCCACCTCAAAGCCTGGCTTGAACAGAGATTCCGAGACCCTCAGGAGCATCCCATGATCAGCAGCAAATCTGGGCCATTGAGTCTGGTCGTCGGTCTCGCGGTCATGGCTCTGGCCTTCGTCGGATGCGACGAACCGCTGCTGCCGCCCGTCGCCGACGCCGCGACTGCCAAGACCGATGCCGTGGGCGAGACCATCAACACCGGCGGCCAGCCCGCCTTCGTCGAGCAGGGCGCGCCGCGCTTCGATCCCAACCGCAAGCCGAGGACTCCTACCGACATCGAGAAGAACATCGACCGGATCAAGAGCGGCGAGCAGTTCAACAACCTAGAAGTGTTGCCCAACGTCAAACTGGCCAGCCAGCGCGTCGCCGACGAGGTCGACCTGAGCCCGACCTCGATGACCCTGCCGCTCAAGGGCAACGAGGCGCTGCTGGACCTCAAACCAGGCGAGGTGTTGGCCGGCGGCGCGACCCAGGGCACGCGGCGCCGCGGCGCGACCGGCGACAACGCCTTTGGTTTCATGCGCAAGGTCAAGAGCGTGCAGAAGCTGGGCCAGAGCGTGGTCATCGAGACCGCGCCCGCGCAGTTCCACGAAGTCTTTGCCGGCTCGGTGAGCTTGGGGACCGACGCCAGCCAGGCCGGCGACATCGACGCCACGGGCGTCGAGCTGCGCGACTACTTCCCGGATCTGCACAAGGATTTTGACAAGATGGACCGTCGCCGTGGCGGCTGGGAGCAGCAGCAGGGCCCGTGGGGCATCGACAAGGACTTCGTGCTGTGGGGCTTCAAGGTCGGCGGCGAGCACAGCTTCCCGATCAGCATCGACAAGGTCATCGACGGCGTCGCGGTCAGCCTGGACGGCGAGTTCAAGGTCAAGGCCGAGGCGGGGGTCGAAGCCGGCGTCCATATCGGCTTTGACGTAGACACGCCGGTGCCCAATGTCTGGGATTCCAGCATTAATTACGCTCGTGTCTACGCCTACGGCAAGCTGTGGGCAGAAGCCGGCGTGTGGCTGCAGACCAAGGCCAGCGGCAAGAGCGAAATCGAGGAGAAGTTGGATGCAGTGCTGGAGAAGCTGCAGATCGACAACCCGCTGAATCCGCAAATTCCCGATGAGTTCGAACTCGGTGCCTATGGGCCCAAGAAGGGCCCGACGATCATGGCCGGGCCGGTGCCGATCCCGACGACCTACCTGATCGAAGTGCTGGCGAAGTGCGAGACCCAGGTGTCGTCGTCCATCACCGCCACCGCCAACGCCGGCCTCAAGGGCGAGGTCAAGTTCGGCTTCGAGTGGACCAAGAAGCTAAAATTCCAGCCGATCTCGGTCATCGAGTTCACCAAGTGGAAGGAGTTCAAGGTCTCCGACGGCGCCGTGACCGCCAAGGTGCAGTGCTTCGTCGGCCCGCGCATGCATTGGCTGATAGGCGGCGTCATCGGCCCGTACGTCGACGGTCGCGCCGGCTTGCGCGGCACCTTCACCTACGACGCCACCTGCCCCAAGCCCAACACCCTGGAATCCAAGGTGCATCCCGCGGCGAGCCTCAAGCTGCTCATCGACATCGGCTTCCAGGCCGCGCTCGGCGGCACCATCAAGATCGCGGACTTCTGGACCTACGACGCCAACCTCAAGCTCTACGAGGGCTGGTGGAAGCTGTGGGAGAAGACCTTCTGGGACATCCCGAACGGCATCGCCTGGTGCCCGTCGGACTGCGACAACGGCAAGCAGGACAACAGCGAAAGCGGGGTCGACTGTGGCCCGGGCTGCACCGGCTGCCCGCTCGGCTCCAAGTGCAAGACCAACTGGGACTGCAAGAAGGGCAATACTTGCGTCTACGGCGAGTGCTCGACGCTGGACGTCCAAGATCCGTGCAATGACGGGCAGAAGGGCGCGGGCGAGCTCGACGTCGACTGCGGCGGCAAGTGCGGCAAGTGCAAGGCCGGGCAGAACTGCGGCGGCGACGGCGACTGCAGCTC
>CAYHHL010000197.1:0-11166 GCA_964356325.1 uncultured Enterobacteriaceae bacterium | reverse complement strand
GCCGGAGCCGGAGCCGGAGCCGGAACCGGAGCCGCTGGAACAGGCAGCGCGTTTTGCCGACCCGACACGAAAAGTGCAATGACCGCAGTTAGTACTAGCCCGACCGCGCCCGCGATCCAAAGCGGCCTGCGCCGAGGCGTCGGCAGCACCGGCACCGCGACCGCAGCCTCCAGCAGCATGGTGGACGGCAGTTCACCCGCGTGCGGCGTCAGTTCCGGCTGGGCGGCGCTGGCTTGCCTGGCCACAGGTTGCTGTGCCGGCTTCTGGATCTTCACCGATGGAACTGGCGGCACTTCCGGGCGTTTCTCCTGCAGCGTCTCACCGGTCGGAATCCGCTCGCTGCCCGATCGCGGGCCCTTGTGCGGCCGCGTGGTGCCGTCCAGATCGTCGGTGGTCACCGCACGCACCTTGGCCGACATCGCCCGCTTGTGCACCGGCACCGTCGATTGCCCAGCCTGGACCAGCACTTCCTCCAGCGCCGCGCGCATGTCCTCGGCGTCCACGAAGCGTTCCCACGGTTGTTTGCGCAACGCCTGCATCACCACCGCGGCCAGACCGGCCGGTAGCGGTTGCGGCGCCACCTCCTGCAGCGGCCGTGGCTCCTGCTGCAGGTGCATCATCAATGTTTCCATGGGACTCGGCCCGGCCAGCGGCACGTCGCCCGAGAGACACTGGTACAGGATCACACCCAGCGCGTACAGGTCCGAGCGCCCGTCCAGGGGCTTGTTCAACACCTGCTCGGGACTCATGTATTTCGGCGTGCCGACCGTGAAACCGGTGCGCGTCAGCCCCGAGTCGGTCGCCGCGTCCATGGCCTTGGCGATGCCGAAGTCGATGACCTTGACGAAGTCCGCCTCGCCCGCGTGCTTGCACAGGAACACGTTGTCCGGCTTGAGGTCTCGGTGCACCAGCCCCGCCGTGTGCGCTTCGGCCAGCGATTTCAGCACCGCCATCGCGATGTGCACGGTGCGCAACGGCTCGAGCACGCCTTTTTCGCGAATGGCATGGGCCAGTTCGAGGCCGTCCAGCAATTCCATGGCGATGTACAACAGGCCGCCGTCGGTCTGGCCGAAGTCGAACACGTGCACGGTGTTGGGATGCGAGAGCTTGGCCGAGACCTTGGCCTCGTTGAAGAAGCGTTGCACCTGGGTGGGATCGTCGGCGAGGTTGGGCCGCAAGACCTTGAGCACTTGCGCCTGGCCCGTGGTCGCGTGCCGTACTCGGTATACGGCGCCGAACCCACCGCGCCCAAGCAGCTTTTCGACCTTGTAGCGGCCCGCGATCAGGTTGCCGATCTGCACCGTGTCGACCGCAGCGGGCGCCAGATCGGGCATGTCGCGAACTCCTGGGGCCTGGTTGCGGGACCGAGCGTCAGCCTATCCGCAAACTGGCGCGGTCGTCCACCAGGATCCGAGCGCTTGTCGGCGCACCGCCAAGTCGCTACCGTCGTGGTCACTTTTGCCCGCGAGGACCCATGCTGCCGCCCAGTCCGCACTACACGCCGGAACACGAGGCCTTTGCCGCCCAGGTGCGCAGCTTCGTGCAACGCGAGCTGACGCCGAACGCCGACGCCTGGGACGAAGCGGGCAGCTTCCCACGCGAATTGTACCAGCGGGCGGCTCAGTTAGGCCTGCTCGGGCTGGGCTTTCCGGAACATCTGGGTGGTACACCGGGCGACCTGTTCTTCAGGCTGGCGGCGACGTTCGAACTGGCGCGCGCGGGCTCGGGCGGGCTGCTGGCCGGTCTGCAGAGCTGTGGCATTGCGCTGCCGCCCATCCTGGCGCTGGGATCGCCCGAACTTCAGCACCGTATCATTCCGAGCGTCCTCTCCGGCCAGCAGATTGCGGCGCTCGCGGTCACCGAACCGGGTGGAGGCTCGGACGTCGCCAACCTGCAGACCACCGCGCGGCTGGACGGCGACGCGTACGTGGTGCGTGGCGAAAAGGCCTTCATTACCTCGGGGATGCGCGCGGATTGGCTGACGGTGGCGGTGCGCACGGGCGGTCCCGGCCTGGGCGGCCTGACCCTGCTGGCGGTGCGCGGCGAGTCCCCTGGGCTGGGTCGCACGCCGATGCGCAAGATGGGCTGGTGGTGCTCGGACACGGCGATGCTGCATTTCGACGACGTGCGCGTGCCGGTAGAAAACCGCATTGGCGAAGAGGGCATGGGCTTCATGGGGCTCGCGCACGACTTCAACGCCGAGCGGTTGGGGCTGGCGGGCGCGGCGTGGGCCTTTGCCCAGGTGTGCCTAGACGAGGCGCTGGCCTACGCGAAGACGCGCACGACATTCGGCAAGCCCTTGATCTCGAGGCAAGTCATTCGCCACAAACTGGTCGATCTGCAAGGCAGGGTCGAAGCGGTGCGCGCGCTGCTCGAACACGTCGCGTGGCGGGTCGCGCGCGGCGATCAGCCGGTAGCCGAAGTGTGCATGCTCAAGAACGAAGCGACGCGTACCCTGGAAAAGGTCGCGGGCGAGGCGGTGCAGATTCTCGGCGGCGCGGGCTATCTGCGCGGCGGCAAAGTCGAGCGTATCTTCCGCGAAACCAAGGTGTTGTCGATCGGTGGCGGCGCGACCGAGGTGCTGGCGGATCTCGCGGCGCGACAGCTCGGCTGGTAGCCCGCGCGGCATCAACCGCGGCACACCCGATTGCGGCCTTCGCGCTTGGCCCGGTACAGTTGGCCGTCCGCCGCGACGACCAGCGTCGACTGGTTCGCCTTGGCTGCCGGCACCGTGCTCGCCACCCCCAGGCTGACCGTCAATTGGCCCTGAGCCTGGCGACCGGGCCGGACCGACAGCGCCGCCACCGCCGCCCGCATGCGTTCCGCTACCACCACGGCGCCTTCCAGCGCGACGCCGGGCAGTACGACCGCGAACTCCTCGCCGCCGTAGCGCGCCACCACGTCCTCGGCCCGGTGCAAGCTGTCCTGCAGCGCCCGCGCCACCTGCCGCAGGGCCTCGTCACCGGCCGCGTGACCATGGGCATCGTTGAAAAGCTTGAAGTGATCGACGTCGATCAGCACCAAGGCCACTGGCGTGTGCATCTGAATGGCGCGACGCCACGACTCGGCTAGGAACTCGTCGAAACGCCGGCGGTTGGCAATTCCAGTCAAACCGTCCAGGTAGGAAAAACGCTGCAGCCTGGCGTTGGCCTCCTCGAGCTGTCGCGTCACCCGGCGCAGGGAGAGCTGCGTGCGGATGCGCGCCACCGCGACCGGAAAGTCGATGGGCTGGGTCAGGTAGTCGTTCGCGCCGAGTTGCAGAGCTTCAACGATATCTTCCGTGTCATCCTTCAGGGTCAGCATGATGATTGGTAGTTCAATCGCAGACAGTCGTTCACGAATCGCCTTGAGTACCTCGATGCCTGGCAGGTCGGTGGTCTCGCCGTCCAGCAGCACGAGATCATAGAACTGCGTGTCGATCAAGCGTAATGCCTCCTCGCCACAGGCGGCTGCGTCCACCACGAAGCCGCGCCGTTCTAGCCGGTGCTGCAGCATCTCCCGGTTGGCCTCGTGGCCATCCACCAGCAAGAGGGCGCCGCGATCCTGAATAATCCTGGCAGGATCCAGCGCAGTCTCGGGAATCACGCCGCCGGTTGCCGCTTCGACCGCCGCTTGGGTGCCGGCCAACGCTAGCATGTCGTCCACGAGGCCGAGCAGCTTGTGGGCCGCCGCCTGGACCTTCTGCAAGTCCGGAATGAAGGCCGCCTCGCGCCTCGGTTTCAGGCTCCTTTGCAGCAGTTCAGCCCGGTTGATGAGTTCGTTCAGCGGCGCGTGCAACTCCCGGCGCTGGCGACTCGGGTCCAGGTCGCGCAAGGTATGGGCGGTCGGATCGAGCAGGCTGCCGATGAGCGAAAGCACCCGTTTTGCCAGGGTATATAGTCCAGTGACCGCATCGAGCAACGCGACATCGCCGAGATCGCTCGCATCCTCCAGCAGCATCTCGCTGTAGCCGATGACCGCGGACAGGGGCGAGCGCAACTGGTGGCGCAACCGGGCCAATCGATCGGCGGCATGCGGATCCGGCGCTGGCTCGCCCGGCGCCGGCGTGGACCGGAGAGCAGGCACTTCGTCACTTTGTTCGCGGAAGTCCCTGGCGACGGCACGTGGCGTTGCGCGTCGACCTGGCGGGGTGCCAGAGACACCTTTGGCTAACCAGTCGTCCTTGCGGGCAGTCACATCGACCTCGCAGTCCAAATGGACGCACGACAGCCCGGCAACTGCCGGAAATGCGGCTTGCGTGCTTTGGATGATCAGGATTCAGCCTTGATCCGCATGCTAACGAACAGGGACCGGCTGCGCAAAGTCGACCGCCTTGGCACGCTGCGTGGCGCCATGTTAGACCGCCACGGCATGACGACTGCATCCACTGGCCACGACGCTCTCCTCATTCGCATCAGCGGGCCGGACAAGCCTGGTATCACGGCGGAATTCGCAAGGCTGCTGTCCGGCGCGCGGCTCGTGCTGCTCGACGTCGAGCAAGTGGTGGTGCAAGGCCGCCTGACGCTGAACCTCCTGGTGCTGGCGTCGGCCGCCGAGCTGGATACCCATCCGATCTTCAAGGACTTGCTGCACAAGGGCGATGAACTCGGCGTGGAGGTCGCCTTCACCCTGGTGCCGGTGAACGATACCGACCCGTCCCAGCGTTCGAGCTGGGCCGTGACGCTGCTGGCTCCCGTGGTCAGCGCGGAAATGCTGGCTGGCGCGGCTTCGGCGGCGGCGGCACGGGGCTTCGACATCCAGAAGATCAGTCGGCTTTCGCACGGTCGGCTGTCGTCCATCGAACTGAGCCTGGCGGGCACGGAAGGCGTGGCGGACGCCTCGGAATTGCGCCGGGATCTGTTGGCCCTGCAGGCCCAACTCGGTTGCGACGTGGCGCTGCAGCGCGAGGGCCTGATCCGCCGCAGCAAGCGCGTGGTCGTGATGGACATGGACTCCACGCTCATCCAGCAAGAAGTCATCGATGAACTCGCGCGGTTGTACGGCGTCTACGATCAGGTCGCGGCGATCACGCACCGGGCCATGAACGGCGAACTGAACTTCGACGCGGCGTTGCGCGAGAGGGTCCACCTGCTGGCCGGCGCGCCGGTGTCGATCCTGACCGACGTGCAGGCGCGCATCGAACTGACGCCGGGCGCCGAGGACCTGATCCGCGTCCTGAAGCGTCTCGGCTACCGTCTGGCCGTGATTTCAGGCGGTTTCATGGAGGTGGCCGAGCCAATCCAGCAGCGCCTGGGCTTGGACTACGCCTACGCGAACCGGCTGGAGATTTCCGACGGCAAGCTGACCGGCCGGGTGCTGGGGCCGATCGTGAATCGCCAGCGCAAGGCGGAACTGCTGGAAACTATAGCTAAATCAGAGCGAGTTGCGCTGGACCAGGTGATTGCCATCGGCGACGGCGCCAACGACCTGGACATGCTCAATCGCGCCGGACTGGGCATCGCGTTCAACGCCAAGCAAATCGTCCGGGACCAGGCGCAGTTCGCGGTCAACCAGCGCAATCTGGACGCGATTCTGTACTTCCTGGGCATCAGCGACTTGGAAGCGCGCGAGATGTAGCTAGCGTCGCACCAGCAAGTCCAGCACGGCCCCGCGGCACAGCCCGTGCAGCCGCGTCGCCGCCTCCAGGTCTTCGGTCCGCAGCGCTTCCAGGCACAGGCCGTCCACCAGCCCGCGCACGAGCAACGCCGCTCGCCCGGCATCAGGCGCGTGCCACGCGTACTGCGCATGCCCGCGCTGCAGCAGCAACGCCAGGAGTCGCAATGCCAGGCGATCGCAACCGTCCTGGTGTGCCCGCCACGAAGCCGTCGGTTGCTCCGCCTGCAACGCCAGCCGCAAACGCAGGGCTTGGCGCTCCCGCACCGCCAGATGGAACATCGCCGCCAGCCAGCGGTTCAGCACTTCACGCGGATCTCCCGCGGGATCGGCACCGGTGTGCGGGCTCGGCGCGTCGTTGACGGCCAACGCCTCGTGCGCCACCAGCCAGGGCAGGACCGCGCGCGCCGCCAACGCGTCCAGAAGACCGTCGCGATCGCGAAAGTAGTACAGCACCACGCTTTTCGCGACGCCCGCCGTGTCCGCCACCGCCTGCAGCGACAGTCCGCCCAGCCCGGTGCAAGCGCAGGTGTTCAGACCGGCTTCCACCAGCTTTTCGCGACGTTCCCGACCGCGGTCTTGTTCGCGCTTGATGCCGGTCGCCACCAGATCTTCCCGCGGCCTCGCCACTGCCGAAGGCGTCCGCTGGCTCATGCGGCTCCGATCTTGGCCATGATCACAGGATGTTGCCCGCCATCGAGCTGCCACGGGTCCTCGATCACGGCCCGCACCGTCTTGGCCAGCGTGCCCAGTTGGAATCCGTCGACGAAACGGTGGTCCACGGTCGCGGTCAACGTCAGTTGCTTCTGCACGATCAACTGGCCGTCCTGCACCGCTGGGGCGTCGCGAACCGCGCCCACCAGAATCAGCACCGGCACGCGGGCAAAAGGCGTGTGCGGTGCGAAGGCCTCCTCGATGCCGAGCATGCCCACGCTGGTGATGATGCAGGAACCAAAGGGAAAGCTCTCCAGCCCCAGCGCGGGCACCGACACGCCCAGGCTGGCAGTCAGCCAGCCGATGACCTTCAGCAACGGCCGCAACACCCAGGTGGGCAGGGCGCGCAACAGGCCTTTGCTCTTCTCGAACTCCGCGTCCAGGCCGCCGCGCAACTTCTCGGCCTTCTCCCGCAACACGCGCGCCACCTCGGTGACGGGGCGCTCGTCCAACCGCTCGATCTTGACCTTGGCCAGATCCGCACCGCCCTCCAGCGCCACCAGGAACGTGACGTCAACTGTGGGGAATGGTACGTAACTGCCGAAGACGATGCGACCATTCAGTCCCGGCGCCTTCTTCAACGCCAGCGCTACGGCCTTGCCCACCAGGTGGGTCATGCTGACCTTCTCCCCCGACGTCTCGCGCACATGCTCGATCCACGCCATGGCCTGCGTCGCGTCGATGGTCAACTTGCCGAAAATGTTGCCTTCGTTCGGCGCTCCCCAGGTCGCAATGGCCAGCTTGCGCCGCGTTGAGTTCATCGGGACCTCCGCTCAAACATTGGGTTATTTCGGGGCGCCCGCATCGATCCACGCGGCGATCTCGTCCGCTTCCGCTTGCGTCAGCCCTTCGGTGCCGTCGGGCATCTTGCCTCCGCACACGGCCACGCCCGGAGCCACCTTCTGCCACATCAGGCTCGCGGCATGATCGCCTGGCTTGACGCGCACTTGCACCTTGCACTTGGCCGCGTCTTGCGGGGCGTGGTTGACGAGTTCCGCATAGGCGGTCGCCTCGTCGTTCATGTGCAACCCGGCGGGAGGATTGGCAGCGCCGTGGCAGAACTTGCCGCTGCAGCCGTTCTTGGCCATCACGCCAGTGAAGATCTTGTGGAACGACGGGCCGCTACTGGCGTCGTCGGTTGCAGTTGCATCTGCAGTCGGGGCCACGTCCGCGCTCGGGGCCACGTCGCCACTCGCGATGTCCGCGCCGCCGCTGTCCGAAGTCGAGTCCTTCGGCGTATTGCTGACTTCGGTGGGGGACGAGCAAGCCGCGACCGCGAAGGCGGCCGACAGTGCGAGAACGGGCGTCCAGGTTCCGAGAATTCGCATGTCCAAACTCCATCAGTGCAAAAGCCTGACCGTGTTGTAAGCTGGACGCCGGAAGTTGTCACGTACGCGCGCTCCGCCTGCTCTGCCGCCCCGAACTGGAGAGCTACGCATGAATCGCATCGGTCTGGCTCTCGACCTGGACGGCTTGCTGCACGACCCCGGTGTTGGCCACCCGGAAAGTGCCGAACGTTTGCAGGTGCTGATGCGCCTCATCGGGACCCAGCGGGTGCGAGCGCTCGAACCGGTCGTGGTCGACGGCCGCGTCGCTACGGACGCTGAAATCTTGCGTGTCCACTCGGCCGGCCATCTGCAGCGCGTCAAGGCCACCGCCGGCATGACCGTCCGTCTGGATGCTGATACGTTAGCATCTCCGCATAGTTGGCATGCAGCCCGCAGCGCCGCCGGGCACGTGTTGCGCGCGACCGAAGCCGTAGTCCGCGGCGAAGTGCGCAGTGCGTTCGCGATGGTCCGTCCACCCGGCCACCATGCGGAACCCGATAGACCGATGGGCTTTTGCCTGGTGAACAACGTCGCGATCGCCGCCAAGCACGCCCGCGAGGTGCTGGGCATCCAACGCGTCGCCATCGTCGACTTCGACGTCCACCACGGCAACGGCACCCAAGCGGTGTTCTGGCGGGATCCCAGCGTGTTGTACATATCGACGCACCAGGCCAACCTGTTTCCGGGCACCGGCGCCGCCACCGACGTGGGCGAGGACATGGGCCGCGGTCGCACGATCAACATTCCCTTGCGCGCCGGCCATGGCGACGCGGAGTACGATGCGATCTATGGGGCGCTGGTCGCCCGCATCCTCGAACGCTTCCGCCCGGAATTGATCCTCGTTTCCGCGGGGTTCGACATCGCCGCGAGCGATCCCCTGGGCGGCATGGAAGTCACCGCTGAAGGCTTCGCGCGTATCGCCGCCCACTTGGTCAACCACGCGGAACTGCTGTGCAAAGGCCGGATCGTCTTCGCGTTGGAGGGCGGCTACAGCGCGATCGGCCTGGAAGAAGGCGTGCTGGCGTGCCTGGAAGCGATGGCCGGCCGGGTCATCGTGGACGACCCGCACGGATCGTTGCACAACCTGCCTCTGGGCGACGCCGCGCAATACCTGGATATCTATCGAGAGTATTTCCCCCTGTAGAACCGGAACCGGAACCGGAACCGGAACCGGAACCGGAGCCGGAACCGGAGCCGGAACCGGAACCGGAACCGGAACCGGAGCCGGAACCGGTTTCAGAGTTATTGCAGCGAAGTTACGTTGACTTTGTGCACGTTGCCGCCATTCACCACCGTGACCTGGATCTGCGTCGGGCTCAGGCGCGCAAACGCCATCGACAGCACCTTGCTCGAAGGCGTCGTCAGCCGATACGTTCCCGCCTGGGGCACCGGATCGACGCCCCTGACCTGGATGCCCTCGATCGCCAGGTCCCACTTGCCCTTGGCCGTCGTCCATGCCCGCTTGCCGTCGATCTGGATGCCGCCCGCCCAGCCTTTGGTCGCGTCGATCAGCTTCTGGGTGCGGTCGCCGGTGCCAGTCGCCGTCCGCGCGCCCTCCGTCACCGTCGCCGAGTGGACGATTCGCCGCGTTCCGACAGCCGAATCCCACGTCACGTTCGCGGTGCCGTCGATGGTGATGACGCCATTGCTCAGCTTGTCCCAGGCGTGGTCGACCTGGACCGTGGTCGCGTCGTTCTTCTGCACTGTGACACTCGCCTTGCCGCTCCAGACGTGACCGTTGTAGGTGCAGGTGCCGCCCGCCGCGCCGAAATCCATCGTCACCGTGTGATCTTGCAGCGTCACGATCGCGCAGGGGATCTGGCTCTTCACGAAGTCGCGCAGATCCGTCGCCGCCGCCTGCACCGCCTTGCCGATGGTGAAGTGTGTCGAGATTTCAGTGACCTCTGCGGTCAACGCACTCGATTTCGTCGACCACACCGATTCGTCGACGGCCTCCTGGGCCTCCTCGTGCGTCAGCGGCTTCTCCGCCGGCGAACAGGACACCACCGCCAATGCCGTCGCGCAGGAGCGGAGCAGGGTGAGGATCGGGTGCAACGTCAGCGTGCGCATATCAGCTCCTGGGTGGAAGTCGTCTGGATCGGACACTCTGCGCTGCCCGAGGCCAAGCCGTCTACACATAACTTCACATCTTGGCTGGGGCCGCGGCGCCCATGTCCGGCGTCCCGCTTGAAGCCAAGCGATCCGCCGGTCTATCCTCCAGGGGGCAACGTCGGCGCTCCCGTGGCCCGGAAGCGAAGACACGCGGCAAGATGCTGGCAATTTCTTGTGGAGGCACACTGGCTTGGAGACCAAGGCGACCAGTCCGGACGGCCCGCAGCGGATGTGTCCGTTGTGCGGAGCGCTGACCGACGCCGTCGCCTGCCCCACGGACGGCCAGGCGACGGTGCGGGCAAGTCAGCCTGGTTTCACGCGGTTCGGCGCCGTCGTCGGCGATCGCTACCGGCTGACGGAACTGCTCGGGCGCGGCGGCTTCGGCGACGTCTACAAGGCCTTCCACATGGGCACGCACGAAAGCGTCGCCGTGAAGATCCTGCGCCCCGACTTGGGCGGAGAGCCCAGCGCGGTCGATCGCTTCACCGCCGAAGCGCGCATGAGCGCCCAGTTGCACCATCCTAATACCGTGCGGGTTTTTGACTTCGGCACCACGCCCGACGCGCACCTGTACCTGGCGATGGAATTCCTCGATGGCGACTCGCTCGAAGTGATTCTGGAAGCCGAAGGGCGATTGCCGCCCCAGCGCGCGGTCCGACTGGTCGTGCAGGTTCTCAAGTCGTTGGCCGAGGCGCACGGAAAGCACATCGTTCACCGCGACTTGAAGCCGGACAACATCTTCGTGGTGGAACTGGCGGGCGAGAAGGACTTCGTGCGCGTGATCGACTTCGGTATCGCGAAGTTCCTGGGTGATTCACAACAGTTGACGCAAATGGGCGCCATCCTGGGCACGCCGCACTACATGAGCCCCGAACAGATCCGCGGCGAAGTGCTGGACGCCCGATCGGACCTGTACGGTCTGGGCGTGGTGATGTTTCGCTGTCTGACCGGCAAGTTCCCGTGCGTGGGCGACAACCAGTTCGGCATCTTGGCGGCGCACCTGACCGAACCACCGCCGCCGATGAGCCAGGGCAATGTCCAGGTCGATCCGCGCCTGGAAGCGGTGGTGCGGCGGGCGTTGGAGAAGGACCGGTCGCGGCGATTTCCCGATGCGGAATCGATGCGTCTGGCGCTCGAGGCTTGGCAGGCGGTGGCGGAGCCGGATCCCGAGGACCGGTCGGACACCCTGGCGATGGACGTGGTGAGTTTGACACAATCACCTGTGGAACAAGACGATTTCGCAACTCAAGCGATGACGGTGCTGGGCCCGGAGCAACTGGCGGCGGCGCTGGCCCTGTCGCGTCGTGCCCCGTCGCGCGGGGCGATTCCCCAAGCTCCGACCGCACTTCCCGTGAAGGACCCGTCCCCGTCCCCGTCCCCGTCCCCGTCCCCGTCCCCGTCCCCGTCCCCGTCCCCGTCC
>CAYHHL010000196.1:9669-11202 GCA_964356325.1 uncultured Enterobacteriaceae bacterium | reverse complement strand
CAAGGGCGAGAAAGTGCGCTGGTACCTGATGGGCATGGGCACTGAAGTCGACCTGCACACACCGCACTGGCACGGCCAGGTCGCGACGATCGCCGGCATGCACACTGATGTGGCGTCGCTCCTGCCCGCGTCGATGATGGTCGCCGACATGGAACCCGACAACCCGGGAGAATGGTTGTACCATTGCCACGTCAACGATCACATCACGGCGGGGATGATCGCGAAGTTCAAGGTAAAGCCCTGAACGAAGCTCCGGTACAGCAAGGACGCAGTCGCAGATTCGCGTGGGTCTGCTGCTGGACGGCACTGCGGAGCGCGTGAGCGGCGCGCAGCCTACTTCCCGTCACAGGTGGCCGGACCAGCCGCTTCCTTGGCGCACTTCTTGTCCGGGTCGGTGCCGGCGCAATTGCCGCTCTCGCATTCCGATCCCGCCGAACACGCCGTGCCATCGGCCTTGTACTTGGCGCATTTCGCGTTCTGGTCGCAGTACAGACTGCTCGAACAGCTGGCCGTCGAGCAGTCCTCGCCTTGCTTGGGCGGGTTCGCGCACTTGCCTTCCTTGCCGGGTTCTCCTGCACATGCCCCGGCCTTGCAGTCATCATTGTCCTTGCAGACGCCACCGAGTTCGACCAGCGGAGTGAATACCCCGGCGCAACTCGCGAACGCGCCAGCGTCGGCGGCGGTCGGCACACAGGCCAGGCTCTTGAACGCATTGACGCATGCGGCAGCCTTGGCGCCGTCGTAGGCCTGGCGCTTGGCGGTGATCGATTCGTCGATCGAAGCCCCGAACAGCGCCGCGATCGAGTCGCCCGTCTTCTGGCAATCGGCAGCGGACTTCGGCGCGTCGCCACCCGGGTACTCGGCCTTCAGTTCAGCGTCGGTGCAACACTTGAGCTGATGAGAGCAGGACGCCGTGAACTGCCCAGCAAAATACGCTTTCGGGGTCAGCGTGGTCGACGCGGCAGCCCCTGACGCGGTGCTCGAGGAGTCACAACCAGCCAGGGCGATGGCGGACAGCGTGAATGCGGTGCGCAGAATGGTGTTCATGAGTTTCAGTCCCCTTCCTCAGTCGGCTCGGCGCCACTGCCGAGTTGTGTAGATTTGTAAACGATCGTCGCCCTGCGGTCAAGTTTTCCATAGACCCAAGTCATTTCCGGCAGTTCTTGCCAAATACCGGGGCGAGGCTGGTCACGCAAACCGTTACTTGGGCGGACTCTCGCCGAGCTTCTTCTCGATGCGATCGAGTTTGTCGTCCATCTTCTCGAGCTTGCGCAACTCCTTGCCGCCATAGAAGGCCATGGCGATGCCGACGGTCATCATCATGGTGTGGGTGTTGGTCTCGACCGAGTTGCCAGAGCTGGTGTCGGTGGTGGTCTTGAGGTTCAGCCAAGTGAAGTCGGTGTAGGGGCGGATGCCGAACGTCGCGCCCCTGACTTCGAAGCCGATGGCGCCGCCGTAGGTGACGCCGCTGCCGCCGAAGTACTTGGCCACATCGCTATCGCTGTCGGACGCTGAGGAGAACAAGTAGCCGGC
>CAYHHL010000196.1:0-9569 GCA_964356325.1 uncultured Enterobacteriaceae bacterium | reverse complement strand
AGTACTTGGCCACATCGCTATCGCTGTCGGACGCTGAGGAGAACAAGTAGCCGGCCTTGCCACTGGCCATGACCGAGAAGCTGTCGCTGACCTCATACGTCGCCAGCAACGGCAGCGTGCCGCCGTAGATCGACAAGTCGCCGAGCGGGGTGAAGGAAAGGGTCGGCTGCACGGCCAGATAGAGGCCCTTGGAGCGCAGGAAGTTCCACTTGCCGTCGATTTCGCCGGTCACCGCGAGCAGCGAGACGCGGCCGCCGAACTCGAAGTCTTCGGCGACGCCCAAGTGGAAGTTGACCTCCGGAACGATGTTGGGCAGGAACAGCGAGCCGCCGCCTGCCGTGGTCGCGGTCTCGGTCTTGCCGTCGACGGTAGCCTTGACGGTCGTGTCGCCTGCACTGTACTTGGTCGCGGACCAGCCAAGGCCGAATTCACTGATGCCCTTGTCGAGCGTTTTGGCGCTGCGCAGGACGCCGCCGGTGAGGCAGCCAGACAGGGTGAGGCTGAGTAGCACGGCGCCGACGCAGAGCGCGACGTGTGAAATGCGAATGGACATCAAAGTGGCTCCGCGTGGTGCGACCGGTCGGTGGCCCCCCTCGGACCGCCGCGTGGCCGGGCGCAACCAGTTACGGCGCAGCTTAAGTCGGCGCCCTTCATGGCGCAAGGGGTCTTAGTCCTGTTTCCCGGCTTGCCCTCCTTTGGCAGGCTTGACGCGCGCCCGGCGGCTCCACATGCTGTACGGGCTCGTGTCTTTTCCTGTTACCGCGCAACGAAGCTTGCCGGGAGTTCGCCATGCCGTTCGCGGACCGACCGCCCGCCGACGAGGCCGTCCGCGAATCGGCGCGGCTGCACCACCTGCGCTGCCTGAACCGCATCGCGGAGATCATGGAGGCGTCGTTCGACATCGAAGTGGCGTTGCAGCGCGTCCTCGAAGTCATGCTCGATGCATTCGACTGCGACCGCGCGTGGTTGGTCGACCCCCTGGACCCTGCCGCGCCCAGCTACCGCATCACCTACATCGCCACGCGTCCGGACTGGCCGCCGTTCTTGCCGCCCGATCACGTGCTGCCGATGGAGGCGCCCGGGAGCCTCATCCTGGCCGACGCTGCCGCCGCGTCCGGCCCCGTGGCCTGGAGCCCGAGCCACCCGCTGCCAGACGCCGACATGTGGCGCAGCCAGTTCGGCATCCGCGCCCAAGTGCTGGCGGCACTGCGTCCGCGCGGCTTTCATGCTTGGGGCCTGGGCATCCACCACTGCCGCGCCGATCGCGAGTGGACGGTCGAAGAGCTGGAGTTGTTCCACGACATCGCGCGCCGTGTCGGCGACATGCTCGGCAACATGCTCCTGCATCGGGATCTGCGCCGATCCGAGGCGCAACTGCGCTCGCTGACCGACGCCATGCCGCAGTTGGTCTACGTCACGACGGCCACGGGCGACTGCCTGGAGTGCAACCAGCGCTGGTACGCCTACACGGGCCTGACCGAGGCCGAGAGCCTGGGCAAGGGCTGGATGCACGCGGTGAATCGCGACGACGGCCCGGAGGTCGCGGCGGCATGGCAGCGCGCGCTCGAGAGCGGTGAGCCTTTCGAAGGCGAGTTCCGTTTACGCCGTGCCGACAATGAGTTCCGCTGGTTCCTCAGCCGCGCGGTGGCCGTGCGCGACCAGGGCGGCGCCATCCTGCGCTGGGTCGGCACCTGCACCGACATCGATGACCAGCGCACGGCCGAGGCTGCGATGCGTCAGAGTGAAGAACGGCTGCGTCAGGCGCAGAAGATGGAGGCGATCGGCCGACTTGCGGGCGGCGTGGCGCACGACTTCAACAACCTGCTGACGGCCATCAATGGCAACGCCGGCCTGCTGCTCGAGCAACTGGCCCCTGGCGACCCCCAGCGCCCGCAGGTCGAGGAGATCCTGCAGGCAGGCGAACGGGCGGCGGCGTTGACCGGGCAACTGCTGGCTTTTTCGCGTAAGCAGGTGGTAGCGCCGCGCGCGGTACATCTGGGTCAAGTGGTAGCCGATCTGCAAAAGCTGCTGCGCCGACTGATCGGCGAGGACGTCGACCTCGTCACCGAGGACGCGCCCGACCTGTGGACGATCCGCGCGGATCCGGGTCAATTGGAGCAGGTCATCCTCAATCTGGCGATCAATGCGCGCGACGCGATGCCGCAGGGCGGACGGCTGACCGTGGCGACGCGCAACGTCACGGCCGTGGAGGGCAACGGGGCAGGCGATCAGGTCGAACTGCTGGTGCGCGATACGGGCACGGGCATGGACGCCGCGACGCGCGCACATCTGTTCGAGCCGTTCTTCACCACGAAAGAAGCCGGGCACGGCACGGGCCTGGGCCTGTCCACCGTGTACGGAATCGTCGAGCAGAGCCATGGCGCCATCTCGGTCGAGAGCGAGCCGGGCAGCGGCACCGTGGTCCGCATCCGCTTCCCGCGCATCCCCGCCGAGGCCGAGCCCTCGCCAGCGTCGGAAGCCAGCAGTCTGGGCCGTGCCCGAGGCCACGAGACGATCCTGCTGGTCGAAGACGACGAGAGCGTGCAGCGCTTTGCCGCAATGGTCTTGGAGTCCCTCGGCTACAACATACTGTCCGCAAGCTCCGGCGACGCGGCCCTGGAGCAGGCCGAACAGTGGCGCAAGCCCATCGATCTGCTGGTGACCGATGTCGTCATGTCCGGGCTGACGGGCCGGGAACTCGCCGAGCGCCTGCTGGTGCTGCGGCCGGGGACGCAGGTGCTCTACATGTCCGGCTACACCGACGACGCGATCCTGCGGCGTGGCGTCGAGGGGCAGTCTGCGGCGTTTCTGGCCAAGCCTTTCAATGCCACGATGCTGGCGAGGCGGGTCCGCGAGGTATTGGACGCGAAGGCGCCCTGAGCCCCTACCGCCCCAAGAGCTTGCCACCCGGTCCGTGCGTATGCATCCCCTTGTGGATCCGCAAACTTCGGCCCGCCTCCATGCCCGCCTCGTGCGCCGCGCCACGCCTCACCCCGCCACCCGAAAGGCTGCGCGTGCTCGGATGCCGTTCCCTGAACCAATGCTTCAGCTCCGGATCGCCCACCCACACCAGGCCCTTGCCCGCGTTGGTCGCCCGTTCCGCCTGCAGCTTGTCCTTGAAGCCCATCAGTACGCCGGCCACGAACTCGCGCCGGGCAGTCGGCCCCGCTTGCTTGAGCGAGCGCCGTTGCTGCGTCCACAAAGCCTCGCTCGCGTTCTGTAAGAAGTCATGGACATAGGCAGCAAGCTCTAGGTTGGTTTCTCCACCAACCAGCTCGAGCATCCGCTCCTGCCGGTCCCGCCGCGCGTTGTAGACCGACACCCAGATGCACTCGACGAAGAAGAAACGCGACAGGATGCTCGCCACCAGCTTCCACTCGACCGGCAACGCCGCGGCACTGCGCCCTACCCGCCGATAGCCATAGTTCGAGTGGGTGCTTCCGGTCAGCTCGAGGTTGTACTTCAGCAACAAGGTGTTGGCCGCCGCCATCGCGTTCTCTGCCTCATGCGCGTTCGGACTCGCCGCCAGCGCCAACAGTTTGCGCACCTTGCCCAGGATGCGATCCGCCTCGCTGCGGTCCATCGTACCCGGCCGCCCGCTCGCCGCCGCTTGGGCGCCTACCAGCTTGCACGCCTGTGCGAACGTCGGCCCGTGCGGCGTTTCATCCGCAGCCCCGAGCAGTTCGTGCGCGACCTGATGGGCGATCTCGTGGCGCAGCGTCTCGAGTACCTCGTCCCAAGGATGCTCCCAGATGTGCCGTTCGCTGATGCCCAGGATGCGCCCCTGCTGGTCCCATCGGCCCAGACGGACAGCGCCATGGGACACCGGAAACAGGGGCACCAGAGCGGGCGCCGGATCGATGGTCAGGACCGGCGGCTGCAGGCGTCCGCTCAGCTTTTCCTGGTTGACGATCTTCCACTCGGCGCGAAGCCGCTCCAGCCAGGCGCGGTGCAGGGTTGCGATCATGGGAACCTCGGAGCGGACGAAAAAGCGGCAAGAATCGCGGCTACGAGCCTGCCCCGGTGGACGCGGGAATGTCCAGAAGAAGGCGAAAAGTCCGCAAGGCAGTAGAGAATTCCCGGCCACGGCGAGGCAAATTGTAAAGATCTGTGCAAAACCGCTGGCCAGGACCAAGCCGTTCCTGTTGGATCCGAAGGTTGATCGCGCTCTTCCCCGCGACCGAGGGCCTCCGAATGCGTATCCAAAGCAATGACCTGGCGAATCGTCGCTCTGCCATGGCGTCGACCGGCGTCCTCGTGCTCGTCGCGCTGCTGGCGGCGAGCTGCGGATCGGACCAGACCGTGGAGGGAATCGCCAAGACCTCGCCGGACGCGATCGCGGACAACGGCGGGCTCGACGGGGCGCTGAACGGAAGCGATGCCAGTGTTTCGGACCTGGCCACGCCGGGTGACGTCGCGAGCGATGCGCCTGGCGTTGCGGACGGCGGCGGTGACGGCGCGCAAGCGACCGAGGGACTGCAGGACGGCGGCGATGACTCGTTGCAGACTGAGGGCTTGCAGGACGGCGGCGATGATTCGTTGCAGACCGAGGGGCTGACCGACACGGGTGCGATCGAGGACACGGGTTCGGGTTCGGATTCGGGTTCGGATTCGGGTTCGGGTTCGGATTCGGGTTCGGACGGCGCCGGCGACGGCGGCGGGTCGGACGTCGCGGCCAGCGCGACCCTGTGCAAGCCATGTAAAACCAATGCGGAATGTGGAGCGGGATTGTGCGTGGACCAAGGCAAAGTCGGCAGCTTTTGCGGTCAAGGCTGCACCACCGATTGCCCCGCCAACTATTACTGTGGCTCCGTCTTTGAGCTCGGGACTTTGATCGGCAAGCAGTGCCTGCCGTTGCCCAACGCGGACGGTACGCCCGGCCAATGCACTTGCAACTCCGGCGCGCCATCAGAGGAAACCTGCGATGGCGTGGACAACGACTGCAACGGCAAGACCGACGACGGCAGCCTGTGCGAAGACGGCAACCCTTGCACGACCGACGCGTGCACCGGCGGCAAATGTGTGACCGCGAACAACGACGCCCCGTGTGACGCAGACGGCGACGAGTGCACCGGCGACCTGTGTGGCGGCGGCACCTGCAACGTAGGCGCGGCCAAGGCTTGCGCGGACGATGGCAACGCTTGCACCGACGACGTGTGCCAGAAGGGCAAGGGCTGCGTGCATCCCGAAGTCAATGGCAAGGGTTGCACGTTGGCTGGCGGGTTCTGCACTTCGGGCGCGTGCCAGGCCGGCGCTTGCGTGGCGACGGTCAACAACGGCTGCGACGACAAGAACCCTTGCACCAAGGATGCTTGCGATGCGCAGACCGGATCGTGCGCGAACACGGCCTTGGACGGCGGGGCTTGTGACGACGGCACGGCCTGCACCGACAGCGACGTGTGCGCGGGCGGCAAGTGCGCAGGCGCTGCGGTCAAGTGCGACAACGGCAACCCTTGCATGATCGCGAGTTGTGACGCGGTCAAGGGCTGCGTGTCGAGCCCGGCCGCCGACGGCGTCACCTGCGAGGACGGCGACAAGTGCACGGTGGCCGACGCCTGCAAGACCGGTGCGTGCGTGCCCGGCAAGCCGATGGCGTGCAGCGCGGCCGACTCATGCCACAGCGCGAGTTGCGACAAAGCCACGGGCCAGTGCGCCAGCGTAGCGATCGTGGACGGCGGCGCGTGCGACGACCAGAACGCCTGCACCCAGGGCGAGGCGTGCAAGGCGGGCGTGTGCTCGGGCGCGGGCGTCGTGTGCGATGACGGCAACTCGTGCACCGACGACAAGTGCGATCCGGCTGCAGGTTGCGTGTCGACGGCCAACCAGGACGCCTGCGAGGACGGCAACCTGTGCTCCTCGAACGACAAGTGCGCAGCCGGTATGTGCGTGTCGGGCAGCGTCAAGGCGTGCGACGATGGCAACGCCTGCACCGCGGATGCCTGCGACGGCGCGACGGGTGGCTGCAGCCACGCGGCCCAGAGCGTGGCTTGCGACGACGGCAAGGTGTGTACTTCCGGAGACCTGTGCGTGGACGGCGCGTGCACCGGCACGCCGCAGACTTGCGACGACGGCAATCCCTGTACGGTCGATAGCTGCGACGTCGTCAAGGGTTGCGTGCACGTGGCGAGCGGCACCGGCCTGTGCGACGACAAGGACGCGTGTACGACCGGCGACACCTGCCTGAACGGAGCATGCGCGGGCGGCGCCAAGCTGGACTGCGGCGACAGCGAGGCGTGCACCGATGATACCTGTGACGCCAAGACCGGTTGCGTCCACGCGAACAACACGGCGATCTGTGACGACGGCAACGGCTGCACCACCGGCGACAAGTGCGCAGCCGGCAAGTGCGCGGCGGGCGCCTTCACCTGCCAGTGCAAGGTCCTGGCGGACTGCGCCAAGGCCGAGGACGGCAACCTGTGCAACGGCACGCTGATGTGCGACGCCGGCAATTGCAAGCTGGACCCGGCGACGGTCATCACCTGCGCGGCGGACAGCGACACGTCCTGCCAGCAAAACACCTGCGAGCCGAAGTCCGGCAAGTGCGCGATGCAGAACGTGAACCAGGGCAAGAGCTGCGACGATGCTTCGGCTTGCAGCGCCGGCGAGTTCTGCAACTTGGGCGTGTGCGGCGGCGGCAAGCCCGTGCCCTGCAACGACAGCAACCATTGTACTTCAGATAGTTGCGACAAGGCTCAGGGCTGTGTGTTCGCGCCCAACACCCTGGCGTGCGACGACGGCTCGGCCTGCAGCAGCGGCGACACGTGCGGCGGCGGATTGTGCGTGGGCAAGCCGCTCGCATGCGACGACGGCAACAGCTGCACGGACGACAGTTGCGACAAAATCAAGGGTTGCATGCACGTGGACAACAGCGCTGCCTGCAACGACGGCAACGTGTGCACCACCACGGACACGTGTGTCGGCGCCAAGTGCGTGGCGGGCCCGGCCAAGAACTGCGACGACAGCAACGCCTGCACTGTCGATGCCTGCAACGCCACCAAGGGCTGCGTCTACACGAACAACACCGTGACTTGCAACGATAACAACGTGTGCACGAGCGGCGATGCGTGCTTGAACGGCAAGTGCCAGGGCGGCGGTCTCGTCAAGGTGTGCAACGACGGCAACGCTTGCACCTCCGACAGTTGCAACCCGCAGACTGGAGCCTGCCTGTTCGCACCGATCGTGGGTTGCGGCGGCAACTGCAAGGTCGCCACGGACTGCCCCGCGAGCGCGAACAGCTGCGTGCAGGCGGTGTGCGACGCCGTGACGTCCAAGTGCGGCACCAAGGTGGGTGTGAACGGCACGCCGTGCAACGACAACAACGCTTGCACCACCGGCGAGGCCTGCGCGAAGGGCTTTTGCACCGGCGGCAGCGCGGCCATTTGCGACGACAAGAACGTTTGCACGATCGATAGTTGCAACGCGACGACCGGCAAGTGCGTGTTCACCGCGGGTTCGGGTGGCATCTGCGACGACGGCAACCCGTGCACGGTGAGCGACAGTTGCTCGGTCGGTGTCTGCACTGCGGGACCGGCGAAGAACTGTAACGATTTCAATCCTTGCACGGCCGACAGCTGCAACAAGGCCACCAACGCTTGCGTCCATTCGGCGATCGCCGGCTGCATCGCGGCGTGCAAGGTGGATTCGGACTGCACGAAGTCGACCGACGCGTGCCTGGTGAACTACTGCAACCTGACCAACGCCACGTGCGCCAGCAAACCTGCGTCCAATCTCACGGTCTGCAACGACAACAACGCGTGCTCGACGACTGACGTTTGCTTCAACGGCACGTGCCAGGGCTCGACGTTCAAGGTGTGCAACGACACCAAGCTGTGCACCAACGACAGTTGCGACAAGACCAGCGGCGCGTGCGTGTTCGCCAACAATACCGCGGGTTGCTCCGACAGCAACGCTTGCACCAGTGGCGATGTGTGCAGCGGTGGCGCTTGCGCGAGCGGTACGGCCAAGCTGTGCAACGACAACAACCCTTGCACGACCGATAGTTGCAACACGACCAACGGCGCGTGCGTGTTCACTGGCATTGCCGGTTGCGGTGGTTTCTGCAAGAAGGACGGCGATTGCCCAGCGGCCAAGAGCGCTTGCCAGACCGCGTTCTGCGACTTGGGCACGCAGCAATGCACGTCCAAGGTCGCAACCAACGGCTCCGCCTGCGACGACTTGACCGCGTGCACCGCCAGCAGCACCTGTCAGGCCGGCGCGTGCGTGGGCGGTCCCGCGAAGGTTTGCAACGACGGCAACGCTTGCACCACCGATTCGTGCGCCGTCGCGACCGGCGCCTGCGTATTCGCCAACCAGAACAACACCACTTGCAGCGACGGCAATGGCTGTACGACCAATGACTTGTGCAAGGGCGGCCAGTGCGCGGCGGGCAACCAGAAGGTGTGCAACGACGGCAACGCGTGCACGGCGGACAGTTGCGAGCAGGCGAGCGGTCTGTGCCTGTTCACCGGCATCGCCGGGTGCGGCGGCAACTGTGCCACGGACGCGGACTGCCCGAGCACGGGCAACGAGTGCACGAAGGCCGGGTGCGACAAGAAGGTGAAGAAATGCGTAGTCACGGCGGTGGTGAACGGCAGCGCCTGCGACGACGGCAACCCGTGCACGACCACGGACAACTGCAAGAACGGCACGTGCAGCCCGGGCAACACCAAGCTGTGCTCGGACAGCAACCCTTGCACCACGGACAGTTGCGAGGCGGGCACCGGCACGTGCTTGCACGCCAAGCAGAGCGGTCAACCGTGCACGGACAACAACCCTTGCACTTCCGGCGATTTGTGCGCGGCGGGCACCTGCACCGGCAAGGCGTTGAACTGCGACGATGGCAAGGCTTGCAGCGCGGACAGCTGCAACGTCAAGACCGGCCAGTGCGTGCACACGGCGATTGCGGGCTGCGGCGGCAATTGCGCCAAGGACGCGGACTGCAAGGCGACCGGCAACGCGTGCAGCTTGGCGTTTTGCACCACCGGCAAGACTTGCGCGGTCAAGCCTGCCGTGGACGGCGTGACCTGCACGGATGGCAGCGCGTGCACGGTGGCGGACGTGTGCAAGAGCGGCGGCTGCGTTTCCGGTCCTGCCAAGGTGTGCGACGACGGCAATACCTGCACGACCGACCAGTGCAACACCGCGACCGGCGCTTGCTCGAGCGTGCCAAGCCCGTTGCAGCCGTGCAATGACGCGAACCTGTGTACGTTCAGTGACATCTGCCAGGGCGGCAAGTGCGCGGGCTTCGCCAAGTTCTGCAACGACGGCAAGAAGTGCACCGCGGATTCGTGCGACAAGACCAACGGCGGCTGCGTGTTCGTGGTGATTCCGGGGTGCAAGTAGCTGACGGGTGGGCGCAAAGTCCGGCAGGAAAGCAAGGGCGCGGTTCTGGATTCCGGGTCGGTGACGGTGCTGCTCGTGGCGAATGTAGGGGTGGGCTTCCAGCCCGCCCTCCTCCCCGGACTGGGATTGACGCTGGCGCGTGGGAGGGCGGGCTGGAAGCCCGCCCCTACAGGTGATCGTTGATTCGGCGCTTTTGCCGCGGACCCCGACCAAGATTTCGGAACCTC
>CAYHHL010000195.1:0-11291 GCA_964356325.1 uncultured Enterobacteriaceae bacterium | reverse complement strand
CCCTGCGGTCGGCGGCGCGGCCTTGCGGGCTGGCTGGCCGGCGCGCTCCTTGCGTGTCATCTACTCGGCGCGCGCCTTGCCGCCCTTCTTGCCGCCCAGCCGGCCAGCGCGACGGCGGCAGCGTTCTTCTCGGGCGGCGGCTCGGTCTCGGCGGGCAACTCGCCTGTTGCAGAATCAACGATGAACCGGGCAAGCTGGTTCAGGTCGGCGGGGCGCTTGCTGCTGCGTGAACGGTGAAGTGCTACGTCGCCACGAAAGCGGAATGGCTGCTGGCGTGTGCGATGCACAACCTGCTGAAGCCTGCCTATCCGGTTGCGTCCGACGCGAGGACAGCCGAGGTGTGGCGCTTGCCTTCCACCGGTTTCTGGGTCTCGTGGCCGACGCACCGGCCGATGCGCGCGGCCCTGTGCGGCGGAAGCCGAGCCCACAGGAACCCGGCGCAGCCCAGGCAGTAGGGACAGCGGCGGTTCGGAGCCAGCCGGATAGGCAGGTGCTGAAGGTCTTCAGGTCAGGGCAGAAGCTGCATTTCGCAGCGGCGTGAAAGGAAGCGAAGCGGGGTAGACCAAGCCCCCGAGATGCGGCGTGCCCGACCCTAAGCCTGGATGACTCGGCTGGCACGGGATGGAGCGCCGGAGGGGACCGCGAATCTGGGGGCGTCGTACGATGCACCACGAAGCGCAGTGGCGGTGGAGAAGTCGCGGGCCTTGGCCTTTGTCCGAGGGGCTCCTAGCACTGCTTGTGATAGTAGGCCGTCCAAACGATCCAACTGGCCGTTGCGCACCAGGCGCCCGCGGGGTCCGGCTCACCCTTTTCCACGTAGTACGTCCACTTCCCGTCCTTCGCGCACCCGCCTTTGCAGTTGCTCCTGCAGACGACGGCTTCGTCGCGCAGCGGGTTGCTGTACTTGAAGGTGCAGCCCTTCGTCGTACGCGCGAAGTCCCACTCGTTCCCACCGTACCACGATTGCCACACGTTGTAGAAGCTCCAACTCTTGAGGGTCTTCTTCACGTCCTCACTCGAGTTGAAAGTGCCGCCACAGGTGATCGGGCTGCAGAACGAGGCCAGCGGCCCCGATACAGTCGAGAATCCGGACCCGGGGATTTCGGCCACGGCACCGCGAGGCACGTTTGCGTCGATCAAGGCAGCGACGACGTCCGGGTCGAGATCGCCCGTGTCACCCGTACGGCGCAAGTACCTGTTAGTTTCGCTGACCACGTGCGCAACCTCCACGTCCACGGACGTCACTCCGTCGACGAGGACCAGTTGCTTGGATTCCTGGTTGTACACTGCCGCCGCGTCCAGCCTCGCGAGAATTGCCTGCCCGCGCGCGAGACTGGCGATCGGAGCGCTGGGCGCCTGATCGGTCACCTCCGAAAGTGGATTCTGATCGACGCAGCCGGCCGCGCTAATCAGCGCGACAGCCGCAAGAGCCACCCAGCGGCCCTGCGCGACGCAGGACCGAGTGACGGCATGGAGGACCGAATTCGTCAGATTTATCATCATCGCTGTTCTCCCTTGGAGAGCTTGTCTCCGCCGCGCAACCGGTGAAACCCGGTGTCGCCGCCCATCCTGCCAAGGTCGAGCAGGGGCGAACACCTTGTGAGCGTCGAATTCCTGGGCAGCGTCAGGCCCAAGCTGGGCGGATGCTCACGCTTCTGGGAAGGGATCTCCCAGCGGTTCCCAGAATACCGGGCATCCGGTGATCCTATGGTCTGCCAGGAACGCTTTCAGGACGGAGTTCTTTCTGATGGTATTCCAGGTCGTGCCGACGACGGTCATCTGCAACTCCTCGGTCAATTCGTTCGAGGGCTTGAGGCGCTTGGATGTCTGCCCCCCCAAACGCCGGCGACCGGCAGCAACGCCGCACAGGCAGGCAGCAACCAGAAGCCTACTCAACTCGGGGGGGATTGCCTTGAACTGGGGCCGCCACAGGTCGGGAGCTCTGATCAACTGCGCCGCACACCGGTCCCTCCAATCGGGCCCGATGATGGCAGGGTTGTTGCCGAGAGCGAAAGCATATTTCCCATCAGAAATCACCGAGGAAGACACCAGCAGGACGGCATCGGCGATGTCGGATGGCTGGGCGAGAATCCAGCCACCGGGGTGCGGCCGGCAGCGTCCGGTGTGGCGTTGTCGGCACACGAGCACTACTCGCTCAGGACGGCCCTTGACTCGATCTGGCGTCAAGAGCGTGCTGCGTTGATCCCAATCATCGGTGCAAACGGCGACTGCCAGTTTCCCCTCCTGCACGAGAACCGCTCGCAAGTCGGGATGTGCCGAAAACTCAGCTATCTCGGCTACATTTCTAACTTCTTCCCAGTCGTCGACCAAGCCGGGAAACCGCTCGGCAGCCGAGTCCATCCGCGCGACGGCACCTTCGACGACCGTGGCCATGAAGGCCCGTTCTGGACTTCCGCTGCGCAACGGTGCTGGCACTTCGTTTTCGTCAGCCAACTCGTCGAGACCAGCAGTTGCCGCGAGGACCACCAACACGCAACGGACCGCGCCAGCGCGATGGACGGGCTGAATGAGAGCGAACTTGACCAATGCCTGAGGGCCCCACGCGTTCAAGTCAGCCGAACCAGTCCGGACTTGGCCAAGTTCCCTGGTTGCCCGATGCTCCGTCTGACCGCGCGTCAGTTCCAGGAGGATCCGAACATAGGGCTCCACTATGGAAAGTCGCTGTCGCGGGGTGGCAGCCAAGGCCGCCTCCTTGTCGGGCCCCTCCAAACTTGCCAGGAGGCTCGATGCGAGCGCGTCGACGTCCGCAGGCACGTCAGTGGCCTTCGAAGTCTTCACGCTGAACTCAGCGAGACGGACAAAACCTGACGTAAGTTGACTATTCTTGCGGACCAGACTGAGCCGCACCAGCAAAGGGACGGCTGGAATCCACTCGAGCCTCGTTGTTACGGTTGCATTTTCGCGTGCCAACGCGTGGAGGCGGTGGGTGGCCAGTTCGTGGTCGTGGACCCGGCCGCGCCCGTAGATGTGAGCCCCGGCAAGGTCAAAGTCCTGGCTGGCACGACGAAAGCCGGCAACAACGAACCTAGCCGAGCCGCCGTCGTCCCGGGCTCGGCCCGTGACCGCGGCGGTCACCGCCGAGCAAACGGTCTCGGCAGTCGGCGCCTCGCTGTCCGACCAGACCAAGAAGCAGTCGAGACCGTCCATGGCCAGATGATTGCTGTCCGGAACTTCGCTGGACCTCACGTAGCTCAACGACCGATAGGCGGGGGAACCATACGCGCCAGGGCGGAATACGTGGATCGCGTCGCCCAACGTCACGCCCCGAAAATGCTCTTCCTTGCCCGGGTGACTCCTGCCCCGCCCAAGCCCGCCGTTGAGGACGGAGTCGTCCATACGACGAATACTCAATGTTATGATGTTACCATGCGTTAGGTCCGCTTGCGCCTGGAGGCGCCGCAGCAGGCGGATCAAAGGATAGGTGTCCCGCCTGTGAGTGAGGTTGTCGTAGGCAAAGTCCCCGTGCATTTTGGGCGTAGCGTCGGAAAAGTCCGTATACGGTTCAGCGACCCGTACCCAATCGTCGGCGCCGTTGTTCTTCGCAGCCAACTGGAATCCGGTCCCGTCGCGGACCCAAGCGCTGATCAAGACTGGCTCGGCGACGGACACTGCGCGACCAAGTGCCAGCAGAAAGTCGGAATCGGCAAGGTCGCCCAGCAGATCCATCACTTCGGAAAAAACGGGAGCATCTTGATGGGTGGCGACCGTTTTGAGGAACTTCTGGATGCGCTCCACGTGATCGCGCCAGGACCGGCTAACCTTATTGACGGTATCCGGGCGTAGTGCACGGAGAAGTTCGCGCAAAATGTGTCCGGCGATCTCTCCGCAAATTGGCACCATTCCGGCAATCCGTCCGTTTCGCAAAACCTTGAGAATCTGGCCCAGTTTACCGAATGCGGGTTGGTACGTTCCCAAGACGGTATGAACACCTTCCAATACCCGCGCGGTTGGCGCGACCACGCCACAGTTGATCGAGAGAACCGACTCGAGCTCGCCGCCCTGCTTGAGGCCGATCTGCAAAAAGTGGCTGTAGTAATCATGGAGGTACAGCGCGGGGTGGGTATCCAGGTAGCCGCCCCGGCTTCGGTCGCTGCCGCTGGCCAGTCTTGCGCTCACGGGCATGTGAGCCGCGAACTTCTCGTCCCACTCCACGAACGAAGCAACATCTTGTCGGATATGCCTCCGTGCACGCTGGAACACGCCCCCACGTTGGATGAGTTCGCAGAACCTTGCCGTAATGAACTGTTCCTGCACGTGCGGGGCGCTTAGGCTGGTCGTACCGTCGTTCCGGATCGCCATGCTGTGCACGGCCGCAATGTGTGCGGGCATTTGTTGGACAAGGCTGTCGGCGAGACCTGCCCAAGTGGTAGGAGCTTCGATCGCCGGCGCGGCACGGCGCACATCCGGCCAGCCGACGAGTGGATGGCGGATCTCCTGGCCCACACGCAGGAGCTGTTTCGCGAAGCGATCGAAGAACTCTTGCCTTCGAGGGTGCTCTACGGGCAACGCTCCCGCGTCGCGTGTCAAGGTTGCGTAAGCAACCGCTGGGGCACCCGTCTTGTGAGACTCCAGGAGCGGAAAAATGAAGCATGGTCCACCGACCTGCAGTCCACGTCCATGGTCGGCATGGAGGCTCAGGCTGCGCGTCGATTGCAACATGCTGGGCAGCAAGAGGACGCGCCTGAACTGCCAGCACAGCCCGAGATGGGCGGCGCCAGCGTGCAGGACGTACCTGTCGTGGAACTTCGCCGGTCGGTCGACGACCGTGCCGTCTGGATGCGCCGTGCCGAGGCAGCGGAAGCACAGTTGGATTGCGTCGAAGCCCCAAATGGAGACACGAAGGCAACTCTCGAATGCAGAGAGATATTCGGCAGGCAACTCGAACTCGCTGCAAAGACGCGCGTATTCGCGGACGACGGTTCCACGAAGCGCGTTCAGTAGCAAGCGTGCCGATTCACTTTCCATCTTGGTTACCGGCGAGTAGTGCGCGTTCAAGCGGGGACGAAAATAAGTGAAAGGGGCGGCGTTCCACCCGATGCAAAGCCCTGCGCCTGAACCGCCTTTAAGCGCACCTTGCGGCCCCTCGACCGGGCGGCCGCCACTGTGCGACGCCACTGCCTAACTGTCAAGGTGCAGCACGCTGCGGGCAGAACCGATCGCCGACGCCCCGCCGTGTGCTGTGCGCGCCGCGTGATTGAGCAGCTGCAATTCTGACCGGTGGGCCGCACGCACGGGAGCACCTTGGCCGCCTGCCGTCGCCCGGCGGAGGCTTCCATGTTGCGGTCTGGTATTTGTGCCTTCCCCTCTCGCGCCGCCGGGTTGGACGTCCCGGCGCACGTCAGGGCGTGACGGCATTCTCCGCCGCGTGCAGCCGCAGCTCCAGCCCCGCCAGATGCCTGGGCGTCGCCGTCTGCAGAGTCAGCTTCAGCTCACCCATCAGCGACTTCCACCGCATGACCCGCCGGTCGTCGCTACGCTGCGCACGGGTCCGGTACAGCGCCAGCAGATTGGAGACCGCCCGTCGCAGCAGCATGACCACCACCATCCCGTGCGGCTGTAAAAGCCACGGCCGGTCGTCCTCTTTCAGGAGTCCGGTCTCGTCTGCAATGCCGGTGGCGATTGCCGTGGGGAACTGCCGTGCAAGTTCACGCGCTGCAACATCATCGAAGGGCACGACGATCACGAGCCTCGTTCTTGGCAGCGGCACCGCCTCGGCCCCAAGGTCAGGTTCGCCCCTTTCCATCTCCGCGAAGGTAGGAGCTGCAATCAGGAGCCGCTTCTTGGCGGCGATCATCGCGGCAACGAATTCGGTGCATGCCTCGCTGCGAGGATCATCGGGCTTGTGACCGAGTGCCCGCATCAGGACGCCCGTATCGACCAGTGCGACGTTCGGCAATAGGCTATGATCAATCACGGCCTAGTTCCTCTTCGAGGTTGTCGGCAGCGTCCCATTGGGATTGCCTGCCTGAGAAGCGGAACCAGTCCTGCCACGCCGACAGATCGGGCTTGTCATCCAACGGGTTGATCCTCAAGACCTTGCCCTGCGTGATCCTTCCGGCTGCGTCGCGTTGAACCTCTGCCTCGATCTCGACCTCGTGGTAGAGCACAGCCCCGAGTTCACCAGCCGTCGGACTGGGCGCCCTGAACATGGACAGTCACTGGCGCCGCGCGAGCGCATGCATCCGGGGCCCGAGAGGCGCTGGTAGGTACGGGTGCGCGCCAGTGGCGGAAAAACCATGGAAAGTCGCGGTTGACGGGCCGATCCGAAGGGCGTAGCGTGGCTGCCTGCGCGGATTGCCGGCGGTGCTCGCCGGCCGCAGAGGTCGGTGGCGGTGCTGGACGATGGCGGGAGCGCGTTTGGATGGACTTCTACACACCGATGCCTTGACCTACTTCTCATTGTCGTTCGTGGAGGAATCCCGTGAGCCGGGCATTTGCAGACACACAGCTGAAGGCAGCCGTAATCGATACACACGTTGTGATCTCTCGGGTCCTGGACAGGTGCCCCAACGAGGTCGGAATCATCACGTCATTCGTGCGAGAGCGAATTGCGGTTGGTGACAATTCGGACCCGACGGGGCAATACATCGTCGCGGGTTTGACGAAGGATTTCTCCGATGTGCATGGTGCGGTACTTGGGGATCCCGAGTGTGCGGCAGCGCTCTCGCGGTTGCTTGGCGCATACTCAGAACTCGCAATCCATCCGGCGAATCGAATTCGTCAGAAGGAAGGCGAGCACTCAATCATGGCTGCGGTCGGCCTCGGGCTGCTCCTCGGGAGCATTCTCGTTGGTGCGTATTGCATCTACAAGGCCAACACCGAGTGACTGGCGGGCCAACGCATGGCCGCGAAGGCGATGTCCAGCGAGGGCAGTGCTGTGGACGCCCACGTGAACTGGCTCATCCTCGCGGCTAATGGCGCCTGGGTGAAGTAGCCCGCTGGCCTCCTGCCAGCGCCAACGCTGCGGCGAACAAGCCGTGCCCGCGCTGCGGCTACGCGCGCTTTGCCAAGAACCAGTGGGATCGGTGGTGGCAGGAGCGCATGATCGGAATCATGAACAAAGTGCGTAGGACACGGCAACGGCCATCGCTGATCATGCGCAACAATGGATGCAACAGGCGCTTTTGCCTCGCGGAAAGGAGCTACGACTTCTCGCGGCTGGACGGCGCGCCTTTGTCCGCCGAGGAGCGCGACGCCTTGGAGCGCTACGCCGGGGACTACCGCAAGTGGATATGGTACGTCGACAACTGCGGCCGATCGTTTTCCGCGCGCAGATTGCCCAATGGTCCGTGCGGCTTGTGCGCCATCTGGGACTTCTGCCACATCCAGGTCGATTGTCTCAAAATCGTCGGCCGCGAGGCGCATCCGCAGCGCAAGTTGATGCGCCTGCAGCTCGTCAAGACCGTGGCGGATCGCATCGCGGCGGGCGAGTCCAAAGCCCAAGTTCTGGAGTTTACAAAGGACATTCGTAACCGATGTCGGCTGCATGTGCTACGACCGCGAAGGCATGGCGAAAAACCGGTAGGCTTACGGGTCGCGCAGCCCATGCCGTACACATCGCCCACGGCCGCGCACGATGCGGGACGGGCCAGCGGCAGCGCCTGGCCAGCGATTGACGAGTCTATCCAAAACATGGAAACACCCAATAAACACAAGGCTGACGCGCGCGCAGGCGTAGCGTGGCGAAGCAAGCTACGATCAGCGCTCCGGCCGGAGGGGCCGTGGGCGGGTCAGGCGGGCATCAAGTCCAGGAGGGAAAGCGTCTTTGGCGAAGGCCGCGGGGATTTCGGGGGCAAGGCCCCCGAGTGGGACGCGTTCTGCCATGTCGCTGCTGCGCGAGGTCCGCCTTTGCCGGCGGGTGTTGCATGGCATCTATGCACCCTGGCGTCCGAGAGAATCTCCTCCATTTCCACCGTTTGCATGGGCGGCGCCGAAGTGAACTCCGGGCCCTCTGGATCGCGCTGCCTTACCCCATCTGTGTATAAAACATGAATGTGGACATTGAGTTGAAGCGCCGGGTTGAACCCCTGAAGCAGGGCGATGGCGCCGGGCTAGGGATAGTTGGGACCGTAGCCGGCCGCGCTGCCATTGCTGCACATGTACACCTTCCCAGTGGGATCCAATTTCGGCGGATTGCCGAAGACCCAACAATTCTGCACGGCATCACACTTGTTGGCGTTCAGGGGCCCCCGCGCCGTTCCCGAAAGGCAGATCACATTCGCGCCGTTTGGGCCTATGGTGTTACCCACCCCACATCCAGACCTCGGGAGACACGTGCTGCCGTGAAGGCCAACGCCGGTCCCGTTGTCGCACGGGTCTGGAGGGGCGGTGGCCACACACACGCCGCCAGCACACACTTTTGAGGTGCATTCAAGGCCAACAGCGCACGGGCCACCGTTTGGGCACGCATTGTGAGGCTGCGCTCCTGCTCTACAGAATCCCAACTGACAGGCTTGTCCGCCCTGGCAATCGCAATCACTCTTGCAGCAGCCGGAGATGAATAAGACGAGCGCGGCGAGTATGCGTAAGCTACCGATCGTTGTCACGATTGACCCCCTCATTTGTCAGGAGGATGCTCAAGGTGCCCGACGTTGTCAAGGTCAAGTAGAACTGGCTCGCGCCAGCAGCTCCGGCGGGGTGCCGATGTGGGCGTTCAGCGTCGGGCGCGTGACGTACCGCGAGCCGTTGGTCGCCAACACTCGGTCGCACCCTCGGCCAGCGCGGGCTGCCTCGGCCAGGCCCTGAGCTGCGACGACGCCAACCCGTGCACGAGCGACTTCTGCGACGCCAAGAAAGGCTGCCAGGCGATCGACAACGCCTTGAGCTGCAACGACAACTCCGCCTGCCACCTGCGACCCGAGCAGCAGTTGCGTCCACGCGCCTGCAGGCTGCGCCTCGCCGTTCCAGCAGGCCTGGGGCGGCAGCGGCAACGACGGCCTGACGGCGGTGCGCACAGTCGGCGGCGGCCTGGTAATGAGGCTCGACGGCTGCGGATTGATCGTCTGGGCGCGGACCTACGGCGGCAGCGGCAAGGATTCGCTGGGCTGGATCGAGGCTACGTGCGACGGCGGCTACATCGCCGCAGGCCAGTCGACCAGCGGCGACAGCGCCGGCGACGTCTGGGTCGGCTGCGGCGGGCGAGCAGCGGCTTCACGTCAATCACGTGGTGCCGGTCCCGTGATCGTCGTCGTCGCGGACAACCCGCAGAGTAGGCTTCACACCAAGCATGTCGAACAAAGACGTCTGGTTGTCCTCTGCCTGCCGATAATCCGCTGGCTGACGTACCGGGATTGCGTCGCCGTACCGCTTCTTCATCGTCTTGTCGTCCAACGAGACGATGCAGTCCGCCTCGTGGCGTATGGCACAGGCGGCGATCATCGCGTCGTACTTGATGTGGGTCCGAGACAGTCCGGTCTCGTCTGCAATGCCGTTGGCGATTGCCGTGGGGAACTGCCGTGCAAGTTCCCGCGCCGCAACATCATCGAAGGGCACGACGATCACGTGCCTCGTCCTTGGAAGCGGCACCGCCTCGGCCCCAAGGTCAGGTTCGCCCCTTTCCATCTCCGCGAAGGTAGGAGCTGCAATCAGGAGCCGCTTCTTGGCGGCGATCATCGCGGCAACGAATTCGGTGCATGCCTCGCTGCGAGGATCATCGGGCTTGTGACCGAGTGCCCGCATCAGGACGCCCGTATCGACCAGTGCGACGTTCGGCAATAGGCTATGATCAATCACGGCCTAGTTCCTCTTCGAGGTTGTCGGCAGCGTCCCATTGGGATTGCCTGCCTGAGAAGCGGAACCAGTCCTGCCACGCCGACAGATCGGGCTTGTCATCCAACGGGTTGATCCTCAAGACCTTGCCCTGCGTGATCCTTCCGGCTGCGTCGCGCTGAACCTCTGCCTCGATCTCGACCTCGTGGTAGAGCACAGCCCCGAGTTCACGGGCGGCATCGGAACTTACGTCCAGCGTGAAATCGTAATCTTCCAGGATAGACGTAAAGCGGACAGCGGCATCGTTCTTGCCACCGGCCTTGTACGGAACAACCCGCATCGTTGTCATGGACCACGGCATCATCGTGTCGACGAACTCGATGACGGTAAGCGGCAAGGTTAGCTCAGCAAGGCGCACCGAGGCTGTGTACTGCTTGGGCAAACCTGTCCTTGCTCGTCGCACTCGATCCACGGCGGTTCGGTGGCGGGCTTTGGCCTTCGGATGCCGTTCGACAAGGAGGACGGCTGACCGGGCGGAAGCCTGCGCTTCCAGCGGGTTGACGGGCTTGATCGCGATGGCGACGCACTTGTTGAAAATGTGAAGCCCTTTCAAGCCTAGGTCATACCCGCGATCCTTTGCGAGTTTGACGACGAGATCGAAGTAGGCAGCCGCCAGTTCCAGGACGGCAAGCGGATCCGCAACGGTATCGGGCTCGGCGCCGTCAACTTCCAACATGAGGTAATCCGACATGTCTTCGTCGTCCGGCGGGGATTTCGGATCGTGCGGTGGTGCGGAGTCAGACATGGGGGCATCGTCACACGAGGCACGATCGGCGTCCAGAGCCCTGGCCTGATCCCGAAGTCCTGGCGAGGGTGAAGGCGGCCCCGTGGCATCTCGTTGTCCGACCAGGCGTCAGGCTGGAACGAGCGCGACCAGACCGTGGCGCTGACCGCGTACTGTTCGCACGGTACGGTCGGCGGGCAGTTGCTGGCGCTGGCGCCGGTCCTGGTGTCCGAACGGCGGCGCACACGGGCAAGCTGCGCTTTCCGGACGGCAAGGCCATGGTCATTGCTGACATCGGCGCGCGCATCGAAGTGCTCAGAGGCAATTCGGCGCACGCAGACCAAAAGGGGCTACTCGACTGGCTGTTCTGGGATTTCAACGGCGAGCGATCCACCGCCGGCAACACGGTGTTCGTGCAGCACCGCGATGACCGGTCCCGCCAGGCGCTTGCCCATGCCATCCGGGCCCTATGTGCCGCAGTGGCTCCAGGACGGCAGGTGGGTCAACACGGTGTTGCCTGGCGATCCGCTGCGTTGATTCGGCCTCGACGATGGCTTCGCGGCCATCGTTGCGGCAGGGCGCAAGCGCCTGCCGCGGGCGGACATTGCGCGTCAGCAGCCGGAACGGGTGGCGGCATCGGCGCGACAGTCGGCGGCGGCGGCGGCGGCGGCTTCGGCGGCGGTGGCGGCGGCGGCGGCGGCGGCGGCGGCGGCGGCGGCGGCGGGGGCGGGGGCGGGGGCGGGGGCGGGGGCCGCGGGGGGGGCGGCGGCCGAGGCGG
>CAYHHL010000194.1:0-11291 GCA_964356325.1 uncultured Enterobacteriaceae bacterium | reverse complement strand
GCTACCTGAGATAAGCGGATAGGCAGGCGCCAGCGCTCTAATCGAGTGAGATCACCTGCGTACCAGCGATCCGGTCATTCAAGCACTGCCGCTTGTCGCCGAAGATCATCACGGCGTTCACCGCGAGAATGCCGAAACCGAGGTACGGAAGCGCGAGGAAGGTGCTGGCGGCGTAGCTGAGAGACCCGAGCAGCAAGCTGCGCAGAAACACCGTGTGAAAGAAGTCGAGATCCTTGCCGTCGACGCGGACGATCTGCGTTCCGAGCCACCGCTTGGCGAGCGACTGCCCCGTCGACACGATCAGGTGCCACTGGTACAGCGCAAACGACAGCGTGGCAGCCCAGCCGGCAATCGTGGTCTCCTGCTGCCCGAGGTGGAGCAACCTCGAGAGAAGGACGACGGGCAGGAGCACCAGAAGAGCGAGCAGTCCATCGATCACGGTGCCGGCAAGCCGCAGCTTCCGGCTGGCGAGCGGGTCACGTGGGCCCCCAGGGATCAGGTGGAACTCGATGTTCGGCTGGGGCAGCTCGTTTGGGTTCTGCTCTTGAAGCGTTTCGTCTGGCATGAAGGGTCCTTCCTTTGACGGTAGTAGAAGTGGACGTCCGCTCACGCTTCCGCGGTGTGCATCGCCACGAACCACCAGGACGTGTCCCACATGCGGTCGAAGGGGTCGAGCCCCATCAGGCGCTCTGCGTGGCCAGAGAAGAGCAGTCCGTAATCGAGGATCAGCACCTTGTTGTCGTCGCTGACCATGCCGAGCGCGCACACGGGGAAAGTCCACATCTTCCCGGCGGCGCGCAACACCGCAAAGTCGTCATCCGTCGGGAAGAATTCAGCGAGTACGGCGAGGACTTCCCACGGTCCGGCAGCGCGCATGCCCGCCGCCGTAAGCGCAGCCACGACCGCATCGCCGCGCATCGGGCGATCGAATCCCACGAACACCACGTCGGCCTCGGTCAACCCGACCGGGCGGGGCGCACCGGTGAACTCGTCACCGGTGACCCACTCCTCGCCCGGTTCGTATCCAGCGGCGCACTGCATCTCATCGAATCTCTTCGAATAGTCTACGTCGACTCGGCCGTAGGTGTGCATTCTCATCGCTTGGCCTCCTTGCTGACCCGCGTCGGGGCGTCCCCGATGGTGTGCTCGCCGCGCTTCATCGCCCTCGCGGCGCCAGCTTGCTCGCGCGCGGCCTCGGATGTGCCGCCAACTTCGGTTCCTGTCGTCACTCCCGCCAGGGATGGAACCCCGATCCGTCGATCCCCCGGATGTAGTTCTCAGGATCCACGGTGAAATTGGCGAAGACGGCGAGGAACACCATCCCAACCCTGAGCAGGAAGGGCTTGTCCCGGTAGACGTCGGTCAACCTGTTGCGTCGTCCGGCCTTGTCTCCGTATCTGTCCACGAAGAGGCCGTCCAGGTGCTGGCTCCGTCCACGGCTCTCACGCACATGATTCAGGCCGCGGTTGCGGCAGTACTCCAGCACGTGTGCGACCGCGTCGCGAGGCATAGTCACTGCAAACAGCGTATGCCCCCCATGCCGGCCGCCGCTGGCACCTGAGCCGACCCCATGCCGGCCCATTGCGAGCGTCCACGGCCGAGTCTGCGCCGCCGGACCGCCCTGGTCAACCTCTCCAACCCCTCTTGATCTCGTGAATTTCGCCGCTTCGGACTGAGCCGTCCCGCGCAGCGCCGTGGGGGCCCCTCGCAGGTCTTGTGGCGGTGGTGTCGCCGGCTGGTCAGATGCCCCCGCGTTGTCGCTGGGCGGGTCGTCCCAGAAGGGCGGGTCGAAGTTTTCGTCGGCGGGCGGGGGATCTTCGTGGTTCCGGTGTCCGGTTGCCACGACCTCCGGCTCCGGCAGTTCGATGCGCACCAATTCCGGTAGCCTAGCCGGCGCCGACTGGGCCATCGGATGGGCGCCAAGCTTGCGCTGCCACGGGCGAATGCTTTCCGGGTGCACACGGCGACGGGCAGCGAACGCCTCGCGGCTCAGGCCGCCGGTGGTGAATTCGGCAATGGTTCTAAGCCGTCACGGCCGGCTGTGTCGCGCGTAGCCCATGTCTCCGCCTCCGCGCGCGCCGGAAGTGGTGCAGCGTGGTGCAGCGTGGCGCACGTGGCACCGCGGCGGGAGGCGGGCTTCGTCGCGTGGCTACAAGTTACGGTGGGATCGTCGAGCCGCGCGACCCTGGTCCTGCCGGCAAGGAGTAGGAAGGCCCGCCCGTGTCCCTCCAGCGTCGCCGCGATGGCTCGGTGCTGCTGCGCGTCGGTGCGGCGGCGTATTACGTAGCCCGCCCAGTGACACCGCAAGCACCAGGCCCGCCTGCAGACGCCGGCGGCGCCTTCGAGCGCGCAACTGGCGGTCTTTGCCGTGTTCTAGCTGGACGTTCCGCAGGCCTCGGGCACCGTCTACAGCCACCAGCGCGCAAGCAGTTGCCCAGCTCGCTCGGCCCGGCCCATACTCGGCGGTCTTGCGCCGCCCGCGCGCACCCAGGCCAGCTATGCCGCCCCTCGACTGGAGTCGAATCAGTGACCAGCCGCGTTTCAACGCCTTGATTCGCGCCATCGTTGCGCGCCTGGACCCCTTGCCGCATCGGGCCTGGCTGCCCACCCGACCGGGCCGGGACCTGGCGATCGATGCCCGCTCCGGCGATGGCAAGACGGTCTGGCAGTTCAAGCATCACCAGCCGATGGAGAGGCCGGACCGGATCCTGAGCGACGCCAGAAAAACGGCCAAAGACATTGAGAAAGCCAGATCCAACAAGAATGGCGCGTCCGCCTGGGACGGGATCAATCATTGGGTTCTGGCCACATCCTTGTTGGGCAACACGCAGTTGTACACGAGATGGGACGCGGAGATCGCGCCGGCGTTTCTGGACTTGGGGCTGGTCGCGGAACTGATGGACGTGGGCAAGCTGGAGGAACGTCTGCGCGGATTGCCGGACGTGGTTCAGCACTTCTTTGGCGCGGAAGACGCTTGCTTTGAGTCGCTCTGGGAAGTCCGGCAGGAGCGTCTGGCTGACCAGCCGGGCGCGGCCCGCGACATCGATCACTTCCTGGTTGACCCGGTTGGACGCGACGACGAGATCGCGACAGCGCTCGATCGCCTTCAGCGTTTTTCGCTGGTCGAAGTCGTCGGCGCGGGTGGCGTCGGCAAGTCGCGATTCCTGCTGGAGGTCGCTGAGCGCGCGCAGGAAGCCGGTGCGTTCGAAGGCTGCCGCTCCGGCCTCGTCGAAGCACTGAAGGACAACCCAGGCTGGCGGCGGCACCTGCCCTCCAGCAGGACGCTGGTCCTGATCGACGAGCCCGACCGCAAATTGCGTGCGAGCATTGAAGAAGTAGCGCGGCGCGAGCCGGTCGCGACCGGCACCGCCTTCCTCGTCGCGCTGCGCTCCGTGGATGCCGGACGGGTACGGCCAGGTCACGAGGAGCCCTGGCGCGCACCGTCACTGGAGCTGCGCGCGTTGCCGGAGCGGCACGCCCGCGAATTCGCGCACAACTACATGGCAGCGTCGGTCGAGCCGGGCAAGCGCTGGCGCGAAGGCGTGGCGGAGGAGGTCGCGCACCTCTGCGGTGGCCTGCCCGTCTGGATCGCGACGGCGGTATCCTGCCTGGCCGCAGGCCGGAACCTCCCGGCACGAATCGACGAACTGGCGCGAGATCAGGTCGAACGAGGGCTTCTAGCCGGGATCGATGCAACCGCACAGGCCGGACTCCTGGCGATCCTGCGCTGGTTGGCGCTGGTCCAGCCCGTGCGCAGCGATGCCAGCGACGTGCAAATGCTGTCTAGGCTTACACAGTTGTCGCCAGAGGCGGTCGAGACAGGACTGGAGACCCTGGCCACGCTCCGCCTGGTGCGCCGCCGCGGCCGGCTCCTGGAAGCGCATCCAGACACGCTTGCCGATGCCATCGTCCGCAACTGGCTCTTGCGCGAGACATCCGCATCTGGCGCTCTTCAACTTTCCCACGCCGGACAAGAACTTGTCGCGCGACTGCTCGGCCATGCCGGCACTGCGCCCATCGAACACGTCGAGCGGATTCTGGAGCGCTTGGCGCGGGTGGAGTCGATGGCCGGGCGGCCGGCGGATCTCCTTGGCGAAATCTTGCACCAGGCCCTCAGCGACGCTCGCTTGGCCGCCGACGCCCGCGCGCAGAAGCGGTTGCTTGAATACGTTACGCCTCTTGCCTACTGGCGCCCGGTCGAAGTCATCGACGTGCTGGCCGCTCTGCGCGAACAAGAGGTTCCGGACGAGTCCGAGGAAATCGCCCCTGGCTATTTCAGCTCCACCGCGCGCCAAGATGTGCTGTTGGCCCTGCCGTGGGCGGTGTACTCGGCTGGATGCGGCGCGCAAGACGAAGTACAGGCCCGAAAGATTCTCCATGAGCTGCTGGAACTTGTTCGGGTGGAGGCGCGCCTGCTCGGTGACGACCCAGAGCGAGCGCGTAACGACGGCAAACGCGCCTTCGCGGTCGTCGGCAAGCTCGTCCACCCGAGCCGGCACCACCCGACGTCGTTTCTGCAGGCCGCCTGGCAGGAACTCAAACCGCTACTGGACTGCCTCGTTGCTCGTGACGCATTGCCTGCCGAAGACCTGGCCGTGGTGCGCTGCCTGGCCAGGCCCTTGTTGCGGCTGGAGTTCCATGACGACTGGAGGGACGGGTGGGCGGTCCATGTCCAGAAGCGCCGCATTCGCGACGAGGAAGCTCTCCAGGCCCGCGACCACCTGCGCGAGGCCCTGTGGTCGGTGGTTGCCGGCGACACCGCCCCGGCTGTGCACCGCAAGGCGACCTGGGGTCTGCTCCACGAGTCGCACAGCCATGCCGCCGAGTTGGAAGCGCCCGATTGCCGCGCGCAACGAGCCGACGACCTCCGGCGGACGGCGGAACTGCTCGAAAGCGGCGCAAATCCGCTCGATGTATGGGAGAGCCGGCAGATCTGGCAATGGCACCTGAAGTACGACGACGATGCCGACGCGAAGGTGCTCGCGCAACGATGTGCCGAAGCTTTCCGCAGACACAAGGCCGTCTTCGAACTCGCGCGGTTGTGCCGCATGATGGCGGAACCGGAAGACCTGGAAGCGGACGAGCCTGCCCGCGCCGCCGCCGTTGACCAATGGGCAGCGAGGTCGGGCCAGGAAATCCAGGACTTCTTGCGGACCTCACTCAGCCTTGCCGACACCGTGGGCGATGCTCGCCTGCGCTCCGGCGTGTTCCAGGTCGCCGCCGACATCGGCTGGAGCGGCTGGAACCGTGCTGCCGTGCAGGACTTGAGCCACGAGGCGATGCGTGGCGCCGAGACGGACGTGCGCGAACTCGGCGTGGCCATTGCCATCGGCTACCTCGCCCGAGCGGCCCGCGAATTGCCTGTCGAGACGTGGACCAGTTGGCTGAGCGACGCGCTCCTCTGGCCCGCCGACACCAACGCTCAGGCGGAGCTGGCGCGGCGACTGTATCAGGAATTCGGCGCGCTCACGCAGCGACAACTATCGATCTTGGAATTGGAAATCCTGTGGCCGCACTTGCAGGTTCTGGTCATGTCTGCGCCAAAGGAGGCGCTGGCAATCGTCGGCCGCTTTGCTGTGGTCGATGTGGACGCGGCGCGGACCCGGGCGCGAGACCTGATGCAACGCCTGCCCGTCGAGCAGTTGAGCCCATGCTACGAGGCCCTCATCGGCGGGATGTCCCACGGTTGCTTCCAGGAGCATGGGGCGGGGCGCAAGAACGTGCCGACTGCAATCCGGGCTTGGCTCCAGGAACTGCTGGGCGAGATACCGGACCTCGATTTCCGTGACACGCACGAGGCGTGGTGGCTGCGCGAGGTCTTCGTCGCGGTGCCGATCACTTTGCTGGAAGTATTCTTGATCCTGGACCGGCGCCTGCACCTTGGGCCGGTGCTCGCCGAGCGGTACGGCCAAGATGCCCTTGACGGGTGCGCAGCGTTTCGGCGCACGTGGCGTCCGATTCCCATCAGCTTCGAGTTTGAACGGTTGGTCGGGAGAGGTGATGTGCAGTCTGACCTCGAGGCGATCCGATCGGGGTTGGCGAGGCTGCTGCAGACGGTCCTCGACGCGAGCTGGGAAGCGGATGGATTCCCGGAACTGCTGCACAAAATCGAACCATCAGGCGAAATCGTCGCTTCCGAAGTCGAAGCGCTGCTCGACGCTATCGATCCAAGCGTCGATCTCGACCGTTTTCGTCGTGCCGCCGGCCTGATAGCTGAATACCATGATGCATCAGCTCCTTGGCGCACGGTCGCCACCAAGGCGTTTGCCCGCCTGGGACCGGGCGTATCCGAGTCGCTGCGACGGTCCATGATCAGCGCCCTTGCGCCAAGCGGGCGTGGGGTCTGGAGCGGGACGCCGGGCGAAGTCCCGCCCCGCTTTCAGGCCGCCGTAGACCGTGCCCGACAGTTGCTGGACGAGGAAATCGAGCTGCTTCTGTTGCCCTATCGGCGAGCAGCGCTCGAGGCCGCGGAACACGAACTGGAATGCTGGCGCGCCCACGCCGAGGAGGAGGGCGCGTGATGACGAAGCGCTTGGATTCACGGCTGACTCACCTTGATGCCGGAATCTGTGGAGTTCAGAACGGCGCGCGCGACGCCGACTGTTGATGGCGTCGAATTCCCGCGCGTCGTCGGCGTTTTTCGCCGCCAGCGCCGCCTCCGCCCAAGCTCGGTAAGTTCAACGAGTTTCGTGTTCGCAGGCCCGGTCGGCAGTCACAGGTCTCGGGAGACTAGGCTGCCGGCGCCGCATGATTGCAGGAAGTTCCCTCGGCCCGGTGCACATGGCGGGAACCACCACCGACACGCGGATCGGCGACACCGTCAACAAGCGCGCAGGCAGCGACGCTACGCCCTTCGGATCGGCCGGTCAACCGGGATTTTCCATGGTTTTTCCGCGATCCGCGCGCACCCGTGCCTGCCAGCGCCTATGCGGCCCCGGAAGCAGGCGCTCACGTGGCGCCGATGACTCTCTCTGCTCAAGCCGCCCAGTCCGGAAGAAGGTTGTTTGGTGAATTAGTAACGTGCCTTCACGCATTATGCGCCTTCGTTTCGACCAGAAGAACGTACCGCGGTCGGCGCCGACGACCTAACCCTCGGATCGCACCCGACATCACGGCACGCCGAGCACCTGCACCGGCACGGTGGACCAGGCGCTGCCATCGCCTACCGCGCCGCTGCCGTTGTTGCCCCAGCAGGTGACGGAGCCGTCCTGGCCCAGCGCGCAGGTGTTGTAGTTGCCCATGGCGACGGCGGCGGCTTTGGTGGTGAGCTTGGCGAGCTTGGTTGGGGTCTTCACCGGGCTGGCGGTGGAGCCGATGCCGAGCACGCCGGAGTCGTTGTAGCCCCAGCACCAGACCGCGCCGGCGCCGTCGATGGCGCAGGTGTTGGCGTTGCCGGCGGTCACGGAAGCGATGCCGGACACGCCAGGCACCTGCGTCGTGGACATGTACGAAGTGGTGCTACCGCTGCCGATTTGGCCGTAGTTGTTGTAGCCCCAACACCACAAGGTGGCGTCGGTCTTCAATGCACAGGAGTGCGAACTGCCGGCCGCGACCGCTTTCCACGGTCCGCCGCTGATTTCGACCGGCAGCGTTTCGCTTGCGACGCCGGGCTTCGCACCGGTAGTGCCCCAGCAGCGCACCTTGCCGCCGTCGTCGAGGGCACAGGCGTGGCTGCCGCGGACGCTTAGCGCCACTGTGCCTGCCGCGGCCGTCACAGTGAGTGCCGTGCTGGAGATCTGCCCGCTCGTGATTTGGCCGAGCTGATAGCCGCTGTTGTATCCCCAGCATTTTACCGTGCCACCGGCGCCCAGTGCGCAGGCGGACTCCTGCATCAAGCCGACGCTCGTCGCACTGCTCACCCCCAGGACCTGCACGGGCGTGGTGACAACGGAGCTACCGTTGGTCATGCCGTTGCCAAGCTGACCGTAGTTGTTCGCCCCCCAGCACCACACCGTGCCGTCCGACTTGACGAAGCAGCCGTAGCTGCCGTTCAACGCCACCGACTTGGCCCCTGCCGGCAGGAACGGCGCTGGCATGGGCAACGCAGCAGCCGTCATGGTCGCACTGCCGAACGGCGCGGCCAGCTCGCCCCAGCATTGCCAGGATGTGTCGGCCAGACGGGCGCAGGCGCGGCTATTCTCGTCGAGGACCAACGCATCGGCACCCTTGGCGATGGCGGGCGCACCGGGCTGGAGGACGTTGGTCGATGCTCCGCTGCCCTGCGAGGTGCCCTGGCCGAGGACACCGTAGCGGTTCGAGCCCCAGCACCACAGCGTGCCGTTGTTGCGCACGGCGCAGGCGCCTTCCTCGTTGCGCCTGGACGCCAGTGCTGTCGCGTCGACGATGCCGCTGACCTGGACCGGGCCGCTCATGCCACTCAGAACTGCGCCGTTGCCGAGTTGGCCTTGCCATTGGCCGCCCCACGCCCAGACCTTGCCGCCGTCCCGGGCGAGCCAGGCGTTGACGCCGCCAGCCATCAGATCGCTGACCGCAGGCAGGCCGACGACCTGGGTCGGCGCCAGGATCGGATCGGTCGTGCTGCCGACGCCAAGGTGGCCGCCGGCGCTGCCGCTGCCGCCGTTGTTCCCCCAGCACCACACGCCGCCATCAGCCTTTCGCGCACACGTCGAGTTGCTCGAGCAAGCGACACCAGCCACGGAGCTTAGGCCGGCCACCGACTTGGCGAACGGCACCAGGTACTTCTTGTTGTCGCCGGAAGCAGAGGTGACGCCATCGCCGATCTGACCGCTGCTGTCGTTGCCCCAGCAAACAGCGCCGCCACTGGTGGTCACCGCGCAGAAATGCGAACTGCCGCCTGCCAGCGCAACGGCGTTGACCGCCCCGACGACGGTGCTCGGCGCGAGGACGTTGTTCTTCGATGTGTCCCACGCCCCGGCGACGCCCGTGCCGACCTCGCCCTGATTGTTCGAGCCCCAACACGCGACTTTGCCATCGGCCAGCAGCGCGCAGGTTGTCTCGTTCGAGGCAGCAACCGCCTTGGCCGCTGCCAATCCTTGCACCTTCTGCGGCGCCAGCGCCCCGAACGCGCCGCCCTTTTGGCCATTGCCCAACTGCCCGGCGTTGTTGCTCCCCCAGCACCAGACCTCGGTGCCCTTCAATGCGCAGGTCTGGTAGCCCCCCGCCGCCACCATCGTCACGCCCGTCAACCCCGGCACCACCTGCGCCGAAAAATGCGCCACCGTCGTGCCATCGCCCAACTGCCCGTAGGTATTGTCGCCCCAGCACGCCACCGTGCCATCGAGCATCACCGCGCAAGCGTGAGCACTCCCGCCCGCCGCCTGCAGCACGCCCTTGCACCCGCCCGCCTTGCACGTGCCACCGCCGCACGCGCTGCCATCCGCCACTGCCGCGTGCGCGCAGCCCTTCACCGCGTCGCAGGTATCCGCGGTGCAATCGTTGCCGTCATCGCAGGTTTTCCCCGCGGCATAGCTGCTGCCATCCGCCGCGCACTGAAACCAGCTTCCCGCAAGGCACGCATTGCCCACGCACACCGGCGCATGGCAGCTATGGTCCGCCGCGCACCAACCCTTCCCCGCGCAATCCGCAGCCACGTTGCATTCCGCGCATACGCCCAACGCCTTGGCGCACACCATCGGGCAGGCGATGTCGCTGACGCACGAGATCTTGGCCACGCACGTCTTGGCCAGGCAGGTCTTGCCGCTGGCACAGTCGCTCTCGGCCAAGCAATCCACGCACATCCCCGCGCTGGCATCGCAAACCTGCGCCGTCGCCTTGCACTGGCTGGCGCTCGCACACTGCACGCCGGGCACGCAAGCGCCGGTCTCGCACACCTGACCGCTGGCGCAATCGCCATGGACCAGACAGCCGACGCACGCATGGCTCACCGCGTCGCACTTGCCGGTCTTGCAATCGGTCTGGCTGCTGCACGCGGTCTTGGCACAACCGGCGACGGCGGCGTGCTTGCAGGTGCCGCCCGTCTTGTCGCAACTGTCGCTGGTGCAAGGATCCTGGTCGTTGCAATCGACGGCCGCCAGCACGCATTTGCCCAGGTTGCACGAGCCAGGCAGCGTGCACGCATCGCCGTCGTCGCACGGCCCTGTCACCTGCGGGGCGGTGCAGGCGCCCTTGTCGCAGGCGTCCTTGGTGCAGGCGTTGCCGTCGTCGCAAGTGGAGTTCTTGCCGGACACGCACACGCCGCCCTGGCAGGCATCGCCCGTGGTGCAAGCGTCGCCATCGGAGCAAGCGCCGGCCGCGGCCAAGAACGTGCAACCGCTCGCCTTGTCGCAACCATCCAGCGTGCACGGGTTGCCGTCGCTGCACGCCAGCGCCTTGCCGCTCACGCACGCGCCGGCCTGGCAGGCATCGCTGACGGTGCAGGCGTTGCCATCGCCGCACGGCGCGGAGGTCGGTGCAAAGACGCAGCCCTTGGTGACGTCGCAGCCATCGTCGGTGCAAGGTATCCCGTCCAGGCACACCTGGGTCGCGCCGAAACACAGGCCACCGTTGCAGGCATCGTCCTTGGTGCAGGCGTTGCCATCGTCGCAGGGCCCGCTTGCCTTGGCGTCGGGCAAGGACACGCACTGACCCGCGAGGCACAGGGCGTTGGCGCACGGTAGGTCGACACTGCACGCGGTCTCTGCCCCGGCTTCGTCAGTCTGTCCGTCGCAGTCGTCGTCGCTGCCATTGCAGATCTCGACGGTTGGCGTGCAAGCCGGCGTCACGGCGTCGGTACCAGCGTCTGCGCCGTCCGGGCCGGCGTCTGCTGCGTCCAGGTCGGTCGTCCCGCCATCGGCAGCATCGGCGCCGGTGTCCAGGTCGGTCGCACCGCCATCGGCAGCGTTGCCATCCGGCGCGTCCGCGGTCCCGGCATCGGTGCCCGGCAGCGCCGTGTCCAGCACGTCGGCCGCATCCGCGGGCGCTGTCGCGTCCGAGCCTCCCGAGTCTGCCTCGCTGTCGTCGCTGGCGTCGCCGTCGTCCGCAGCGCTGGTGTCGGTGGCCGCGATGTCGCCGCTGCTGGTCGCAGCGTCCACGTCGGCGGTCGGCGCCGAACCCTGCGCGGCGGTCGGCGCCAGAGGCTGAAAGCAGCCGACGATGCCCAAGCAAGTCAGCAAGACCACGGCGGTTCGCAGCACAGAAGCAGCCACCATCTCAACCTCGCAGCGCCCGCGCCGCACGGCTCGCGCAGGCGTGGACTCGATTATCTTCCAGCTACCCCGCCGCGATCGGCCGGCGCCCTGCCAGCGACTGGCCAACCAGCATCACGCCCTCCGGCGCATCACAGCGGCGGGACGAACTCGCCCTCCTGGCTT
>CAYHHL010000193.1:1638-11331 GCA_964356325.1 uncultured Enterobacteriaceae bacterium | reverse complement strand
CGGTCGACTGCAGCGAGCGCGCCGTCCACGTGCCGAAAGCTGGCTCGCCCGCTACATGTTCCACGGTCACTGAAGTGCGGCCGGACTGGATGCGCTCCTCGACCGCCGCGTCGGCTGCGCTCTGGGCCTGCGAAGTGTGGACTGTTTGGCGCGCGGCGTAGGCGAGCAGGGCACTGACCATGTGCTTGCAGGCCGGCTCGGAATCGAACGGGCAGTTGCAGTCGAGGTCGAGTTCGCCGGCGTCGTCGGTGCGGATGTCGACCAACCACTGCTGATCGAGATCGCTGCCAGCGACGGTGGCCCACAGGCGCTGGGCGTCCCAGCCGAGGTCGAGGACGCGGTGTTCCTGGAAGTACTTGAGGCCGCGGCGGACGATGGCGTCCGAGGCGAGCGCGCGCAAGCCGTCGACATCGAGGAGGAAGGGATCTTGCGGGGCGTGGCTGGTCATGGTGGGGCCTCGGCGGGAAGAGCCGGGCGCGGTGTAGAACGGCGGTGGTGGGTTGGCAAGGGCGTTTCGCCTCGCGGGGCACGTCGCCGGTAGACACGCGTGAGAAGGGCCCGTCTCGCTGCCGTTGGCTCTCGGCGCCAAGCGACACCAGTTGTCGTTTTCCAACCGCCATAGGGTTCAGAACCTGCCTGCTCTGGCGTATCCATCGTGGCGGGCGCAGGCACCGCCTCCACGGAACACACGTCGGCCGCATGGCCTGGAAGAAGAAGCGATGACACGGAAACTGACCGACAAACAGCAACTGGCGCTCTTGCAGAGTTACTCGTACCAGAACGACGGTGGCTGGATCCCGGACTCTTTCGAGAACGTGGGCGAGGGCCGGAACGCCAAGCGCTTGGTCGAATCCAGACTGCTGACGGCACAGACCGACGACGCCGAGATCTTCATTCTGACCGCGGCGGGGCGCGAGGCGCTGGGCATCGACACGGCGAAACCGCCCAAGCGACTCCGTGATGCCGTCCGACGGGCGCTGGCGTGGCGAGGCCTGCCTCCGGAAGCGTGGGAGATCCTGACCGGTCGGCAACTGCCCGTGATCCAACTCGACGAGGGCGAAGCGAACTACAAGGAGTGCCGGTTCGCCCTGCGGGAGATCGGCAACGAGTACGGGGATGTGGCCGGCTTCCTCCGCGCGCTCTCGAATTGGGACCCGGAACTTCAGTGGGACGCGCTGGCCCAGTACATGACCGACCTTGGTTTTCCCGTGTACTACGAGGCGCCTGATTTCGCTGGAGTCATTGGCTTCTGGGCGCGGGAGGACTGACAGTGCGTCGCGTGACAAGTGCGGCGCATGACATCGCTCATGACATCGCTCAACGCGCCAAGGCAATCACAAGGAAGCGTGGCAATTAACGGAGACCGCCGGCGACAACAACGGCCATGCGCAATATTTGTGCTGCGTTCAACGAATTCATAGGAGTAACCATGACCACCGAACGTGCCAAACGGCTGCGCAGGAAGGCGCGGGCGGCGGCCCTCGAATTGGCCAAGGAGGCTGAACGTCAACGGCCAGATCGGCCACCGTTCCAGCAAGCTTTGCGCGCGGGAGGCATGAACGCCGAGGCTGCCGATCGACTCACCCGCCTGGACGCAGTGCTAGCCGCCGGCTGCAAACCGCCTGCAGATCTGACGTTTCCCGGCTCGGGCTTCGGCGTGATGTGCAATCCGAGGCCGCTGACGGTGGCCGCACTGTCGGCGTTGTGGCGGCACGGCCCTCCGTTTGCCGTGCCCTGTCCAGGCTGCGCAGGGTCGGCGCGGATCCTGTACTTCGGCGGCGGCTTCACCATCGGCAGCGGCGAGTACGTGTGCAGCGCGTGCGCCAACGTCTGGTCGCAGATGGAGTCCGGCGTGCATTGGTCCGCGGCGTTGCCCCGCCTGGAAGTGCCGTGGCACTCGCACGACGCCCAGCCGAAGGACGCGTTCGAGCTCTGGTTGACCGAGCAGGAAAGGACACTGCCGTGGGAAGCCGGCTGATCGCACGCGACACGGTCTGTCGCACCCGGTTTGCATCCTCCAACCCATGACGACGACCTTCCGCCCGCCAGGCCGCTGGGGCCTCCGCTACGATCCCACCCGCCGCACGCTGGCCATCTTCGAGCCCGAGCGGCTTCACGTCTTCCGCGCCGATCCGCCGCAAGCCTGGGTACGCTCGAGCGATCGCCCGGGCTGGACGCACATTCGCCGCAGTTCCGTGCTGTCCTTGAGCGCTATCGCCCGGCGCGCGGCCAAGCACCTGGCCGACGGCGAAATCGTTCGGGCACAGGGTTACGTTGCGCCGGAGCGTCCCGGTCTCGACGCGCTTGCTGCCTTCCTCGCGGCTTTGGACCCAGCCGTGCTGGCACTCGCGCTGCCGTTCGGTGCAGATGGCTGGCCGATGTACTGCATGCTCAAGCGCTGTCCGGACGCCCATGACCTCGCGCGCGAAAATCCGCTGCTGGCGTTCGGCCTTGCGCACCTGAACGAGGTGACCGCGGGCAGTCTCAGCTGGCCCTTGCGGACGGCGCGTCGGCTCTTGCGAAGAAAGCGTCGAGACATCGCGGGGGCCCTCCTGCTGCCTGCCACCGAGGCGGCGGTGCGCATCTGCAGTCGTGCGCCAGTGACCGAAGCGAGCGTGGGGCTGCTTTTCGAACTCTCTTCGGCGATGAAGCATCCTGACGCCTACAAGAAACTGGCTCATATTCAGCGCATCGGCTACGACGTGGCCAGCCTGCTGTCGACGGAGGCACTGCTGCCCTACGTCCACCCGCAACTGCTCGACGACGTGGCGAAACGCGCCGCCACGCAACAGTCTGGCATTGCTGCGGAACGTTCGGTCCAAGGGATGCTGCGCGACTCGACCCGACTCGTCGCCGCGGAGGGCGGAAAGATGCCGATCGTGAAGTCGTACGCGGAGTTGCTGCTGCTCCACGACCATGCCGCGGCGCGTGCCACGTACCTGCAGAAGTCCGCGATCCCGTTCGACAAGCCTCCCCTGGCTGGCACGGCGGCGATCCAACCGCTGGATTCTCCCCAGGCGCTTGCCGAGGAAGCCAAGGCCCAGGTCAATTGCCTCGCGGGAGACTGGTTCGTGGACCGGGTGCGCGCAGGCGACTTCTTCGTGTACCGGGTATTGGCGCCCGAGCGTGCGTCGCTGGCCATCGTTCGGGAAGGTCTGGGCGAGCCCTGGCAGATCGAGGAACTCAGGGCCTTCCTCAACGGTCCAGTCAGTCCGGATACCGAGCGGGCCGTGCGCACCTGGCTCGCGACGCAGCAACGGACCGCGCACATCGAGCCAGCGCACATCGAGCCGGCGCACATGACGTGGCTGTTCGATCAGGTCGCGTTCTGAAAGCCTCGTCCGGGCTTCCACGTCAGGTCGCAGACCTCAGCCGACCATTGGCGTAGCTACACGCCCGGCGACCACCGACATGCGATCCGCCCGCGCAATCGCCTCGCGAATCGCCGCCTCGATCCGAGTCCCGCGTTTCCTGAACCCCAGTTCCCGCACCATCTCAACCACGATCTCGTCGTCGGTCCGCAACCTTCCATCCGAGCGAAGCCACCGCACCAGCGCCACCAGATCGGCCTGCGCGTAACCGTCGATACTCGGCGCCAGAACCACCTGCGGTCGGGCCGCACGCTGCGCCTGGACTTCGTGCGTCGGCACCGCCTGGGGCGCCACGGTCCTCGGCATCTGCGGCGGCGTCCCGGCATCCGCCAAGCGCACCGCCTCGTGGAAGGCCTTGACCGCACGCTCGATCTCCTCGTCCCGGCGCGTGAACCAGTCCAGCGACCAGATGCGATGGAACCGCCAACCCAGCGCCTCCAGGTGCTGCTGCCGCAACCGATCGCGATCCCGAGCCGTCGGCGACGAGTGGTAGGACGCGCCATCGCATTCGATCGCCAGCACCAGCCGCCCGGGTTGCGTCGGGTGGCGCGCCACGAAGTCGATGCGGTACTGCGACACGCCCCACTGCGGCGCGAGCTCAATGCCCCGCCGTGCCAATGCGTTGCACACGTCCTGCTCGAACGGATTGCTGGCGATTGGCGCGGTCCCGGCATCGGCGAACTGCCGGCCACCACTGGCCGCGAACTCCAGGAACCGCCGCAGCAGGTCCACGCCCTTGGCCGTCGTGCGCTTCGGGTCCATGTCCGCGTGACTGAACGAAGAAACCACCGTCATGCGCCGCCGCGACCGGGTGATCGCCACGTTGAGCCGGCGGTGACCCCCTTGCACGTTCAGCGGCCCAAAGCGATAGGCCAGTCGACCCGCGCGGTCCTTGCCGTAGCCGACCGACAGGATGATGGCATCGCGCTCGTCGCCTTGGACGCGCTCCAGGTTCTTGACGAAGAAGCGCTCGGGCCGGTCCTCGGCAAAAAAGCCATCGAGTTCAGGCGCCTGCCTCCTGGCATCCCACAGAGCCGCCTCCAGCCGGTTGCCATGCTCGATGCCGAAAGCGATGACGCCCAACGTCTCGTCCGGCCGCGTCCGCGCGTGTTCGAGGATGAGCGCCACCACACGCCGCACTTCCTCAGAACTACTGCGGGTTTCGTCCGACGGCCCCGGCACGCCATCCACGAGTTCATGGCGCAACACGACACCTTGGCCCTCGGGCCCAGGGAACGTCACCAGCCGGTCGTCGTAGATGTGCCGGTTCGAAAAGGCGATCAGCGACTCGTCCCGGCTGCGATAGTGCCACTCCAGTCGGCGCGTCTCCGCCACCGCGGTCATCATGTCCAGCAGGCTCTCGTAGCCGGCCGTGTCATCCTCTTCGTCGCTCTCGGTGGAATCCTGCGCGGCAAAAAACGTAGTCGGCGGCAACTGATGCGGGTCGCCAGCCACGACGGTCTGCCTGGCACGGACGATCGCGGTGATCGCATCCTCGGGCAGCACCTGGCTCGCCTCGTCGAAGATGCACACGTCGAAGACCTGCCCTTGGCCGCGCAGCAACTGGCTCACCGACAGCGGGCTGGCCATCCAGCACGGAAACAGCGCGCCGAGCGAATCGGACGCCTCGGTGAACAGTCGGCGCAGCGGTATGTGCCTGGTTTTCTTCTGCACCTCGCGCCGCAACAGGTCGGCTTGCGTGGGGTGCTGGTTCAACACGGCGATGACGCCCTCGGCATGTCTGCGCAACAGCCGAGTCGATGCCAACTTCAGCCGGTGGCGGTCCGCGCCCTGGAACACGGTCACGCGACGGTCGTGCGCCCGGCCATCGAACGCCGAAATCTGCGGCTCGCGACCGCGCACGTGGTCGTAGATCGACGCCAGCCAGGCCGCGCGGAACACCTCGGGCCAATCGTCTTGCGGCAGTTGCCGGGCGGCCAGCACTTCCAGCAGCGCTTCGATGCCGTGACCGCGCAGGAACGTTCGCAGTTCATGGTATTGCGCGACCGCTACGGCGCCGTCCCGGTCTTCGGCCAGACCCGCGACGTAGGCCAACAGTTGCGACAGCGGGCCTTCGTGCCAGGCGCCGAGATCGGTGACGGCATGCAGCGCTTCGAGCACCGCCACTGTCGCCGCATGCACCTGACCGAGTTCGTTGGCGAGGTCAGCCTCGGCCAGGGATGCGGGTCGACCCTGCACTTCGGTCCAGCGCGCGCGCAGGTCCTGGAGGTGCGAAACATCTTGACCGGAAACGCTTCTCAGGCCCGGACCGAGACGCGCTTGCAGGTGCTTCTTGGCGGCTCGGAACGCCCGGTCGGTCAGCGACGCCCAGAACTGCGCCCACCAGCCGCGCTGCAACGGCGCCAGGGCCGCGAGCACCGGTTCGAACGCCGGCTCGAACACGTCAGGTTGGAACTTCGCCAGGGTTTGCCGCGTCGACTTCGCGAGTTCCAGCAGCGCTTCGATCTCGGCCAGCGTGACCGGCGGCGGCGTTGCGACCTGGCGGGCCAGCGTATCGGCCGCGCGCTGCAACTGCGGCAGGAGTTCGTGCGCCAACTGCCAGGCGTAGTTGCTCGCCGTTTCAGCCACTTGCAAGTCGGAGCAGCGCGCATCGTGCCACAAGGTATCGCGCGTGCCGCGGATGATGCCCTCGACGGCAGGCGCTTCGGCCAGGCAAATGGCAATAGTGTCAGCGGCTTCGGCGCTCAGTCGCTCGATGACGGAGCCCCGCCAGCGCAAGGTCGTACTGTGGGCCGCGAGACGCAGCAGACCGCCCGCCACGTCGTGCAGGCTCACCCGCCACGGCACCCGCTGCACGTGCAGACGCCCGACGTGTTCGTTGAGCGCCGTGCGCGATCGCGTCAGGTTGCCATGCACTTCGGAGGCATCCACCAACTGCGCCGAGCGCACTCCCTCCAGAGCCCGGCCGACGCGGTCCAGGACCTGCCGTTTGGAAACGTCGGCGCCGTGCAGGTCGAGGATCAGGTGGCCCAGCCCGGCCGCTTCGAGCCTGCGCTGCACGACTTCGAGCGCCGCACGCTTCTCGGCCACGAACAGGACGCGCTTGCCCTCGGCCGCCAAGGTCGCAATCAGGTTGGTGATCGTCTGGCTCTTGCCCGTGCCCGGCGGTCCCTCGACCACCATGTGATGCCCGTGCGAGACCGCGGCAATCACCGCCTGCTGACTCGAGTCGGCGTCGGTGACCAGGAACTCCTGTTCGGGCGGCACAGCGTCAAAAGTGCGCGGATCGATGGTGACCGCCGCTCGCCGTACTGCCGTGGCCGCCGCCGGATCACCGGCCAGCGCTGCGACCAGCGGGTGTTGGGCCAGCAACCCGGCGAGCTCTTGGAGGTCCTGCACCATCGCCAGCTTCTGGAACGCGAAGTTGCTCAGGATCGCGCGGTCCTGCAACTGCCAGCCGGCCACGCCAGCGGCAACGACGCTCACCGCGGCGAAATGCTCAGCGACCGTTTGCGCGTCCGGTTCCGGGTCGTCCAGACTCGGCACAGTGAGACCGAAGCCCTCGTCGAGCGCCTGGGCCAGCACGAGGTTGGCCTGCACATCACCGACCCGTTGGAGAGTCACGGTCTGGGCGTCGCGGCCCTGGATCTCGATTGCGACCGGCACCAGCAGCACCGGTGCCGCCGTCGGCCTGCCGCCGTCGCTTTGCGTCCACCCTGCCAACCCGCAGGCGACGAACAGCGTCTCCAGGCCCTTTTCCTCCTGATTCACCAGCGCTTTCTTGCGCAGGGCCTGGGCGCGCGCAGTCGCCGCCAGCAACTCCGGCTCGGCGAGGAAGCTGCTGAGCGACACCTTGCTTCCCGCGAGCAGGGACGCCAGCGCCGGGCCCATCGCGCCCAGTTCGAGACATGAACTTGCCGAATCGCGGAGGAACAACAGGTTGTTGCGGCGTGACGTGTCGACCAGCCGGGCCGTCCAGCGCTGGCGTGCGGCGTCGACGCGCGATGTGGCGAGGGTTGGGGACAACGGTTGAGCAGTCATGGGTCTCGCGTGAGAGGGCGCTTGGCGGAAATGTTCGGAGGTAGCGAGGGGGACTCAGGAAGCCAGGAACCAGCCCGGTCCGACGCGCGCCATGGTGGAGTTCGGTCCGGCAAACATCAAGCGTCAGCCTCTTCAGCAAACTCGGCCTGCGTTTCCACCAGCCACCGTCGAAGCCGCTGCAGCAGCCATTCGGGCACCCGCGCGTTGCAGAAGCCCTTGGCCTCCGTCAGCACCCATCGCCCGCGATTTGCTCCACGAACACCGTGGCTTCCGGTCTCCCCACATGCCACGCGTACCAGTCCGATAGTGCTGGCGCGCATTCATGCCTCCAGCAGCGCGCCTTGGACGATGCCCGGCAACGCTGTGAAGTGGGTGTCACCGCGAGCGACCGGGGCTACGTCCACTCTCGGTAATTCAATACCTTTCTGCCTTGATTCCCAGCGTGGACAGGTCCTGACGGTCCAAACGGTAGATCTCGCCGGGCGCGAGGTGGTCCGCGTAGAATCGCAACAGGGCCTCGTCCGCCACGTGCTTGTCGGCGTTGCTCAACAGCTCACGGGCGGGGTCCATGGAGTGCCCGGTCATGTCCAATCCCTTGGCTTTGTCCCGATAGAATACCGCGCGTTGGGCGTGCTGGTCGGCGCGGTTGCGCAGAAGCGTGGCGAGTTCGTCAGTCGCGACGTCCGCGTGCAGTCCTTCGATCATGTCTGTCTCCTTGGGTTGTCGACGGGCGGCATTCCGCACCCGAGTTGTAGTTGACGCCGCGCACCTTGCCCGTCCATTACTTACGGCCCGCGCCGGCACGGAACGCCAACACGTCGGCCCAGAATGCCGCTTCCGCATCCAACATCCGAGAAATGTAGGCATCATCGCGGTGCACCTTGACGTGAACATGCCGTCGACCTGGCCAGTAGCACCAGAAGTCGATCGCAGCGAGCCCGGTGACAGCCAGAATGTGCTGCAGCTGTCCGACGTAATAGCGCGGCGGCCGCAGGTCCTTCAGCGTGATGGCCATCGCCTTTTCGCCGCACTTGATTTCCACGGCCAAGGTGCCGTCCGCGGAGAGGCCATCGAGACTGGCGCGCTGCCACACCCGCGTCGTGCTCTGGACGCACGCTGGATCTACGTGAACCCCCATCGCCGCGACGAAGTGGGCACGGGCTTCCGGTTCCGTCGCAGTGCCAAACGCCATCGCGTCACTGTTGAACGAACGGCGCGATGTCCCGCACTTCTCGGCGAACAGAGCGTTGCGCGACTTCCACGGATTTTCACCCATGATGGCGGGCGCTTCCGATGCACCAATGCCGTCGTTGCGCCAGGCGAGCCATTCGGCGGTGCCCTGATCGAGGGGGATTCGGGAGTAGGGTAGCTGCATGATTCTAGCCTTCCATCATCGAACGGGGTCGCTTGGTGGCTGCACCTTCAGCCTTGCTTGCACGTGGCCGATTGGACCAACTCGCCAGTGGCTGCGCGTTTGCATCTTCAACGGGGGCCGCGACATCTGGTGTCGCGTGCAGGCGTCCCCGCCTATTCCGGTCGGACGTGCGATGAAGCAGGACCCAGGCCCCTCCTACGCCGCCAACCGCGCCTCCCGAAAGAAATCCGCCGGCATCGCCTCGCCCAACCGCCACACGATCCGGATCGGCCGCTCGCCCTCGTGCGACTCCAGCGCCGCCGCCCCGAGGAACAGGAACGGCACCGTCTCGCCCGAGTCGCCCTTGTCCTTCTCGCGCACGAACAGCAGCGGCGTCACGCCCTGGCTGCGATGCTGCACGTGCCGCTGGCCGGCCTTGGACGCAAGCCTGGTCGTCGACTGTGATTCCCACTGGAACAGGTCCGCCGCCAGCGCGCAGTCCTTGTACATCGTCGTCGGCGAATACGACTTCTCGGACTTCTGCAGCGTCACGAACAGCAGGTCGCATCCCGTCTCCGCGTGGAACACGACGCCCTCCCGCGGTGCATTCAATCGCCCGTTGACCACGAAACGCAGGGCGGCCATCACCTGCTCGCGCCGATAGCGACAGTGCACCTGCAGCGGCACACCCGCCGGATGCGCCAAAGCCAGCGGCAGATGACCGACCTTGTTGCGCAAAATTACGAACAGTTGCCGCAGCTCCTCGCGCACCGCCGGATGCCGCCACAGCCTCGCCAGCGCCGCCCGTGGGTCGAGCACCGCCTGCTCGTCCAGCAGCGTCACCAGCGCGGTCGACCACAGCCGCTCCTGCGTGTCATCCAGCACCGGCGGCACCGCAGCACCGAGTTGGACCAGCACCGCGTCCAGCAACCGCGGGTCATCGTTGTGCAACAGCCGGCCCAGCGC
>CAYHHL010000193.1:0-1538 GCA_964356325.1 uncultured Enterobacteriaceae bacterium | reverse complement strand
CCAGCACCGCGTCCAGCAACCGCGGGTCATCGTTGTGCAACAGCCGGCCCAGCGCCCGCTGCAGCTTGACCTCGTCGGGCCCCGGCTCCGGCGTCGGTAGCCCGGCCTCGCGCCGCAACGCCATGAACGAACGGCCGTTGCGATAGACGTCGGCCAATTCCAGCCCCGTGTGCTCCAGCAGCACCGCCAGCGTGCAAGTCGGCCCCAGCGCGCGCATTTCTCGCAGCAGGTGTTCGGTACGGTGCGACAGGGTCTGCCGCAGGTTCTCGAGCAACACCTTGGCCGCGTCGGGCGCCAGCAGGATGGCACACCCAGCCGGTAGCACTGGAAAGCCTTCGGAGATCTGCTGCACCAACGCCTTGCGCGTGCCGCCGACCAGGGCCCGGTAGCGCACGTCGAAGCGGAACTCGCGGTGGGCATGGCTGATGAAGTCGAGCACGGTCAGGCACGGCTTGCGATGGGCCAGACGCAGACCGCGGCCCAGTTGCTGCAGGAACACCGTCGCGCTCTCGGTCGGCCGCAGCATCAGCACTGTGTCGACCGCCGGCACATCCACGCCTTCGTTGAACAAATCGACGGTGAACAGCGCGCAGACCTCGCCGGCCTTGAGCTGGAGCAGGGCCCGCTCGCGCTCGTTCCCGGGCGTGTCCGCCGTCACCGCCAGCGCGGGCAGGCCGGCTTTGCTGAATTCGTTGGCCATGAAGCGGGCGTGCGCCTTGCCGACGCAGAAGCCGAGCGCCCGCATCCGCCGCGGCTCGACGACGTGCGCCGCCACTGCCTGCAAGATCGCCCGTGCTCTCAGGTTGTGCGCCGAGAACACGCCGTCCAGCGCCGCCAGATCCACCCGCCGGTCGCGCCAGTACGGCGAGATGTCGACCGCATCGGCTACGCCGAAGTACTGGAACGGACACAGCAACCCGCGTTCGATCGCGTCCCACAGGCGCAGTTCCGCCGCCGCCCGCCCGCCAAAAAAGCGCAGGATGTCGCCGCCGTCCGCGCGTTCGGGCGTCGCGGTCAGACCCAGCAGCACGCGCGGTTGCAGGTGAGTCACCACCCGTTCGTACGTTGTCGCATCGGCGTGGTGGCACTCGTCCACGATGACGAAGTCCCACTGATCCTGAGGTACTGCAGCAAGGTCGAGGCGCGCCAGGCTCTGGATCGAGGCAAACACGCTCTGCCCCGGCTGCGGTCGCTGGCCATCGACATACAGGCCGCCGAACTGCGGATCGCGCATGACCTGGCGAAACGTCGCACGGCTTTGCTCCAGAATCTCCTTGCGATGGGCGACGAACAGCAGCCGCAACGGCCGTCCGGCGCGCTCGACTTCACGCCGATAGTCCAGCGCTGCCAGCACCGTCTTGCCCGTGCCCGTCGCCGCGACAACGAGGTTGCGAAACCGCCCGTGTACCAGCCGCTCGACGTCCAGCTTCTCCAGGATTTCACGCTGGTAGTCGTAGGGCCGGACCTCGAGCTGGCTGAGCAAGACCCGCGCGCCGTCGCCCTTGCGCTCGCCGTGCACCGCGATGTCGAAACGCTCC
>CAYHHL010000192.1:0-11372 GCA_964356325.1 uncultured Enterobacteriaceae bacterium | reverse complement strand
CCCGAACCCGAGCCCGTCCCCGATCCTAAACCACCGGTTTCGCCTTCAACTTCTCGTGGTTCGCCCGCAGCCACTGAATCGTATCCGCCAGCGTCTGCCGCGGCAGCCTCGGCTTGTACCCGAGCTCCTGTTCGGCATAACGCGAGCTCAGCCCCCACCAATGCGACGCCATCTCGATGACCACGGGATCCGGCAACGGCGAGTGTCCGCCCGCCGCGTGCGCCGCCTGTTCCGCCACCGAGGCCAGCGTCCATGCCAAGCGATACGGCAACTTGCGCTTCGGCTCCGGCACGCCAGACACCTCGCGGCACAGGCGGAAGAACTCGTCGACGCCGCAGGACGTGCCCGGCAGGTGGTACACGGGCCGCGCCACCGGATGCCACAGCGCTTGCACGATCGCCGGTGCCGCGTCGCGGATGTCGGTGAAGTGGATGCCGCCCTCGAGCAAGAACGGCAGCTTGCCGCGCAGGAACTTGATGATGTTGCCGGTGGAACGGAAGCGGTGATCGCCCGGGCCCAGCAGCATCGGCGGGCGGATGATGGTCAGTTCCGCGCCCAACGTCGCCGCGAGTTGCCGCGCTTGCCGTTCCGCCTTCACCTTGGAGTCGTAGTACGGCCAGCGCGCCACGGTCCGGTCGCAGTAGAGCGCGTCCTCGTCCGCTTGCGCCCGCGGATGGGTGAAGCAGCCCACGGTCCCCGAGGTCGACACGAACACCATCCGGCACTTGCGCGCCGCTGCCACCCGCACCAGACCCAGCGTGCCCTCGATGTTGGTCGCGTACAGGTCCGCGGTATCACGTCGACTGTGCTTGACCACCGCGGCCAGGTGCAGGATGCCCGACAGGCCATCCAGGCGCGGATCGTCTTGCCACGCCTGCGGATCCTTCAGCCCGCCTTCCAGCAGCGTCACGTTGTCCAGTGCCTTGTTCCAGTCTTGGCGCGCCCACTCGGCCGGATCGCGGACCAGGGCCAGCACGCGCACTTCGGGCATCGCCGCCTGCAGCGCCAACAGCACGTGACGACCCAGGAATCCCGTGGCACCGGTGACGAGCACGGTTCGGGCGGCGGGCTTGTGCTTGGTCATCTCGGGCTACGCTCCCACCGCACGGCGCACGGACGATGGGGTGTCCACGGACTTCAGTCTAGCGCTCGGATGCCGCGCCTCGACGTCTTCCTCGCGCGCCGGCGGCCAGACGCAAGCCTGCTTGTACGCAGGCAGCCCGTCGGCATTCGGCCCCCAGGCGACCGCGCCCAGCTTGCCGTCGAGCACCACGATGCCGCGCTCGGCCAGATCCTCCAACGCCGACTGCAGGTACGGCAGGTGCGACTCCGGCGCTTCGTGCAACAAGCTGCGGGCCGAGGCGTGGCGCGGGGCAAAGGCCGTCGATCCCAGGCGATCTGCGACCTGCGCGTAGTCGCGGGCGACCGGTTCGAACACCGCGCGCAACAGCGAGCGAACCCGCGGATCGCGCAGGTCGGCCTCGGGATCGCGCTCGTGCACGTGGAAACCGTTCTGCCGGGCGTGGTGCGCGATTGCCGGATGGTCCGGCCACAGTGCCTGCGCCTCGGGGTAGAACAAGTGCATCCAATGGTAACGCATACACAATTCGGTCACCGCGTCGACGTCACCGTGCACTTCCAACGGACTGTCGATGACCAGACCGCCGCGGTTTTCGATCGCATCGCGCAGCCAGTCCTGGTCCAAGCCTTCCAGATCACGGTTCTGCTCGAGGAAACAGCGCAAGTGGTGCGTAGACGTCGCCGTGCCTGATTGCAGGCGTGCCATCACTTCGCGACCCAGCGCGCGCACGTCCGCCTTCGGCCCCATCACCACCGGTTCGCCGCAATGCAGGTGGACGCGCCCTAGATCGACTTCACCGCGCGCCAGTTTGGCTGTCCACGCCAGCAACGCCCGCAACTGCATCTCCGGCCGGGCATGGCCGCGAAGCTCTCGTTCCAGCGAGACTTCTTCGGGCACGCGGTCGTAGGTGATGCTGATCGGCAACAGCGTGAACGTCTTGCCCGTCGCCTGCAGGCAGCGCAACAGCCCATGCCGCGGAGTCAGATACTGCCGGGATCGCGACCGCGCGCCTTCGATGAAGAACTGGATGGTCTCGCCCTGTTCGACCAACTGGTGCACGTGCTTGGTCAGGGCCTCGTCGGGCTTGCCAAGACCGCGACGCAGATAGAACGCCTGGGTTTTCTTGAATAACTCGCCGAGGATCGGGATGCGCGAGAACTCTTCGGCCGCGGCGATGTGCGGAATCTGGATGCCCAGGTCCGGCCGCGCGAAGAAGAGGTACGAGCACAGCAGGAAGTCCATGTAACTGCGGTGGGTCGGGATGAGGACGTGCAGCGTGCCCGGCGGCGTCGCAGCTACGGCTTGCGCGAACGACGCCCGATCGAAGGTGACTTGCGACGTGGACTGACGCAGCGCCTGACGGACGGCAAACGCGAACGTGCGAATCGCCCAGTTGCCGTTCGGCTGGCTCGCGACCCACTGCAAGTCTGTGATCGTAGTGCCCAAAGGCCCCGCGTCCTTGAGCTTGCGACCGCCGAGCAGCATCTGGGTGTCGTCGCGCTTCAGCAGGTGGCGGAACACGCCCATGCACGCCAGTTCGATGTACTGCTCGCGGCGGAACAACTTGTCGGACAGTGGCTCGCTCGCCCGGAAATCAAAGGTATTGCTGGTGAAGTAGGGGAATGCGCGGTTCAGGTACTTCAGCTTCTCGGCGAGCTTCTTGGCCTGGCGGCCCATCTTCTTGTTGCCGGCGAAGTCGAACCAGGTGCGCGCCAGGCGGGTCGGGATGCGCTGCAGCCGCATCTCGTGGACGCGAAAGGCCGTCGAAGGTGACAGGATGTGGTTGATGTACGCCGGCCGATCGACCGGATAGCTGCGGAAGAACCCGGTAATCAGGTTCACCATGGTATCGACGCGACAGCTGTGCTGTAGCCCCGCGACCGCGAACTTGAGGCCCCACTGCACGGGCTCGCCGAACGCCGCAGCCAGGATACGATCCGCCACGATGTCGCAGGGTACGACGTCCAGCCGGGTCGAGGGATTGGCCGCTACCACGTGCAGGTGGCCCATGCCGATGAGTACGACGAAGCCCGCGAACGCCGCCGCGCTGTCGATCCAGGCCGGGAAGGGATGGCGCCAGGCCGCCGAGACCACCGAAGGTCGCACGATCACCAGCGGAATCGAGCCCTTCTTGGCATACAGCAGGTGCTCGGTGATGCACTTGGTGAACGTGTACGTGTTCGGGTGGCCGGTCTGGGCGAGCAGGGCCTTCTCGTCGGCGGTGCCGTCCAGGATCGAGCGGTAGACCGTCTCGGCGTCGAATGGCAGCGCCGCCAGCGTTTCGTGGACCGGCGTCGTATCGCTGACGTGCGGCGTCGTGTAAGCTGTGGAAACACTGACCATCTGCTTGAGTTTCTTGCAGCCCCGCGCCAGTTCCAGCACGTGCAGCGCGCTCGTGATGTTGGCCGCCGCCGCGTCGGCGATGGGCAGGTTGAACTCGACGGACGCCGCGCAATGGACGATGTGCGTCACTTCGCGGTTCAGCAGGGCGACGTCGTGCGCCGAAAGTCCGCAATCGGCCTGAGACAATTCGCCGACGATGACCTTGCACCGGTCGGCCCAGTCGTCGGTCAGCAGCGAAAAGCACGGCGAAGCGGCGATCTCGTCGCGGAACCGTTGCTCGGGCGACTGGCCTTTCTTCGTGCGCACCAGGATGTACAGCGTTTCGATGCCGAGTTCGACGCGCCGACGCAGCATCTCCTCGAGCACGACCTTGCCGACGAAGCCAGTACAGCCGGTGACGAACACATGGGCGTTGCGGCCCGCGGAGTTGCGAATGGGGGCAAACCTCATGCGACACCTCCCAAGGCACCGGTGTCCGAGGCTTTTTCCATGTCCGAAGCCGGCGCCGACGGGGTCTGGTTCGCACAGCCGAAGATGTCGCTCGGATCGACGGCCCGTTTCATGTCGCGCTGCCAGTCCAGAAACGCCTGCGAGCCGATCTGTGGCAAGAAGTCCTGGCGCAGCTTGCCGATGCCGTGGTGGTGCGACAGCGAGCCGCCTTGCAGCAGCACTTCCTCGCGCGCCGCCTTCTCCATTTCCAGGTAGACTTCGGTCGGCCTGTCCACACCCTTGTACGCATAGGCGAAATAGAAGTAGACCGCGACGCCGGTGTCATAGATCTGGGTGACGCGACAGGTGACGAACGGCTTGCCCGGCAACTTGCGCGCGGCGTGCTCGGCGTAGATGCGCTTCTTCACGTTCTCGCAGAGCGAAATGCACTGGCTCCAAGGCACGGAAGTCTCGAAGGATTCCGCGAGCACCCAGTGGTCCATCACGAAGTCGCGGATGTACGCGATGCCGAACGTCAGCGCATAGCCACGCGCACCGTTCTCGCCGCCCGCCGCCATACCCCCGTGTTTCTTGGCCAATCCGTACAGCAGTTCCTCTTGCTGGGCGACTTCGCGCTTGGAGCCCTCGAAGACCAGCGTGCAGGCGGTCATCTCCTTGGGGTCGAAGCCCTTGATCTTGGTCACGAACAGCTTCTCGAGCTTGGACTTCTGGACTTTCCAGCCCTTGGACGCCGGCTTGAGCGCCATGGAGAACTGGAACTGCATGTTGTCCACGAGGCGAACCGACGCGGGCGGCTGACCGGACTGCGCGAGATCGTACATGAACGCGACGCCGGTCTCGAAATCCGGAAACAGCACCGAGCCATAGGTCTGCACTTCCGGCAAGGCGAACAGCTTGACCACGGCGCTGGTGATGATGCCGAGCTTGCCTTCGCTGCCGAACAGCCACAGGCGCGGATCGATGCCCACGGACTCGCGCGGGGCGATGCTGTCCGAAGTCCGGCTCTTGGGCGTGCGAGTCAGCTTGCCGGCGGCGGTGATCACGGTCACGTCCAGGACCAGATCCTCGATGTTGCCGTAACGATTCTTCTTCATTCCGCTGGCATGCGTCGCGATCCAGCCGCCCATGGTCGAAAACTCGATGCTGTCCGGCTCGTGGCCCATCGTGAAGCCGTGTTCCGCCAGTTGCTCGGCGATGTGGCGACCGACCGCGCCCGCTTCGATGCACGCCATGCGGTTGACCGGATCGATCCAACGAATCCGCGCCATTCGCCGCATGTCGACCGAGACGATGGTGCGCTTCTCATTGTCCGGGCAGCGCAAGGCATCGGTGACGTTGGTGCCGCCGCCATACGGGATCAGCACCACGCCGTGGCGCGCCGCCGCCTCGACCAGCTTCTCGACCTGGTCTTCGCTCGTCGGCCAGAACACGACGTCGGGAACGCGCGTCAACTTGCCGAACTTCAGCGCGTACATCTCCTCTTGGGTGTGGCCGTGGCCATGGCGCAGGCGGGCGACGCCGTCCTCGCTCCACTGATCCGCCCCCGCGAACGTGGCGAGATCCTGCATGAACGCGCTGTGACGAACGGCCGTGGGAATCTCCGGCGGAAAGGTCCAGGTGTGGACGTCGTCGACCGGCAGATCGCATTCCATCGTCTCGCGGATCCATGGCAAAAGATTGGGCAAAGGCTCGCCGCACAGCGCGTAACGATTGCCGGTCAGGACCACCCGGCTCTGTTCGTCGACTGCGAAGTGCGTGTCCGAGAAGCCCCACGTCGCGTCGCTTTCCGGTTCGTCCTGGCCACGCCGGGCCGGCGGTTCGAAACGTGTGGTGCTACCGCCACTTGGTGCGGGGTTGGGACTGCCGCGCAGCATCTCGCTGGCCTTGCGGAAGCGGGCCAGCACCTTGGCCCCGGTTTGCAGGGCGGCGTCGACGGCATGGGCGTTCAGGACATCGAATCGTGGGCGCTGGCTCATGAATTTTCCTAAGCAATGTCGAATGCTCGAACGGTGCGGAAGGCACTCTGGTCGCTGACTGAACTTTCGGCGCGCGGGAGCCTAGCCGGGCCTCAGCGCGCGCACAAGGCTTTGTTGTGGCCACGTCGCCCTGGGGCGGCAGCGGCTCGGACGCAGGCGCGTTTTGTCACGGTTTGGTCACGGCCGCTAGAGGCAATGGCCCCGCGGACACGGATCAGGTCGCCACCAGGTCGACCAACGCCGCCTGCAGCCGGCCGTTGCTCGCCAGCGTCAGGCCGGCGAATACGTCGTGCGGCGACCCGTCGAACGCAGAAAGCTGCCCGCCCGCCGCTTCGAGAATCGCGTGACCCGCGCACAGATCCCAAGGTTGCAGGCCCGGTTCGTAGAAGCCGTCGAGCCGTCCCGCCGCCAATTCGCACAGATCGAGAGCCGCCGATCCCCCGCGCCGCACGCAATGCGCCCGCTGCAGGGCCCGACCCAGCCAGTGCAGGATCTGCTCCAAGCGCTCGCGCCGGTCGTACGGAAAGCCTGTCGCAATCAGGGCATGCGCCATGTCACGCACGCTGGAGACGTGGATCGGCCGGTCGTTGCACGTGGCTGCAAGTCCATGCCCCCCGACGAAGATCTCCCGCCGCGCCGGCGCCAGGACCACGCCCAGCACCGGCCGACCGTAGTGCATCAGGCCCACGCTCACGCAGAAGTTCAGGTGCGTATGGGCGAAGTTGGTCGTGCCGTCGAGCGGATCGATCGCCCAGCAGAACTCGACGTCGGCCACCCGCTGCGCCAGCGCCAGCGCCCCATCGCGACCGTCGCGCTCCTCGGCCAGGAAAGTGTCATGCGCAAAGGCCGCGCGCAGTTCGGACAGCACCACGGCCTCGCTCTCCCGATCGGCGATCGTCACCAGATCGATGGGCGATTTCTCCTCGATGTGTTCCAGCTTGCCGTAGTGGCGCATCAACACGGCCCCGGCTTGCTCGGCGGCGCGCAGGGCGATCTTCAGCCGCGGCACCAGATCGCGATCGAACGACGGTGGGTCTCGCATCCCTCAGCCCGCCGCTTGCGTCTGGGTCTGCTTGGAATCCACGGGTTTCACCAGGCTTTCACTCAGCGACCACAGCTGGGCCGCCAGCGCCGGATCGTTGCCCTGCCGCGAAGTGCGCGTCGCCTTCTTCTTGATCCAGTACAGACCGTTGCTCTGGGTCACGCTCGGGTCTGTCGCGAGGAATACTGCGGTTTCAGCACCTTGTGCCGGCGTCGCCATGAACAGCTTGCCCACCCAGCCCAGGATCGTCGCCGGAATCGAGTCCGCCGCGAACCAGATGTTGGTCGCCACCGCGCCGGGATGCAGGCAGTGCACCGTGATGCCAGAACCTTGCAGCCTGCGGGCGAGTTCAGCGGTGAACAGGATGTTGGCGAGCTTGGACTGGGCGTAGGCGCTGAACGTGGAAAAACCTTTGTTCATCGTGGGATCGAACGAGGCCTTCCGCCACGTCCGGTGACCTTCCGAGGCGACGTTGACGATGCGCGCGGGCGCACTGGCCTGCAGCGTCGGCAGCAACAGCTCGGTCAGCAGGAAGTAGCCCATGTGGTTGAGCGCAAAGGTGAGTTCGAGACCGTCCTCGTTCAGCTTGTGCTCCGGGAAGGCGGCGCCGGCGTTGTTCACCAGCACGTCCAGGCGATCGTGCTGGGCCAGGAACGCCGCCGCGACTTCGCGCACGCCCCGTTGGATGCCGAGATCGCCGAGCAACAGCGAAACCGTTGGATTGCCGCTGCGTTGGCGAATCTCGGCCAGGGCCGCTTCACCGCGCGCCTTGTCCTTGGAGACGGCCACGACGGTCGCGCCCATCCGGGCCAGTTCGACCGCAGTTTCCCTGCCGATACCTGAACTTGCGCCTGTGACCAGGCAGATCTTGCCGTGCATGTCGTGACTCATGGATCCTCGCGTGATAAAGCAGCTTGCGAATGGGCGCGAACTTTGGCGCTTGACCGCCTAGGATGCAAGCCCGAGGTAGCCGCCGAATCACGGCATTTCCGGCCGAATCGGGGTACCCGCGCCCCATCGGCCACGCCGCGCGCGACGCCTACCTTGCCGCGCTCCGGTGCAGCCCGTTAGCATCGCGCGTGTGTCAGCCTCAGGAAGGAGTCCCGCATGCCCGCTCCGCAAGCCTCCGTCGTCAAGAATCTCGCAAAGCTGGCGTTCAAGGCCAACGCGATCCAACTGCCCATGAAGTGGCAGCAGCCCCAGGGCGCGGCCGGCAAGCAGTATGTCGACGCGTTCAAGCCGAGCGAGCGCGCGGTGGTGCCGGACCCGTCCAAGCTGTTCATCCCCGCGTCGCCCAACAAGTATCACGTCGACACGGTCAAGGGCATCAGCGACAAGTTCGAGAAGTACATCGACGGCATCTGCGACGCGATCTGCTCGGCTTGGAGCACGTTCCAATCGAGCGGCACCTTGGTCGGCGTCATCGTCAACGCGCTGGTGGCGGCGGGCGGGCAACTCGTCGGTCCGCCCCTGACGCCGCTCATCCTGGCGCAGGGACCCAAGGGCACGGCAAACGAGGCGAAGTACACCAAGACCATCGCGACCGTGATCGGCACCGCCTGGACGCAGTGGCAAACCGCGGTGAAAGTGCCCGGTCTGCCGTGGTATCCGGCTTTTGCCGCGTGTCCCAGCCCGGTGGCGCCGCCGATGCCGAACGTGCCGATGCCGCTGATGACGATCGGCGCCGCGGGCATGGCCGCGATGGAAGCCAGCCTGCTGAAGACGCAGATGATCGGCCAGCTCGGCGACCCGCAGGCCCAGCACCACAAGGAATTGTTCGACAGCATCGCGCAAGCGGTCGGCACCACGTTCAAGCTGTGGCTGACCTCGACGATGGTGACCAACGTACTCGGCACGGGACCGGTGCCGACGTTCGCGCCGCCCCTGGTCCCGGTCGGCCCCGTGCTCGGTGGCACTGCGAACATGACCCCCGGCGGTCTGGCTTAAGTCCCTAGATCAAGACGTGATACTCTGCATTCCGACTCGGGCTCGGGTACGGGCTCGGGCTCGGGCTCGGGTTCGGGTTCGGGTTCGGGCATAGGTTCCGCGCTCCCATCGGCCCCGGTCCCGGCTCCGGCTCCGGGTTCGGGTTCGGGTTCGGGTTCGGGCTCTAACCCTTGGCCTTCGCCTTGGCTTTGGGCGGCGGCGGCGGCGGCGGCTTCGCACCCTTGACCGGCGGGCCATCCTTGGGCGGCACCGGCTTGTTCTCGGTGACCGCCGTGGCAATCTCCTGCCGCCGCGCCTTCTCCTTGTCTTCTTTGGATTCCAAGGCCTTGAGCGCCGCGAGCTTGTCCGCCACGTAGGCTTCCTCGGCCTTCTTGGCCTTCTCCGCGCCGGTCACGTCCACGGTGCCGTCCGAGGCCTGCTTCACCCACGCGTCGTCATCGACGGTGCGGTAGGTGCCCATCTTCTCGAGGTCCAGCGCCTGGGTGTTCTCGCCAGCCGGCAAGTCCAGAGGTTTCGCCACTTTGGGCACCGCCGCTTCCGCCTTGGCCTGCTCTTCCTCCAGCATGCTGATGTCCAATACCGCGGTCCCTTCGCCCTGCGACGCCTTCAGCCGTTCCGCCCAGTCCTTGTCCTTCTTCGCCGCCACGTCCAGGTCCAGCACCCAGCCGACCATGTGCGGGTAATCACCCAGTTCTTCCCAGCTCTTGAGCGGGTAGTGCGCGCGCCACAGCAAGGTCACGGTCTTGGCTTCGGGTTCGACCACCAGCGTGTCCAGGCGCATCTCGGCGCGTTCGATGCCGCGCCCGCGATCCAGCTCTGCTTCCAAGACCTTGCCCGGCAGCTTGAAGAACAGCGTGCCGTCCTTGGTCAAGTTGGTCAGCGTCACTTCCTCGTCGCCGGTCAGGTCGCCCCACTGCATCGTCGGCGAGGCACTGTTGAAGAATCCCGGGCGCATGGCCACCGGCTGGGTCTGCTTGTCCAGCGCCCGCAGCAGCGCGACGTCCTCTTGCTTCTTGAGGTCCAGGGCGCGCTTCTGCGCCTCGATCTGCTTGGGCCAGTCCTTTACCGCCGAGGGATACGGCCCCGCCAGTTCAACGCGGGGACGGGCCTGGCGCGGATAGGTCGAAAAGCCTGCCGGTAGCGGGACTTTGTCCAACGCCATCACGTCCTGGATCAGATCCTTGGGCGTCAGCGGTGCGGCAGGATCCTCGATCTGCGGCAATTCCGTCAGCTTGACCATCACCTCGTGGTAACAGGCCAGGAACCCCCTGCCGAACGGGTTGGTCGGGCAGGGCAGCTGCGGAAATTCCTTGAGCTTCTCCGCTTCGTGCGCCTTCTGCTCGGCGACGCGCTTGTCCCAGGCCTTGCGCTCGGCGTGATCGCCCTCGTCCAGCTTGGTTTTGAGATCCGCCGGCCACACGTCCTCTGCCGGCATATCGTCCAAATCCAGGACTTGCGTGCCATCGTTCAGTTCCACGGCCTCCTTGGCCCGCTTCTTTGCCGCCGCCGCCCGCGCTTGCGCATCGATCTCCAGCTCCGCCGAGGACTTCTGCAGCTCCTGGGCCAGCACGTCGTCGGTCAGGATCTCTACGCCTTCGTCGGCTTCCAGGAACTCGCCAAGCGCATTCTGCCGGCGTTCAGGCTTCTTCTTGGCCAGCAATTCGGCCTTGGCGGACTCGGCCTTCTCGACTTCGATCATCTCGGCCAGACGCTGCTTCTCGAACTCGTGGATGTCCAGCATCGCCGTGCCATCCTTGCTTGCCGACGCGCCCCACAGCCGCACCCCGTCCGCATCGAAGCCTTCCGAACCGTCGCCGAGCTTGAGCTTTTCCTCCTTGTTCTTCTTGCGCGCCGCCTCGCCCAGCGTCTCGAACAGGGCCTTCTCCTCGTCTTCCTTGGCTTTTTTTGCCGCCGCCGCCTTGTCCTTGGCTTGGGCCGCTTCCTGCTTCTTGTCCTCGACCGCCTGCTCCTCGGCCATTTGTGCGGACACGGCGCGCTGGATGCGCAGACTTTCGTCGTCCGGGATGATTCGCGTCATGCCGCCGTAAGCCAGCAGATACGAAAGCGGCAGCTCCTTGATGGGTTCCGGCTCGCCGAACTTGGGCGGCATGGGCACCAGCTTGGCTTCCTTCTCGCCGTCCTTGCTGCGTTTCTGCGGCGGCACGAAGTACAGCTTGCGCGGGCCCAGGATGCGCAACCGCTGCAGGCGCGGGCCGATGCGCACGCTGCATTCCCATTCTTTCGCGGCCTTGCCACCGGGCGCGTAGGTCTTGCCGACGACGATGACGTCGACGCGCGCCTTTTCGGCCACCAGTTCGGATTCCAGCGTCGGCGGAGCCACTTCGGGCTTGCCCTCGTCGCAGCGGTCTTGGGTCAGGAACGGCGGCTGGGCGTCGTCGGGAAGGGCCTCCAGTACGACATTGTCTACGACTATCGCGTAGGTGCGGCGGGCGATGAGGTGGATGGCCAGCGTGCCGTCGCAGCGTTCGGCGGGTAGGAGTTGGACCCAGTATCCTTGGCGGAGGTCAGGCAT
>CAYHHL010000191.1:0-11463 GCA_964356325.1 uncultured Enterobacteriaceae bacterium | reverse complement strand
TGTTGTCTGTAAGTATTGAAAATTAGCGCGAGGATCATTGCGCGGATGCGCCCCCGCAAAACCTGTGCTTGCCGTAGCCTCGCCCCGACCGGTAGGCTTGCCGACTTGACCGGACGGTTTTCGCCCGGTTTTCGTGTCGTCTTGGGAGGCCCTGCGTGGCGCGCCTGCTTCTCGTGCAACCGCCTCTCCTGCTGCACGCGGCGTTCATCGACTATCCGTACTTCGCCTCGCTCGGCCTGTGGCAGGCGGCGGCCGGTCTGCGCGCGGCGGGCCACGACGTGCAGGTGCTGGACGCTTTCTGTCTGCCGACCTCCAACCTCGTGAAAGAAGGCAAGGATTCCGAAGGGCAGGACCTCGTGCGCCTGGGCGTGCCGGTCTCGACCCTGTTGGGGCGCCTGCCGCAAGATCGCCCAGACGCGGTAGTGCTAGGTCATTCTCCGTGGTTGCGCGCCAGGCCAGCGGCGGCCGAGCTCAAACGCATCGCCGCGAACCTGCAGGCGCGCTGGCCGGAACTGCCGATCGTGCTTGCGGATTGCGACGTCGGCGGCATGCACTCGATCGCGTGGACCGAGGGCGATCTGGACGAACTCGGCATCGCCTGGGGCCAGCAATTCGAGCAGGAATCGGTGCTGCCGCAGCTGTTGGCCGACCTGATCGCCGGTCGCCAGCCTGCCCAGCGGATCGCGCAAGGTGGGCCAGTCGCAGGGGAATTGGACGAGCTGCCGCTGCCGGCCTACGACTTGATCGACATGGCGGCATTCCAGACCTTTCTCGGCCGCGTCGCCAAGGTCCAGCACAAGCAGGAGATCTTCGATCTGCACCCGCCGCTGCTGGCCATCAAGACCTCGCGCGGCTGTGTCTACAACTGCAACTTCTGTACGAGCAATCCCTGGCAGCGCGCGGGCTTGCACGGCAAGTCGTACCGAATGTACTCAGCGGCGTACGTGCAGCGCCATGCCGAACTGCTCAAGGAGCGCTTCGGGGTCACGCGGTTGGTGGTGCTGGACGAACTGGCCAACGTCAACGTCGAGCATTTCGACGCGCTGCTGGACGTGGCGGAAAAGCTGAGCTTGCGCCTGGACTTCCCGAACGGAATGCGCGCCGACCGCATCACGCGCGCACAGATCGTGCGCATGGTGCCGATCGTTTCGGTGCTGTCGATTTCGGCCGAGAGCGCGACCCAGCGGATTGCCAACGACGTGATCGGCAAGCGGTTCGACCTCGAAGCGACCGAGCGCGTCGCCCGCTGGTGCCAGGAAGCCGGCCTGCGCTTGGTCGTGCACTGGATGATCGGCCAACCTGGCGAGACTCGGCGGGAAATCCTCTTGACGTTGCAGACCGCATGGAACCTGTACGAGCATTTTGGCGCCGAGCCGCTGGTGCAGTTCTCGACGCCGATCCTGGGCACGACGCTGCACGCCGAGGTGACCCGGCAGAAGTTGTGGACGACGCGGGAGGATCGCGACATCGGTCCGCTGTTCCAGGGCAAGCCGGTGCTGCAGGGCGTGGATTGGACGGCGCACGAGCTGTTCGCGGCCAAGCGGGTGCTGGAAACCAAGGTGGCGATGTGGCAGCCCCGCAAAGTCATCATGAACACCACGTACGTCTGCAACAACCAGTGCGTGTTTTGCGCCACCGGCAACCGCAGCGACTGGCACGGCGACACCGAAAAGCAGTTGGCCTTCCTGAAGGACCGCCGCACCCAGGGCTTCGATCTGTGCGACTTCGACGGCGGCGAACCGACGACCAACCCCCGGCTTTTCGAACTGATTTCGGGCGCCAAGAACTACGGCTACCAGCAGATCAACCTGACCAGCAACGGCCGGATGATGTCGCTGCCGAAGAACGCCGAGAAGGTGGTGCGCTCGGGAATCACGAGTCTTCTGGTCAGCTTGCATGGGCCGAACGAGGCAGTGCACGAGGAGAACGTCCAGGCCAAGGGTGCCTTTCGCCAAACGATCGACGGCATCCGCAACGCGCGGCCGCTGTGCGAGAAGTACGGCGTCGAATTCGGCGTGAACGTGACCCTGACCAAGATCAACTCACCGGTTTTGCTGGAGTATGGCGAGCTGTTGGTGAGCATGGGCGTCAAGCTGTGCAACGTGCAGTTCCTGACCCCGTTCGGCAAGGCCAGCGCCGAGTGCCAGCCAGATCCCGCCGAAGTCGCGCCGCTGGTCATGCAGCTGATCGACAAGTTCGGTGATCGCATCAAGTTCCAGGTGATCAACCTGCCGGTGTGCTACTTGCCGGGCTACGAGGCCTACGCGCTTTCGGACATCGGCAAGTTGCAGCGCCACATGGTGTTCGTCTCGATGGACGACGTGAACCTGTTCGATTACCTGCAGTCGCGGCGGCGCCACGAGAAGCCGTGCGAGACGTGCCTGTTCTCGATTGCATGCGAGGGGTTCTACTACTGGCCCGATGAATGGAAGGACGACGCCGCGGTGCGGTTCGGGGACTGATGCAGGGGGCTACCCCGGACCGGGCGCCGTAGCCGTGGCCGGAGCCGGGACCGGAGCCGGAGCCGGAGCCGGAGCCGGAGCCGGGACCGGAGCCGGAACCGGTGCCGAACCCGTGCCCGAACCCGAACCCGAACCCGAACCCGAACCCGAACCCGAACCCGTGCCCGAACCCGGAGCCGGAGCCGGAATCGCCTGCAAGTCCTTGGGCACGCTCACGTCCTTGGCCACCGCGCGCCACTTGTCCAGGCCTTTGATCGCGACGATCTTGCCCGCATGATCGCGCAATACTTCCAGTTCTATCGCCTCGCCCTTCATGCGGATGCGGTGGAACTCGTGGCCCGCCTTGTCCTTCAGCTTCTCGCTCGACAGCGTCAGGCGTCCGGTAGTCGCGTCGTCCACCCGCACGTAGTCGAATTCCTTTTGCCCGGCCATGCGTTCCGCCGCCACCGCGACCAGCGAAGGCACCCGCTCGTCCAGCACCACGAACGGCGCTTTCAGCTTGACGTCGACCACCTTGGGCTTGGGCTTCTTGCCCTCGAGCGCCGCTTCGGTCGTGGCGATCCGCCATTGGCCATTGAAATTGAAGAGCTTGGTCGTGCCAGTCGCGCCCATCACGTCGATCCAGCGATCGTACGACGTCAGTTCGCCCTTGGGGCTGACCGGCAAGAACGTGCGTTCCGTGAACGATCGCCAGACCTTGTTGACCTTGTCCTGCAACTTCGCCTGGGTCGAGTAATACGTGCCCTCCTTGCCGGTCGTCACGCGCAGGGACTCGCTGCCCACGGCCTTGTCGGCCAGGAATACCACCAGTTCGGCCGTTGCAGGCTTGGGCGGCGCGGCGTCGACCGGGGCAACGGCCAGCGCCAAGACGGCAGTGAGTGTATACAGCAGGTTACGCAGGGACATGGGCAGTACCTCGATCTGGATGCTTCAAGGGCCAACGGGCGCAGGCTCTTCCGGATTCACCGGTGGTTCGGGCGTCAGGATTTCCGCCACGTCGATGCGCACGGCGTACGCGCCCTGGGCGGTCCGCTGCAACTCGCGATCGATCCGACCCATTATCGTCACGGCGACGGGCAGCGCCTCGGGCGGCGTCGCGGCCAGCCAGGTCATCCAGGCGTTCAACCGGTCGAGATCACTCGCGGTCAGCTCGGCACGCAGCCACCGCTCGCCCAACTGCAGCTCGAACGCGGGGCAATTGCACGGCGCCGGATTGAACCGGAGCGTGAGCGGCACCTTGGTGTCGACCGCCAACAACCGTTGCTCGTAGTCGTGGCGCACCGGATTGGGCTGGACCCGGGCTACGGTTTCGCCCGAGCATGCCGTCAGCAGGATGCCGACCAGCCACGCCCGTCTCACGCTGCACCCCAACGGGCGCCGTAGATCAGCACCAGGGTCGTGCCCGCCCAAGCCAGGAGATTCAGGACGAACAGCGGATCCCGCAGCATCCGCTCGGTCGGACTGTGCGCGGTGTCGGGCCGATCCAGGAGTCGCGAGAAGCGCCAAAGCCCGAGCACAGGAAACGGCACGGTCCAGGGCAGCAGGCGGGTGTGGAATCGTTGCGCGGTATCGGCGTCCAGCGTGTAGCCGGCGTAGGCAGCCACGGTGCCAAGCGCAAGGATCCACAGGGCAATCTGCAGATGCGAGGCGCGATAACCAGACAGCGCGACGCGATGCGAGGCGTCCGAAGTCAGCAACTCGTGCTTGCGCTTGCCCAAGGCCAGGAACAGCGCGAGCAGCACCGTGCAAGTGACCAGCCAGCGCGAGAGTTGCACCGATGCCGCCTCGCCGCCCGCCAGGATGCGCAACAGGAAGCCGAACGCGATCACCGCCGTGTCGACCCACGCTACGTGCTTGAGACCCTTGGAGTAAGCCAGGTTCATCGCGAAGTAGGCGCCCACACAAGCCGCGAACCACGGCCCGACGTACAGGGCACCGACCGCCGCCAAGGCCAGGAAAGCGCCGAACCAGGCCCAGGCCAGGCGTTCGGGCAAGGCGCCCGAGGCGATCGGCCGATGGCGCTTGATCGGATGCGCGCGATCCGCGGTGAGATCATGTAAATCGTTTAGGATGTATGTCGTGCTCGAGGCCAGGCAGAACACAGCGAAACCAGCCAGCACCCGCAGCGTCACGGCCCCCGTCAACTCGCCGTGCTCGCGCAACATCGGCCCGGCAAAGAGCAAAGGTGCCACCACGAAGACGTTCTTGACCCACTGGTGGGGGCGCATCTCGCGCAAGAGCGCGCGCGCGTGCGTGACCAGGGCCGAACTCATGGCGTGACCGCGACGGGAAGGCTGGACGGATCGAGGCCGTCGGTCGTCGGCGTGACGCGGGCGGGCAACAGGGCGGCGGGCGGCGCATCCTGACGCAACTGGCGCTGATACTTGGCATAGTACTTCGCCAGCGCCTCCCGGTACGCCTTGACGCGCTGCTGCATGTGCGAGCGGATGTCGCCAAATCGGCCGAGATCGTCGGCGCCGCGCAGGCCGGCCTCGTAGTCGTCTATTTCGAGCCGGGCCTGCGCGTAGGCCTCGATCAACTGGGCGTGAATGGCCTTCAACGGCGGGGTTCCGGTCGGCATTGCTTTGAGTTTGATGACGAACGCGTCGAGCGCCGGCAGCACCAGGGTGCGCAGCGCCGTGCGGTATTCCGGCAGGTTGGGCGAGCGGTTGGCCTTGTCGAAGGCATCCATGACCGCCTTGTGCGCCTGGTTGGCCGCGTCCGACGCCTGCGAATAGCGTTGGATCGCCTCGGCCGCCGCGCGCAGGTCGGTCGCCGCCTTGCGATCTTCCTGCATGCGCTGGCAATTCGGCAGCCAAAGCGCCGTCAGCACGAGCAGGATGGGCCAGAAGGTCAATGTGCGAGGATGCGGCATGCCTCTCCGGGAACGGTCGACGGCAGGAAAGCGGCCCATCTTGGCGCACGCAACCGCCGCGGACAAGGCCGACCGCGACATCGGGCTGCTGCGTGGCACCGCGGCCGCTAAGGCGTTTTGTCCTTCCATCTGGCCCGGGTTCGGCGGCGGCCTGCGCTCGGCCCTCGGGCTGTCCGGCAACCCGGCAGATTCGCGAAGGTCGTCGGTTGGACCGGCAACTTGACACTGTTCCGGGGCAGGGCCAAAGTACCGTCCAAGTGCCTGCTGACGTGCCTTCGTGCCGGCACGCTGATCCAGGTGCGACCTCTGCCCTCTTGGCCTTGCCCCGAAGCTCGTGCGCATGCAGCCCAACCACATCGGACGAAAGCTCCTCTCGGCAAGTCCGCCCTTTTTCAAGGGAACCTGCGCGGCATTGCTGGCCGTGCTGGCGGTTCTGTCCATCGGCTGCGGCGCGGTCACCGCCTCGTCCAACATCGGTGACGCCAACCGCGAGTTCGACGAGGCCAAGGGCCTGGACGCCGAGAAGAACGCGACCTACTGGTACACCCGGGCCGCGGCATACCTGCAGAAAGCCAAGAAGTTGCAGGGCGAAGGCCTGTACGAGCAGGCGTCCGAGTACGCGCGCCTGTCGCAAACGGCATCGGAGAAAGCTTTGGATGTCGCACGGTTGGGCAAGGACACGCAGAAGCGCAAGGAAAAGTTCGCGCCCAAGCATGACGAAGGCAAGAAGGCACCGGGCTTCACTCCCTCGGGCGAGGAATGAGCATGGCGGGCCAGCACTTGCAGCGCGCTCTTGAAACGGGTCGGATCCTTGCGCAAATCGCTCTCGTGGCGGCTTTCGCGCTGACCGGTTGCACCACGGGCGACGAGATCACCCGCGAGACGGCCAAGCTCGAAGTGACCGTCCGCGCCTCCAAGGTGCCGGCGTACTACTGCGCGCCGCGCGACCTTGCCTTGGCAGAAGCCCACATTGATTTCGCGAGGTTGGAATCGGGCTACGGCGACACGCTGTCGGCTGGCCACCACCTCGAGTTGGCGCGCGTGCACACCAAGGCCGTCGAAGCCGTCAAGGACAAGAAGGGCTGCTGCCCGGACCGCGATGGCGACAGCATTTGCGATGCCGAAGACAAATGTCCCGATGATCCCGAGGACTTCGACAACGACGAGGACACCGACGGCTGCCCGGAGTACGACCGCGACGGCGACGGCATCCACGATCAGCAGGACCGCTGCCCCGATCAAGCCGAGGACAAGGACGGCTTCTTGGACGAGGACGGCTGTCCGGACCTCGACAATGATCAGGACGGCATCGCCGACCCCAAGGACAAATGCGTCAACGTCGCGGAAGACAAGGACGGTTTCGCCGACGAAGATGGCTGCCCGGACCTGGACAACGACGGCGACGGTTTCTTGGATTCGCCGCGCAAGGACGACCAGTGCCCGGACAAGCCCGAGACCTACAACGGCTTGGACGACACCGACGGTTGCCCGGACCAGCTGCCGGAAGCCCCCCCACCGCCGAAGGAATTCCCGACGCTGGTTGAACTGACCGACAAGGGCATCGAGTTCAAGAAGCAGATCCTGTTCGCGACCAACTCGGCCAAGATCGTCGGCTCGCTGTCCGAGGAGATCATCGATGCCGCCGCCAAGATCCTGCGTGATGATCGCCCGGACGTGATCGTGCAGGTCGAGGGCCATACCGACGAGCGCGGTCCCGATAAGAAGAACAAGAAGTTGAGCCAGTCGCGCGCCGAAAGCGTGGTCGCGGCCCTGGTGAAGCGTGGCATCGCCCGCAGCCGCTTGATCCCGGTCGGCTTCGGCGAAGAGCGCCCGATCGACAAGGCCCACAACGCCGCCGCTTGGGACAAGAACCGCCGCGTCGAGTTCAACTTCGTCAATCCGGACGCCAAGAAGTAGCTCAGGGGCTGTGAACCAAGTCCGGGCCTTCTGCGAGCGATCCCCATGCACGACCATCCACCGCTCCTGTACGGCCTCGTCTATGGCGTGGTGCAGCCCTTCGCCGATCAAGCTGGCGTGGAGCACGAGGCCGGCGAGGTCTGGCAGTTCCTGGGCGCGAAAAAGACCGCCGCTGGCCTGAGCCTTGATGTGGTGGGCCCCGACGGTGTGCGCAAGGCCTTCGCGCTCGATCCGATCGCCGCCGCGCGCGTTGGCGTCAGCTTGCAGCGCGTCGATCAACTGCCCTGGCAGTTTCGCCCGACCTGTGCCTGCGCCCAGCCACAACTAGAGCAAGTCCTTGGCGATCCCGACTGCGTTGCGGTGGTGTGCCCGGGCTGCCAGTTGGTGTTTGCCGCCCAGCCCGTCAACCAGGAGCAGCTGCAGGTCCTGCCCCTGGATCAGGCCATGCGCCAGGAAGTTTGGGACGCGCTGAACTTGGATCCGCAGGCGACGCTGCCCGAGGTCGTGGCCGGGCTGCTGAGCCTGTCGGTGCTGCCAGCGGTCCGCGTCATGGCGCACAAGCTGAGCCAGCGCGAGGACTTCGGGGCCGAGCTGGGCGTGGCGCTGGTCTCGACGCTGCCTGGCGATCGCTTGCCGGCCTTGGCGGTGGCGGCGCGCTTGCCGGTGCCCCATCCGGCGATCGTGGCCGGCGTGCTGCATGCCTTGCGCCATCCGTTGGATCCGTCGGCGTTGGCAGACGAAGCGGTGTTGCGCTTGCAGGCGGCTTTTGCCCACGCCGAAGCCTTGCTCGGCTTTCGCGAAGGCGTGCAGGCGCTCAGGGATCAGGTCCATGGCCTGACCGGCTCGCGGGCGGCGCTGGTCTCGCACCTGGCCGGCAACGTGCTCGAGAAGATAGACGCGGTCCAGGTCCAGGCAGAAGCTGCATTTCGTGAGGCGGCAGGCCAGGTTGCGGTCGCGGTCCAAGAGGGGCCCGAGCCACTGCAGGCCAAGCTCGCGGAACTGGCTCCAGATGGCGACTATGCCGAACTGAGGCGTGGCGCGCTGTTGGAAGGTGCGGGCGATGTGCTGGCCGAGGAGAATCCGCAGGCAGCGGCGGTGCTATACGGCCTGTCTCTTGAACAGTTCCGGCAGCATGCGTCGGGCGGCGCGGGCGTGCAACGCCAGGGCGACGTCGAGCGCGTGCAAGCCAAGCTAAAACCAGTGTAATCCCCTATCCTTGCCAAGGCGTCGGTTTTCTGGGCTGATCCGCCGGTTTTCTGGACCGATCTGATCGACGTGATACACCTGCCGCAGCCCCATCCGGGCGCCAGGAGTGCCGTCATGTCCGTCGTCCACGATCTCGGTCAACGTCTGCGTCACGCCATCGGCGGCGGTTTGGTCTCGTCGCCCGGCATGCCGTTCCTGCAAGGCCAGCCCGGCCGCGCGCAAGTCATCGCTGTGGCTGCACAAAAGGGTGGCGTCGGCAAGACCACGACCGCGGTGCATCTCGCGGCTGGCTTGGCGGCGAACCACGGTTTGCGCGTGCTCCTGGTCGACTTGGACAACCAGGGTCACGTCGCGTCGAGCCTGCGCTCGCATCTGCGCGTGGCGGCGACGCAAACGGTCTCGGGCGCGCTCCTGGCCGCCGAGCCGGACCTGCTGACCGCGGTGCTGCCGACGACGCTGGACGGCCTGCACATCACCGGGGCCGACAAGCAACTGGGCGCCACGGAGGCGCAATTGGCGAGCCGCATCGGTCGCGAGATGCTGTTGGCGCGGGCGTTGCGCAGTGCGCGCCATCAGTACGACGCGATCGTGCTCGATTGTCCGCCCAACCTGGGTCTGCTCACCCTGAACGCGCTGACCGCCGCGGACCACGTGCTGATCCCTTGCGATCTGAGCGTGTTGTCGCTGGAAGGCGTGGACGATCTGATGCGCACCATGCAGCAGTTGGAGCTGACGTTCGGGCGGTCGCCACGCCTGCTCGGCTTGCTGCACACCAAGGTAGACAAGCGCAATGCCAAACAAAACGCGGCGATCCGGCGGGCGGTGGCAGAGAAGTACGCGAACCTGCCGTTGCGCACGGAGATCGGGGTGAATACGGCGCTTTCAGGGGCCCAGCTGACCGGTCAGAGCGTGTTCCATGCCGCGCCGGAATCATCGGGCGCTAGGGATTACGCGACCTTGGCGGCGGAAGTGCACGCGCGGTTGTTCAGCCTGAGATAGGGGCTGGCAACCGCCGCTCGAGAAGCTACTGCGAAACGTAGGCGCCGATCGGCCGACCGTCCGCGAAGATCGAGTCCAGTTCCGAAGCGATGTCGGCCTCGCCGGTGGAACGCGCCACCGACAGTTCCTTCACCAGCAGCGAGCGCGCCTGATCGAGCATCTTGCGCTCACCGAACGACAGCGGCTTGGTGTACTTCAGCAGGCTCAGGTCGCGCAGGACCTCAGCGACGTCGAAGATGCTGCCATTGTTGATCTTCTCGACGTAGCTACGGTAGCGCCGGTTCCAGGTCTGGTGCGCCGCCTGCGCGGTCCGCTCCTTCAGCACGCGGTAGATCGTCTCGACCTCGGTGTTACCGATGACTTTGCGCAGTCCGACCGAGCCCACCTTGCTGACCGGGATCATGATCTTCCGGTTGGTGTTCAAGACGTGAAGCATGTACAGGACTTCGGTGTTGCCCGAGATCTGCTTGGACTCGATGCCTGTGATCTCCGCGACGCCCTGGCCGGGATAAACCGCTCGATCGCCAATCTTGAACATCATCATGGGTGCGCTCTCCGTGGTGGGGCAGGTCGGATCGCGATCGGGGACTTGGCGCATCGCTGACGGTTCGCAAGACGATCGTCAGGATGTGCGGGAGAAGAAGAAGGCGGGTCCGCGCGCCAGCCGTGCGAGTATACCGGACCGGCGCCGAAGCCAGCAACACAATTCGAGGCATCCACGAGTTCCCAACGACTTGCGGCCAGTCGCGCGGACGCATCGATCAACTCCGGCGCAGCGGATGCCTCGCCCGCAACGCCCGCCCGAGCGTGGCCTGGTCCAGGTACTCCAGATCCGCACCTTGAGGCACCCCGCTGGCAATGCGCGTCAGGCGCACCGGTTGGTTGCGCAGCAGCGTCTCGAGGTAGTTGGCGGTCGCCTCGCCTTCGATCGAAATCGACGTCGCCAGGATGACTTCCTCGGGCCGATCGCGCTCCACCCGGGTCAGCAGATCGTCCAAGGTCAAGTCGCGCGGCCCCACGCCCCGCAACGGCGACAGCACGCCATGCAACACATGGTATACCCCATGGAATTCCGCGGATCGCTCGATCGCCAGCAAGTCGGGCACGTCCTCGACCACGCACAGCAACTTGGCATCCCGGTGCGGATCGGCGCAGATGCCACACAGCGAACCGGTCGAAAGGTGGTGGCACCTATCGCAGAACCGCACGGATTCATGGAGATGCTGCAGCGCGTCGGCCAGCGACTGGGCGAAGTCCGGTTCCTGCTTCAGCACGTGCAGCGCCAGTCTTTGCGCCGAGCGATCGCCGACGCCGGGCAGGCGCCCCAGCAGCATGCCGAGCCGTTCCAGGGCGGGCGGCAGTTGCGGCACGGGCTAGGTCCTCGGTTCGAGGTCGGCGAGCGACTTGTGGGCGCCAGGTTCTTCGAGCAGCACCACTTCGACGATGTCGCCGGCCAGCGACTCGACCAGCGAGCGCACGCGCGGATCCTGCCGCAGTTGCTGCTCGACGCCATCGCGTTGGTTCTTCTGGACTTTCTGCCTGCGCGCGCCGAGGCTTTCTTCCCGCGCGCGCGGATCCGAAGGCCCCACTTCGATTTGCCACAGCCCGCCGAAGGTCTTGACCGCACCTTCGCCCAGCCAACGCAACGCTTCGGCATCGCGCGCTTGTCCGGCCACGAAATCGTTCGCGAACGCCAGGCGGATGCGCCCCGGCCCGCCCGGCTGCACTACGGCGTTGTCCAGCAGCGACGCGATGACCGGCTTGCCCAACCGCTCGCGCACGGTGGTCTGCCACGCCTCGAGGTCCTGATCGCCCACGATCTTGACCGGTTGTGGCACAGGCGGGCGCATATCGGCCTTGGGCGGCGGCGGCGGAAACGGCGGAGCCATTGGTTGGACCCGCGGCCCATCCATCTTGGCAGGCGGCTGTGGAAACGGCGGTGCCGGCTGGCGATTGCCGCCGCCGTAGCCTCCCGACCCCGACCCCGACCCCGACCCCGACCCC
>CAYHHL010000190.1:0-11548 GCA_964356325.1 uncultured Enterobacteriaceae bacterium | reverse complement strand
GACCGAAGACAATCAAGAAAAACCTGAGCCCCGCGAAGGCGGGGCTTTGTAAACAAAGGCGCGGATTCATCCGCCGGCCGGACCGCCGGCATCGTGCGTGCATCATTCTGTGCGTGCATGATTCCGTGCGTGCATGATTCTGTGCGTGCATGATTCTGTACGTGCATGATTCTGTGCGGTTGCACGCCAACTTGCCGTGGTGTTGTCTAGAAGTCATGGAAATCAAGGCGAGAATCAGTGCGCGGATGCGCCCCCGCGCGCGATTCGCTTGTGCCCACCGCCGACGGCGCTTATCCTTTCGCCGCCCATGCTGCTGTGGGTCCCGCCGGAGTTCGCCGCATGCACCGCCTCCTTCGCACCGCCGCCCTGGCCAGCCTGCTCACCTTGACCGGTTATCTCTTCGCCTGTGACACGCACACCCACGCTCCCACCAACCCCGATCTGGCCGGGGTCGTGTACACCGGCAATACTACGGACGAAGCGCTCGAACCGATGCTCGACACGGCGCCCATCGCGAGCGCGACCAAAGGCGCTCAATTCGAGACGCCCGCGGAAGGAGTCGCCTTGCCAGCCACGCCTACCGCGCTGACCTGGCACACGCTCAGCACCGCTCACGCTGAGCCCGCGCCGCATGCGCCGAGGCTGGCCCGCGTCGACTGGCAAGGCTGGCTCGGCGTGACCGACGCGCTGGCGCACGGATCCCCGCTTTCAGGCACGGCGTACTTCCTGGTGGTGTCGAGTGCCAAGGATGCCAAGCTGTTGCGCGTGTTCACCGCTGCCAAGTCCTACACGCCGAACGCCGCGGAGTGGAAGCAGCTTGCCGGCGCAGGCGCGCTGACCGCGACCGTGCTGACCGCGACGTTCGATGTGAACAAGCTGGTCGAAGGTCCCTTCGCGGGCACGCCCGTTCACTTCACCGTGAAGCCATGACGTGGCGCGCGGCGGCGATGGCAGCCCTGCTGGGCGCGGCGTCGCTGCAAGCCTGCGACGGCGAAATACGCACGGAATTCAAGGACGCTCCCTTCGACGGCCAGGCCTTCCCCAACGTTCGCCCGAAGATCGCCTGGCCGCAAGGCTGGTACGGTCTGACCTCGGACAACGGCTCGGACACGCTGACGGCGCTGGATCTGACGAACCGCAAGGTGCTGGCGAAGGTGCCGATCGGCCGCGATCCGGTCGGCAACGATGGGCCGCACCACCTGGCCATCGATCTGCAGAATCGCTTCGTCTACGTGGCGTTGTCCTATCCGGCGCCGGCGATCGCGCCCGGACCGCATGCCGGCCACGGCTCCTCGGTGCGGGCTGGGCGGCTGCAGAAGTTGGACCTGGATGACCTGCGCGTGCTGGGCGACGTGGCGGTCCAAGCCAATCCCGGCGACATCGTACTGAGCCAGGACGGCAAGCGCCTGGTCCTTGCGCATTTCGACCTGCAGCGCGCGCTGAGTGGCACGACCCTGCAGGAGCGGCGCGCGCCGGTGACCATCGTAGCTGCGGCGGCCGTCCTGCCGGCGCAGGCACCAGAACCGGTGCTGGTGCCTGCGTGTATCCTACCGCACGGTCTGGCACTTTCCCCTGGCGCAGGCGATACCGCCTGGGTCGCGTGTTACGGCGAGGATGCGGTGGCGATCGTCGACGTGGCGCATCCGCAACAGCCTGTGGTGCTCGTGCCGGTGGGTCCAGCGCCAGGACCGCCGGGTGGTGCGCCCGTCTACGGTCCGTACTCGGCGGTGGCATCGGCCGATGGCAGCCTCGTGGCGCTGGGCCAGATCGAATCGCACGACATCCGGCTGCTGAACACCTCGGATCGACTGATGAGCCCGCTGGTGCTGAAGACCGGCGGCGCGGCCTACTTTCCGCAATTCAGCCATGACGGAAAGCGGTTGTACGTGCCGACCCAGGCCCCGGACGGCCTCTTGGTGTTCGACCTGGACAAGCCTTTGCCGGTGGCGAGTCGCAGCTTCGACGCGGGGCTGTGTCGGCGGCCGCACGAGGTGCAAGTCCAGACCAACGCAGAGAATACCGCCGACCTTGCGCTGTTCGTGGTCTGCGAGGGTCGCCACGGCGAGAGCGACAAGCAAACCGGCGCCGCCCTGCCCGACCTGCCAGGCGCGGTGCTGGTGCTGGATCCCTTGACCTTGGCGACCTTGGCGACGTTGCCGGTGGGCGTGTACCCGGATCGACTGGCGCTGGCGAGGTGGCCGTGACACGGGGCAAACTTGCGGCTTTTGCGCTGCTTCTGGCGGCGTGCACGAGTGAACCGACGACGCAGATCGAGGAACGCACGGCCATCGAGCACGGCAAGGCGCTGTTCGAGACCCGCGCGGCTTCACCGTCAAAACTGAACGATTACAGCTGCTCCACTTGCCACGTCACGACGCGGGCGACCACCGACAAGGCGATGCACCCAGGCGCGCCGCTGGCTGGAGCGACGCTGCGGCCGACGTTTTGGGGTGGACACGAGTTGGACCTGCTGGCCTCGATCAACCACTGCCGCTACTGGTTCATGCGCGCCCAGCAACCGTGGCTCGCGACCGACGTGGACGCCCAGGCGATGTATGCCTACCTCGCCTCGCTGCCGAGCGCCCTGCCGGAACCGCAGACGTTTACTGTGATTCCCTCGGTGCAGGATCTGGCGCCGACCGATGCCGTGCGCGGTGCGGAGGTGTTCGCGCTGGCCTGTCGCACCTGCCACGGCGAAGTCCACACGGGCAAGGGTCGGCTGTCGGCGCGCATGTCGATCCTGCCCGAGGCGCCGCTGGCCGAGCACGTGGAGTACACGGCGGCTGAGAACCGCGTCATCTTCATAGAAAAGATCCGTCACGGCGGCTTCTTGGGCTACGGTGGCGCGATGCCGCCCTTTTCGGTCGAGGTGCTGAGTGACGCGGACATCCAGGCGCTGTTGGCGTACTTCGAGCTTTGAGCGTGCCGTCACTCGCCTTCTGGCCGGCCTGACCGTGGCCGGCGCGATGTCGGCAGCCTGGTCCGGAACTGCCCACGGCAACGGCCGTTACCCTCAAGCCGGTCAGATTGCCGCGGATCCCGGCGACAACGCCCACCTGATCGTGCGCACCACCTACGGCCTGTTGCAAACCGTCGACGCCGGCAAGAACTGGGCTTGGATCTGCGAGACGGCGGTCGGCTACGAGGACTACAGCGACCCGTTCGTCGCGCTGGGCCAGACTGGTGTCATCGTGGTCGCGACCAGCAATGGCCTGTCCGTGAGCCCAGATCGCGGCTGCGTCTGGAACCGTCCGGCTGGCACGCTGGGGACGCATCTGGCGATCGATCTGGTGGCGGACCGCAAGAATCCCTTGAAGATCCTGGCCCTGGTTCAGGATCCGGACGATTTCGCCAAGAATGACGCGTCGGTCACCGCCCGATTGGCAGTGTCGCAAGATGGTGGACTGACGTGGGCGTACGTAGGCAAGCCATTGCCTCCTGATTTCGTGGTGTTGACGTTGGAGCTGGCGGCCTCGGCGCCGCAGCGGGTGTACGTGTCCGGGTTGAGCGGAGGGCCGGAAACGAACGCGAGCATGCTGCAGCGCAGCGATGATGGCGGCGAGACCTGGGTAGCCCTGCCGATGGGAGTGACCGACGTGGCAGGCGTTTTCCTCAGTGCTGTCGATCCCTTGGACGCGGATCGGCTGTTCATGCGGCGCAATCGCGAGGGGGCACAGGCCCTGCTGGTCAGTCCGGACGCCGGCAAGACCTGGCAGGAGGTCTTCGTGACCGCGGGCAACCTGTTCGGCTTCGCGCTGTCCCCCGACGGCAACACGGTGGCGCTGGGCGTGGCGGGACCGGGCCGCGGCATCTGGACCGCGGACAGCCACGTCCTGAAGTTCACCAACAAGAGCCAGGGCAACGTGCGCTGCCTGACCTGGACGGCGACCGGGCTGTATGTGTGCGGAACCACGAACGACACCAGCGCGCCCTACATGGTCGGGGTGTCGCAAGACGGCGGGGCGACGGTCGCGACTTTGCATGTGAGCAAGGCGGTGACGCCGCTGAAGTGCCCGGCTGGCACGCGCACTGGCAACGAGTGCCCGAAGTACTGGCCGCAGGTCGCGTTCAACCTGGGGATTACCGGGCCGGATGGGACCGATGTGACGCCCGCGAAGGTGCCGGCCAAGCCGCCGAGTGGGTGTGCGGCGGGAAGTGCGAGTACGGGGGCTTGGTTGGCGTGGGCGGGGGCTGCGCTGGCGGTGGTGGTGTTGCGGCGGCGGGTGCGTCGATAGCGCCCGCTCATACGTAGGATCTTAGGTCGCGGTAGGACGGCGGTTTTGATCCCGCCGCCCCCCGCGCAGATCCCGGCGTGCGCTGCTAACGCATCGGGCTCCTACCTTGAAGACGACCGGCAAGTCGCTGTTGAGGCCAAGGGTGCAGAATCTTCGCCGCTTGTTGACGGTGCCGCTGTCAAACGGGAACTCGACGCCGTCAACAGGCGCTACGGTCTCGCACAGAAGCTACCACGTTTCGATGGTCAGTCCCGGTACTCGAGTGAATTCCCGCACGTTGCGCGTGACCAGCTTGGCCCCGGCTGCCAGCGTGGTGGCGGCGATCAGCAGGTCGTTCGGCCCGATCGGCGTGCCAGCACGGTCCAGGTGCGCGCGTATGATCCCGTAGAGGTCAGCAGCGACTTCGTCGAAGGGCAAACAGGTCAGAAGTGCGATGCAAGCGTTGGTGTCGAGCAGAAGGCGCATGGTCTACAGCGTATCCCGTGTTTCGAACGTGCCCTGCGCTTGTCGCTCAAGGCCGGTACCGGCACACGAGCCGTATATGCGATCTAGGACCTCGGCAAACGTGCGACGTGGGGCAGCGGGGCCAACCGCCACATGCACCAACTCGCCGGGTGTGCCTACCCGAACGTGAACAACGCCCTCGGCGTCCACAATAGCGTCTGTTTCGAACCGGTCCATGAGGCACCTTCCACCGCAGCCGCGGCCCGGTTGCAGCATACGGCACCAGGCCAGGGCAGGGCAACGCGGATCATCACGCCGACCCGCATCGCAGACCATCGGATTGAGCCGCCGATGCTCTAACCTGGTGGACTGTTGACGGCGTCGCCGGTCTGCGTGTCCGAGGCTTTTCCCGCCAAGTGCGCCGGGGCGAGGGAACTTCCTGAAATCATGGGGCGCCGGCTGCCTGTTCTCGCGAGACCCGCACTCCCGACCGGGCTTACGAACACGCAACTCTTTGAACTTCGCAAGCTTGGGCGGAGGCGGCGCTCGCAGCGGAAAACGCCGACGGCGCGCGGGAACTCGACGCCGTCAACACACGGTCACGGTCAGGGCCAGGGTCACGGTCAGGGCCAGTCAGTAACCCCCAGAGACCCTTCGCCTCGTCCGCGACAAAGTCGCGGCCTCGGCTCAGGGTAGCTGACGGGTCCCGACGCGTTTTCGCGCAGGGCAGGGCTGACGCTCCCATGGGTCGCTCTATGCCCTGCCCGTTTTCGAGGACTCGACACTATCCGTGTCTCAACCCTCGAAAACCGTCAGCTACTTGCACGCACAACTACTCACGATCTCGTAATCGCTCGAGAAATTCTGGAACCCATCGACCACGACATGGAACTTCTGGCCCTTGGTCGCCGGGAAGCTCGCCGTCGCCGTGTTCGAGAACATCAGGGCATGCGCGGTGCAACTGGCGCCCGCGCAAGGCTTGCTGCCGTCGAGGATGAACAGGTCCAGGTACTTGCTCTTGTCCGACGTCTTGGTCAGCTTGACCGTCGCCGTGCCTGTGCAGTCCGCGGTGAAGGTGTAGCTGTACTCCGCGCCCGTTTCCGAGCTGAAGGTCTGGCCCGGGGCGTCCGCGCAGGTGTAACTGTCGACCGCGTCGGTGCTGCCCTCGCCGTTGTTGGACCAGTTGTCCGTCGTGCTGCAACCCATCGCAATCACGGTGTCATCCTTGCACTGCGGGGCGGCGCAAGCGGCGTTGGTGGCGCAATCGCTGTCCGCGCAGTCGACCTTGCCGTCCTTGTCGTCGTCCACCTTGTTGGTGCAGTTGGCTTCGGTCGTCGGCGCGCAGCCGCAAGCGACCTTGAGGGTGTAGTTGCCACTGTAGCCGTCATAGCCGTCGACCACGATGCGGTACGCCTTGCCTTTGACTCCCTTGAACTTGAGCGTGGCGGTGTTGCTCGCCATCAGGCTGTGCGCCAGGCAACTCGTGCCCGCGCACACCTTGTCGCCGTCGAGCACGAACAGGTCCAAGAACTTGTTGCTCGCCGCCGACGTCTTGGTCAGCGTCACCGTCACGTCGCCGTCGCAAGTAGCGGTGAAGTCGTAGGTGTACTCGCTGCCCGTCTCGTTGCTGACCGAGCCGTCCTTGCACACGTATTCGTTGACGACCTTGGTGCTGCCCGGATTGGCGTTGCCAAAGCTGTCCGATCCGCCGCAAGCCAGCGGGAAGTCGCCCTTGCACGTGCACGCCGCCTTGCCGACGCAATCGCTGTCCGCGCAGTCGATCTTGCCGTCCTTGTCGTCGTCCTTGCCATCACTGCAAAGCGTCTCGACGGTCGGCGTCTTGCAAGCCACGTCGGCCGTGCAATCGCTGTCGGCGCAGTCGGTCTTGCCGTCCTTGTCGTTGTCCACCTTGTCGACGCAGCTGATCTCGGTGGTCGGGTTCTTGCACGCCGCAGTGGTCGCGCAGTCCGTGTCGGCGCAGTCGGTCTTGCCGTCCTTGTCGTTGTCCACCTTGTCAGTGCAGTTCGCTTCCGGCGCCACTTTGCACGCCGCGTCGGCCGCGCAATCCGTGTCGGCGCAGTCGGTCTTGCCGTCGGCGTCGTTGTCCTTCTTGTCCTTGCAGTTCAGTTCCTTCTTTGCGCACGTGGACTTGATCGAGTAGTCGCCGCTGAAGTTCTGGTAGCCGTCGACCACAATCAGCAACTTCTCGCCCTTGGTGACCGGCAAGGTCTTGCTCGCGGTGGTGGTGCCCATCAGCGCGTGACCGATGCAGGAGGTGCCGCCGCAAGGCTTGGTGCCATCCAGGATGAACAGGTCCAAGTAGCCCGCGCCGCTCGTCTTCTTGCTCACGGTCACCGTCAAGTCGCCGTCGCAATCCGAGGTGAAGCCGTAGGTGTACTCGCTGCCCGTCTCGTTGGTCGCGGTGCCGTCCTTGCACACGTAATCATTCACGACCTTGGTGCTGCCCGTGCCGGCGTTGTTCCAGCTGTCGGTGCTGCCCGTGGTCAAGGTGAAGTCCGCCTTGCACATGCAGCCGGTCTTGCCGGTGCAGTCGCTGTCCGCGCAGTCGACCTTGCCGTCCTTGTCGTCGTCCACCTTGTTGGTGCAGTTGCCCTCGACAGTGGTCGGCGCGCAGGCCAGATCCTTGACGCAATCCGCGTCCAGGCAGTCGAGCTTGCCGTCCTTGTCGTTGTCGACCTTGTCCGTGCAGTTGGTCTCGCTGGTCGGGGCGCACGCGGCGTTGACGGCGCAGTCGCCGTCGGCGCAGTCGATCTTGCCGTCCTTGTCGTCGTCCACCTTGTTGGTGCAACTGGTCTCGCTCGACGGCGTGCAAGCCAGCGTCGCCACGCAATCGGCGTCCGCGCAGTCAGTCGTGCCGTCGGTGTCGTTGTCGACCTTGTCGCCGCAGTTCACTTCCTTGCCGCCCGCGCAACCGCACGCGATCTTCAGGCTGAATTCACCCGAGAAGTCCGCGAAACCGTCGACGACCACGAAGTATTTCGCGCCCTTCTTGGCCGTGACCGTGGCCTTGCCCGCGGTGCCGGCCATCACGCCGTGCGCCAGGCAACTCGTGCCCGCGCAACCCTTGGCCGCGTCGAGGATGAACAGGTCCAAGAAGCCGGCCTTGGTGCTGGTCTTCTGCACGGACACGGTGACAGGACCATCGCATTCTGCCGTGAATTCATAGGTGTACTCAGGACCGGTCTCCTGGCTGGCCTTGCCGTCGGCGCACGTGTACGCGTCCAGGGCCTTGGTCGCCGCCTTGTCCGCGGTCGAGCCCGAGTTCGAAGCACCGCACGCAATGGCGGCAGCGGCCGTGCAGGTCGTCGTCTTGGTCGCGGTGCATGCCAGATCCGCCGCGCAGTCGTTGTCCGCGCAGTCCGTCTTCAAGTCTCCGTCGTTGTCCTTCTTGTCACCGCACAGGCCTTCGCACTGCTTGCCGCAGTACTGCTTGACCTCATTGACGCAAGTGCTGTCCCACGAATCGGTGCAGCAGAAGTCGTCCGCCTTGCAGACCGCCGCCGCGCAGGCGTCGCACTTCGGGTCCAAGGCCTTGGTGTTGACCGCACACACGTTGCACGTCACCTTGCACGCCGTGTTGGCCGAGCAGTCGCCATCGTTGCAGTCGACCAGGCCGTCCTTGTCGTCGTCCAGCTTGTCCGTGCAATTGGTCTCGGTTGCTGCCGCGGTGCAAGCGGGAGCCTTGGCGCAATCGCTGTCGGCGCAGTCGGTCTTGCCGTCCTTGTCCTCGTCGACCTTGTTGCCGCAATCGGTCTCGACCGTCACGGCACACGCCAGCGCGGCGCTGCAGTCGTTGTCCGCGCAGTCGGTCGCGCCGTCCTTGTCGTCGTCCACCTTGTTGCCGCAATCGGTCTCGCTCGCCACCGCCACGCACGCGGCGTCGGTTGCACAGTCATTGTCGGCGCAGTCGATCTTGCCATCCTTGTCGTCGTCGGCCTTGTCCGTGCAGTTCGCTTCTTTCAGCGGCGTGGCGCAGTTCACCGCGTTGGCGCAGTCGTTGTCCGCGCAATCGATGGTGCCGTCCAGGTCGTCGTCCTTGCCATCGGTGCAGTTGGTCTCGTTGGTCACGGGCTTGCACTCGTCATGGACGCTGCAATCGTTGTCGTCGCAGTCGGTCTTGCCGTCCGCGTCGTCGTCGATCTTGTCGGCGCAGTTCGCTTCCTTGGTGACGGCCTTGCAGCCAGCGTCGGCCGCGCACTCGTTGTCCGCGCAGTCCGTCGCGCCGTCGCAGTCGTCGTCGATCTTGTCCGCGCAGTTCAGTTCCTTGGTGTTGGCGCAGGTCGCCGTGCCGCCCATGCAGGCGCCGTCCATGCACTTGTCGCCCACCGTGGCCGCGTCGCCGTCGTCGCAGGCCGCGGTGTTGTTCGTCTTCAAGCAGCCGGTGGCCGGCACGCAACTATCGTCCGTGCACGGATTGCCGTCATCGCACGAGATCGCCGTCTTGCCCGTGCAAGCACCAGACTGGCAAGCGCCGTCCTGGAAGCACGCGTCGCCCGGGGCGCAAGTCGCACCGTCGTCAGCCGTTTTCGCCGAACATTGGCCCGTCGCGACGTCGCAGACCGCCGTCTCGCACACCTTGACTTCGACCTTGCCGACGCAATCGGTGTCCGCGGTGCAGCCGGTCGGCGCCACGTCGGCAACCGCGTCTTCCGCGTCGTCCATGTCTGCCATGGCCACGTCGTCGCTGCCCGTGTCCGGCACGCCGTCGACCTTGGCGCCGTCCTTGATCGCGTCACCGAGGTTGATGCCGTCCTTCAGCCCAGAAGCATCGACCGGGCCTATGCCGTTGGTCTTGCTCGAAGGTGCGTCGCTGCAGGCCGTGGCCAGGGCGATGGTGGACAGGCAGACGAGCGTGGTCGTGAACACGTGGCGGCGCATGGGAGCTCCGAAATCACAGGTGTTTTCATTGTTTCCACGGCGAATGCCGCCGTTGGGGGCCAAGAGGGTAGCGATCTCCGACACAGTGCGTCAAGGCCAAGCAGCGCGCCGCGAGCAAAATAGCCAAGATTAGTGAGCAGCCTTCAGGGGCGCGGCGCGGGAAACGTGTGGCTCGGGCCCTTGGCCATCGGGATCGCGAGATCCAGGAACTCGATTTCCCCTGTGCCCACGGCGTGCAGCTTGCGATCGAGGCGGCCGTAGCGTGTGGTCGGCTGCGGCGCAGGATCGAGCGAGTCAGGCTCGAACGAGCCGCACAGCATCAGATCGGTGCCGCAGGGAACGAACACCTCCGCGAAGAACTTGCCCTCAGGCGTGCCGATCGCGCGCTGGAGGATGTGGGCATGGGTGCCGGAGCAGTCGCCGATGGCCACGTACACGATCGCTTCGTGGCCGGCGGGCACCGGCATGCCAACCAGCGTTCCGCCCATCTCGACCTCGCATTCACCGGTGGCATCGGGCGCCGGACCTGCCGCGGCAGTCGAGGCCGGCGCCGGCAACGCGATGGGACTGACCGCGGCGGGCAGCGCAGCGGCGGGCGCAGGCGGTGCTGGTAGCACTGCGGCAAGCGGCTCAGCCGGGACGGGCGGCGGCTCGGGCTTGCGGCCACAGGCGCACAGCAGGCACGCGACTACCAGGATGACACGCAGCATCAGGACCTCCGTTCGAGCCGGAGGCAGCGTGGGGCAAGCGCGGCCGCGGTGCAAGGTCAGGTTGAGTCAGGGCGCATCGGCGCACTGATTCCGATGGTCGGGCCGGCGGATGAATCCGCGCCTTTGTTTACGAAGCCCCGCCTTCGCGGGGCTCAGGTTCTTCGTGATTGTCTTCGGTCTGCTCGAACTCATAGAAGTGCCCAACGTATAAGCAGTTGTGCCAGCCCCGCGAAGGCGGGGCTTTGCAATGATAGGCGCGGATTCATCCGCCGGCCCACTCCCTGGTCATTGCGCCGGCCCCCTGGTCATTGCGCTGGCCCAGAATCAGTGCGTGGATGCGCGTCGAAGTCAACGCAGGCGCCGCGCCGAATCCACCTCAGTTCCAGTGGGTTGACGGGCCTGCTTCGGCGCTTCGGCATTCGGGGCACTCTCCCGGCCGTGCGGCTCGAGACGCACACCCAGAAGCGTCCAGTAACGGCGTTCGATCAGGCCACCGAGTTCCTGAAGCCGTTGCGAACCTAGCACTTCCTCGACGTTGGGAAACAGTTCCGTCTCCTCGTCGCGCACGTGGTTGGCGACCTTCTCGCGCAACAAGAGGAACTTGTCGTCCCAGTCCTTGTCGGTGTGCCGCATGCGCCGCAGTTCGTCGATCAGGCGCCGCACGGACGCGTGCTCCTCGATCGCCTCGAACAGCAGATCGTCGGTCTGCTCGGAACGCACCGCCGGATAGAAGATCTGTTCCTCCACCGTCGCATGGGCGACGAGCAACTTCGCGAGTTCGTCGAACGAGCCCTGACGGGAGTCGTCGAACTGCCGGTGAGGTACCGGGGCACGCGGCACCGCGGGGCTCGCACACCGGCCCGCGCTGTCGTCGCGCAACGCCGCCGGCGCACTTTCCATGTCGATGCCCTCTGTTCCGGGATCGTGGCCCTTGGTCGCCGCCCCGTACTCGGCGGCGCTCGCGTCCATGGCCGAGGCACCGCCCTCGTCGCGAAAACGATCGTCGGCGTCTTGCATGGTCTCGGTCCGACCGTCCGGATGCTGAGACGCAGCCACCGCAGGGATGACGGTGTCGGCGAGTTCGACCGGTTCGCCGGGCGCACCCAGCCGGGCAAACAGGATGTCGATCGCGCGATGCTGACTCTTGAGCAATTCGATGGCATTCATGGGGGACTCCGTTGGCGTAGGGTAGCGGCAGGGCACCCGAATCAGGCCCAGGTAATCGGCGACCGCTCTACCGCCTCGCGCAGCCGCAGCGGC
>CAYHHL010000189.1:0-11567 GCA_964356325.1 uncultured Enterobacteriaceae bacterium | reverse complement strand
GGCGGCGATCCGGGCGGGGCTGCGAGCCGGGAGCCGGGGCCGGAGCCGGGGCCGGGGCCGGAGCCCGAACCCGGACCCGGACCCGAACCCGGAACCGGAAGCCCGGACCCGGACCCGAACCCGAACCCGAACCCGGAGCCGGAGCCGGAACCGGAACCGGAACCGGAACCGGAGGCCTGCAGTACGCGGCCGACAGTCGATTCTTCGCGAAATATCTCCTAACTCGCTGGATTTGTGGAATACATCACTATATCCACACGGATACAGTGACCCGGTGCGTGCGCCCGTTCACCGCGTCCGCTGCAACAGCAGCGCAACTGCCAGCCAGAGCACGCTGCGCACCGTCATCGCAATGACCGTCCGCATCTCGAAGGCATGGCCCGCCGCGATGTACACGCCCAGGGCGGCGAACACGAGCAGCGTCGCCGCCGCGATCCCCAGCGCCAGCCGTGGCGCCCAGCGCTCGTTGCGCCACAAGCCGACGCCCGTGGCGACGTAGCCAAAGCCGGCCAGGAAGTTGAACCACACCACCAACGGCACGTACTGGCCAGCCGCGGCGCGCGCCAGCCCGTCGACTAGAACGACACTGCCGCCTTCCTTGATCGTCATCACGCCAAACAGGATGGCGGCAATCGCGACGACTCGGAGCCAGCGGGGAGTGGCCGTCTTCATCATGGAATCACTGTTCATCATGAGATCACCTCTTGCTTTTCGTCCTCAGGCGAGTGGTCCGGCGCCCACCTGATGAGGCCAAAGGATTCAACGAACATCACGTACAGCAGCGGCACCACGCCCTTGGTGACCAGCGTCGCCAACAGCAGGCCGCCGATCTGCACGTAGACCAACTGGCGCCACATCGGCCCGCCTTCCAACGCCAGCGGGATGAGTCCGCCCACCGTCGCCAGCACGGTCACCAGCACCGGACGCAACCGCACCAGCCCCGCGTCGATGACCGCTCGGTGCAGGCCGACGCCTTGCTCGCGGGCCTCCTCGATGAAGTCGAACAACACGATGATGTGGCTGACGATGACGCCGATCAGACTGGCCACGCCCAGAAACGCCATGAAGCCGAAGTTCGTGTGCGTCACGGTCAGGCCCAGCACTACGCCTACGAGACCGAACGGGATCGACGCGAACACGATGAGCGGCTTGAACACGTGCGCGAACTGCCACACCAGCACCAGGAAGATGAGCACTACGGAGACCTTGAGCGCGATGCTGACCGTGGCGAAGGCCTTGCGCTGCTGCTCCTCCTCGCCGCCGTAGCCCAGCCGGTAGCCCGGCGGCAGGTGCAAGGCGTCGAGCTTCGGTCGCGCGCCCGCCAGCAGCACCGACGCCAACTCGCCTTCCTTGGGGATAGTGCCGACCGTCAGCGTCCGTTCCTGGGCATAGCGCACGATCTTCTGGGGTTTCATGCTCCGTTCCAGGCGCGCGACCTGCTCGATGGGCACCGCTCTGCCGGTCCGGCTGCCCCACACGTACAGGTCGCGGATTCGCGAGGCCTGGCCGCGCTCGTCCGGTTGCATGCGCAGCACCACGTCGATGAGGCGGTCCTGCTCGCGCAACTGCGTGACCGTATTGCCGCTGAGCGCCAGCATCGCCGAGGTCGCGACGTCCGCGTTGGTCACGCCGGCGGCGTTGGCACGGGCGTCGTCCACCTGCACGCGCACCTTGAGCGCATCCGCGCCCCAGTCGTCGGTCACATCGCCGGTTTGCGGCACCGCGCGTAGGATCGTCTTGACCCGTTCGGCCTGCTGGCGCAGCACGTCGATGTCCGGGCCCGACACGCGCACCTCGACCGGCGTCACTGCTGGTTTACCCGAGGAGATTCGGTACACCTCGAAGCGCGCGCCGGAGACCCGCTGCGTCAGTTCGCGCTGGACACGGCCGATCATCGCCTTGCTCTCCTCCGGATCCTGCACCTCGACGATCATCAGCGCATACGCGGGGTTCTTGGGCTCGGGCGCGACGTTGCTCCACCAGCGCGGACCGCCGTTGCCGACGAACGTGGTCACGCGCGTCAGGTGCAGCCCCTCGGTCTCCTTCAGCACGCGCCACGCTGACTCGCTGATCGCTTGCGTGGCGCGCACATCCGCGCCTTCGGGCAAGCGCACGTGGACGTAGAAGCGCGCCATCGCCTCCTCGGGGAAGAACTGCGTGCGGATGAGCCCGGCGGGCAGCAGGCCCAGCACCAAGAAGGCCAGGAAGACCGCGATGCTCTTGCCTTTGTGATCGAGCATCCACTCGGTCACGGCGTTGTACTTGCGAGCCAGGGTCGCCGCCCGGTCCGTGCCCTGCAGCGCCGCCTCGTAGCCCGCTTGGCCGCGCAACAGGTAGTAGCCGAGCAACGGCATGAACGTCATCGACACGATGCGGCTGGACACCAGCGACAGCGTCACCACCATCGGCAGCGCATAGATGAAATCGCCCATGCTGCCCGACACCAGCAGCAGCGGCGCGAAGGCGACGATGTTGGTCAAGGTCGCGAACAGGATGGCCTTTGCCAGCTTGGTCGGCCCTTGCCACGCCGCGCGTTGCCGGGGCACGCCGTGGGCGATTTCGCGGTTGATGGCGTCGCTGGCGATGACCGGGTCGTCGACCAGCAGACCCAAGGCGATGATCAGCGCCGCGATCGACACCTGCTGCAGGTCCAGCCCCAGCAGGTCCATGAAACCGAACGTCATGGCTAACGTCAGCGGAATGCTCGCTGCCACCAGCAACGCACTGCGGCGCTCCATGAACAGCAGCGCGATGGCGATGACGATGGCCACGGCTTCGGCCAGGCTGCGCGTGAACTCACTGATCTTGGCCTCGACCAAGGCCGGCTGATCGCTGGTGCGGACCAGGATCAGGTCCGACGGCAGGCGGACACGGGCATCGTTGATCAGTCGATCCAGGCGCTTGCCGACTTCGACGGCCTGGACCCCCGATCGCGCCTGCACCGCCAGTGCGACCGAGCGCGTGCGTTGCCACTGCCCCTGCGCGTCCTGCCAGCTCAGCCAACTGGCGTCAGAGACAGGTGTTTCGTACGTGCGGTGCACCTCGGCCAGATCGCGCACGTGAATCGGCCGGCCATCCTTGGTGTTGGCGACCACGGTGTCCAGGATCTCGGCGGTGCTGGCAAAAGCGCCCGACGGATCGACCAGCAGGACCCGCTGCCCGGTGCTGATGCTGCCGGCCGGCAGCGTGATGTTACGCGCCCGCAGCGCGTCGCCGATCTGCCGCGGATGCAGGCCGAACGAGGCGAGCCGCTGCTGCGAATACAGTAACTGCACGCGCTCCGGCACCACACCGCTGCGGTCGACGCGCGCCACCTCCGGCATCCGCGCGATGTCGTCGCGCAGGTCGGCCGTGATTTCGTCCAGGCGCCGCCAGCTGTACTTGTCGCCGGCCGCCGCCGCGAGCTTGCCACGCAACTCCTTGAGATCGGTCACGGAGATGGGGCCCCACACGTCCGGATGCGGCATCTCGGCGCCCATCACCTCGCGACGAAAGGCGGCATCGAGCGTCGCGACGGCGTTGGCCTGCAGCGGGCGGAAATCCAAGGCGACGAAACTCGTGCCCCACACCACCGCGCCGTCCTCCAGGGCATGCAACTCGCGGCCCAGCGCCAGGTAGCGTGCGGCCGCGCGCGCCACCGTGACCCGCGACACGCCCGCCGCCGGCACGAACACCGTTGCGACGCGTCCATCGGCCCGACCGGCGCGGTGCCGCTCCAGCCCGCGGCGGATGGCCGCGGCGCGCACGTCCAGTTCGATGTCGTCCACCGGCGGACTGGCGACGCTCCACACCACGGTCGCGGTATCGCCGAAGTGGGTGTTCAAGGCCGGCGCCTGGCTGCCCGGTGGCAACGTCCGCGCGATCAAGTCCAGGCGGGCGCGCAGATCGGCCCACGCCGGCTCCAGATCGCCGCGGCGGGCGGTGTCCTCCAGGCTCACGAACACGGTCGACACGCCGGTGCGGGTGGTCGAGGTAATGCGATCCACGCGCGCCACCTGCCCGGCCGTGCGCTCGATCGCTCGCGTGATCAGTTGCTCGACATCCTGCGCGTCGGCGCCCGGCCAGACGGTGGTCACCACCGCCGTCTTGATCACCACTTCCGGGTCCTTGCGCTGCGGCATGTGCCGCCAGGCGACGACGCCCCAGATCAGCGTGGCGACGAGCGCAACCCACGAGATGTGCCGTTTTTCGACGAAGAAGCGGGCGACGTTCATGATCTGACCTCCACGATGCAGATTTCGTATCCGTGGTCAGGTCAGTTCGTTTTGTAGAAGTGCGCGACGAACGGCTTGCGGAATTCCGTGTGGCAGCCGGCACACCGGTTCTCGAGTGCCTGGAAGCTGGCGGCGACCGCCTGGCCGTCCTTGTTCCTGGCGGCCAGGCCCATGGCCAGCGCGGCTTCGTGGGTTTGCGTGTCGTGGCGCTTGAACCGGGCCACGTCCGTTCCGATGAAAGCCATGATGCGGGCTTTCTCCATGAACGGCGGTTCGCGATGCTCGGCGATCAGGGGAGCGGTCTTTTCGACCAACGCCCAGTCCTTGCGGGAAATGGCCAGGGTGATGGCCTGCATGTGCCTGTCGAGCTCCTGCATGATGCCGCGCAGGGCGAGCGGTTTGGCCGCGGTTTGGGCCAGCGCCGGAGCGGCCGTCGCCATCGAGGCAAGCCCCATGGTCAGAGCCAGTGCGATGATGAGGAATTGCTTCATGGTCTTGCTCGTCGGATGTGGAAGGTGGGAGCGGCTGCCATCGTTCATGGGGTGACCTCCACCGCCTGGCCGGCATGCAGGAACGGCGCGCCGTCGGTCACGACCTGCTCGCCGGGCTGCAGGCCGGCCTCGATCAGCACGTCGTTGCCAGACAAATCACCGAGTTCCACCGGGCGCTGGGCCACCCGGCGGGTCTTGGCATCCAGCACCCAGACGGCGAAGCCGGTACCGGCTGCCGGTCGCACGATCGCTGCCAACGGCACGAGCATGGCCTCGGCCAGCGCACCGGCATCGAAGGCCGCGCTCGCGACCATGCCAGAACGCAACTCATCGTCTGGATTGGCGATCGTAACATCGACCGCAAACGACCGCAGCACGGGGTCGGCCACCGGGTGGATCTTGGAGATGGTGCCGGCCAGGACCTGGCCCGGCAGCGCCTCGATCCGTACCGGCACGCGATCGCCCAGGCGCAGGGCTTGGATGCGCAGGTCGGGCACGCCGAATACCGCGCGCATCGTCGAGGTGTCGATCAGTGTGAAGGCGACCATGCCCGGGCCGACCGAACTGCCGACCTCGACCATGCGTCGCGCGACGAGGCCATCGATCGGGCTCGTCAGTGCCGCGTCGCCGACGGCGCTTTTGGTCAGTGCATGCTGCTCGGCACGGCCCTGGCGCTGACCGCGTGCGGCCTCCAGGTTGGTCCGGGCGGTGCGCCACGCCGATTCGGCCCGCTCCAGGTCGGCCTGGGCCACCGCGCCGCTGGCACGCAGGACCTTGGCGCGCTCCAGTTCTGTCGCCGCGTGCGCCACCGCCTGCTCGCCACCATGGACCTGGGCCTCCGCTGTCGCCACACCCGCTGCTGCGGCGCGGGCTTGCACGCGGAAGTCGTCGTCGTCCAGGGTCGCCAGCACCTGGCCGCGTTGGACGCGGTCGCCTTCTTGGATCGGCCGCCGGGCATCGCCTTCGCCCACCTCGGCCACCGTGCGGACCTTGCTGCCGATCTTGAAGGCCAGATCGAGGCGCTCGCGCGGTTCGATCGAGCCGGAATAGCGCGTCGACGCGCCGACCGTGCGCCGCTCCACCGTGACGGTGCGCACGGCCCGGTGTGCAACGGGCGCAGTTGGCGGCTTCTGGCATGCCGCCAGCGTCAGCGCCAGGGTCGACCAGCCGAGCATGAGCCGATAACGTGTGAACAATCGCTGAAAATAGCAGGACATATCAACCTCCAGTGGCGCGGCGCAGCCGAGCGCGGGACAGACGGGCGTCGGCGCGGGATTGCACCCCATCGGCCCGCGCCTGGGTCAAATCGCGTTCGGCGTCCAGCACGAGCGTGCAGGACGTGTGGCCGGCCTGGCACAACTCGCGGGCACGGCGCACGGCGAGTTCGGCCGCGTCGACGGCAACATCCGTGGCATGCATTCGGGCTGTGCCCGTGGCGACGTCCAGTCGCCGGCGCGCGACCTCCAGCCCCACCGCCTCGTCCAACTCCTCGACCGTGCGCGCCGCGACCGCGGCATCCAGGCTGGCCGCTCGGGCGCCGTGCCGGGTGGCGCCCCAATCCCACGGCGTCCAGCTCAGCATCGCGGACGCATCCCAGCTGGGATCGAACTGGTCATGCGGCGGGAAGTAGCGGGCATTCGGGCGGTCGTAGCTGATTCCGGCGCGCAGCCAGACTTGCGGCCAGAGCCCGCCTGCTTCGGCCCGCGCCCGCGCACCTTGGGCTGCCGCCTGGGCCCGCGCGACCGCCAACTCAGGCCGCTGCTCGCGCGCTTGCGCGGCGAGTTGTGCCGGCGACGCTACCGGTTCGCTGGACACGGGCAACTCTGCCAAGCTGAAGCGCGCCGCCGGGTCCTGGCCGAGCAGGGTCGCCAGCGCAAGGTGCGCCAGTTCGTCGCCATGCCGCGCCTGGATTTGCGCGACGCCTGCCGTCGCCAGCCGAGCTTTGATCCGCGCCACATCCACCGCCACGCCGCTGCCCGCATCCAGCCGTCGGCTTGCATCGGCGAGCAGTGCCTCCAGCAGCGACACAGATTGCGCCGTGACTTCGAGCATTTGTCGCGCCTGAATGCACGCCAGGTACGCTTCCTCGACCTGCACCTCCAGATCCATGGCCTCCTGGCGTTTGCGCTGGCGGCTGGCCTCCTGCGCGTGCCCGGCCGCATCCAGCCCGGCACGCAGGGATCCACCCGAGAACAAGGGCTGATCCACCGTCACGCGCAAGCCGTACTGGTTGTCCACCGCCTCGCCCAGTTGCACCGGCGCCGGCGCGGGTACGCCCGGCACCGGCGACGGCATGTTGAGCGATCCCGGCTCCACGTGGCTGACACGGCTGTACCGGGCCGCCACGCCGACCCGTGGCAGCAGGCGGGCGAACGCCTGGTCGTGGCGGTGGCCGGCAGCGGCGACTTCGTCGTCCCGATCGCGCAGGCGGCGGCTGTGCGCACGGGCCAGTTGCAGGCTGCGGATCAGGTCGAGTTCGAGCGTCGGTGCCGGCTCGGCCGAGGCCGGAACGGTAGTTGCGAGGAGCAGTAGGATGGCGACTAGGGTGAGACGCATGGTTCTCCTGGCTCTGGGCAGACCGCGCGCCGAGGCGACGCCCACGCGAAGCCTTGTCAAGTCAACGGATCTTCAAGGAAGTTCAGGACGCGCCGCAGCTCGGCGCCAACGCATCTTGCCGCCCGGCTTGAAGATGCCCAGGGCAGCCAGCACCAGCGCCACCGTGATCTGGATGACGCCAACGCGGGTCAGATGGAAGTGCTCCTGCGCCCAAGTGGCAGGCAACCCCGTGCCGTGACTGGCGGTTTCAGCGACCTGGAGCAACTGGTGGGTGAGCGGGCGATACTCGACCTGACTGTGGAAGAACAGAATCGCCGTCACGACTTGCTTGGCGACCATCCAACGGTAGCGCACGAGACCGTCAGGCATGCCCAGTCCGAGCGCCAGGCCGGACACCGCCGCCAACCAGAAGCCCGGCCGCAGCACGACATCCTGCAACTGCGCCGCCAGCCCCAGCGCGAACACGCGGTGCGCGCCGTCCGCCGCCTCGCCCGCCAGCCCCAGCAGCGTCGTGGCGACCGAACCGCCCAGCAGGAGCCCAAAGCCGACCAGATGGGTCAGAAGCATGAGTCTGCGTGGCCGGAGCATGAACTTGCGCAGTGATGTCTGCAGGCTCGTCGTCATCGTGGTGCTCCGCTGGGTGTCGGTGTTCGCCCGCTCAGTAGCAAGCACTCGCTAGCTTACGATCCGGCGCGGTCCTTGTCGAGGCCCGGCACTTCGCTGGTCGCCGGATGGGATCGCAGTGCGGCTGATTGAACGACGGAGGTTCTCTGATTCGGCTTGACGCCGCGCTGACACCGCGCCATACTGAGCAAGCACTCGCTAACTAAGTGCGCGCCTGGAGCTGCCATGACCCGCCAACGCCTCGCCGCTCCGGAACGCCGCCGACAGATCGCCGAGGCGGCCCTGCACATCCTCGCCACCGCGGGTGTGCACCGCTTGACGTCGGTGGAACTGGCGCGTGCCGTGGGTGTCGCCGACGCCAGCCTGTTCCGGCATTTCGCCAACAAGGAAGCGATCATCGCCGCGGCCATCGACTTGTTCGAGGGCTACCTGGCGCAAAGTCTGGACGCCGCCACCGAGCCCGAGCCGATCCGCCGCTTGCACCGCTTCTTCGCGCATCGACTCGGCCTGGTGCGGGCGCGTCCAGAAGTGCTGCAACTGGCGTTCAACGATCGCCTGTTGGAAGCGGGCGGTCTCGCGCAGGCCGAACGGGTGCGGGCGATCGTCGGCAGGTCCCGCAAGTTCATTCACGATTGCCTGACCCAGGCCCAGCAGGCGGGCCAGTGCCGCACCGACTTGCCGGCCGACGTGCTGGTCTGGGCGCTGTCGGGCGTGATGCGCGGCGCGGCCTTGTCGCCGGTATCGATCTTGGAACGCAGCCTGGGGCCGGACGGATCCGACCCGGAAGCAGCCTGGCGGGCCGTAGCGCGCCTGCTAGGGGTGAATGTGCAAAGCCACGAGGCGGCGCGCAGCTAGTGAGTCAGCCAACCGGCACCCAGGTGCCAACCGAGGAATCATGAAATCGACCATCCAGAATCCGCAGACCCTGGGCACGAAGAAGTGGTGGACGGCCGTCGCGCTGGTCGGCTCGGCCCTCATCGCGCCGCCCGCGGTCGCCTGTCCCACCCATAGCATCGCCTTGCCGACCCAAGCGGGACCAGGGCAACCCAAAGAAGTCAAAGAGCTGCTGGATACGCCGTTCGTGAAACTGGTGTCGATCACCTTGCGGGGCGGCACGGTGTTGACCGAGCACGCGGCACCGGTCGCGGTGACCATCCAGGCGCTGTCCGGGTCGGGCATCGTGCGCACGGGCGACAAGAAGGAGCGTGTCTCGGCGGGCCAACTCGTGCTGATCGGGCCGAATGCGCTGCACGAGGTGACTCCCGACGGCAAGGGCGACCTCGTGCTGCTGGTCCACTACCTGAAGTCGGCCACGGCGGCGGCGCACGACAAGGCCCACGACGGTGCGCACGACAAGGGCCAGGACAAGGCCAAGGGGCATGATCACGGGCACTGAACGGTCGCGCGCCAGAGCAACAGCTTGCCGTCGGTGCGCAACGGCGCCAAGCTGCGCGCTGGAGGCTACAAGTGCCAATTGCGGAACAGGAAGGGCGGTCGGCTCACGGGGTCGCAGGGGCTTGGGTGGCTTGCGCATGGCTTGCCGCCTGCGTGCTGCTGACGGGTTGCGCACCGGACGCGCAGACGGCCTGTGAGCACGACGGCCTGACGAATTGCCCCTTGGCACAGCCATCGCCCATCTCTGCCGACGGTCTGCACCTCGCCGGCCTGGCCTTCTTACCGCGGGTCAAGGTCGATGGCGTGTGGCACGGCGCCGGTCTCGATGGTCCCTGCGTCAAGACGGATCAGCAACTGCGCTGCCCGGCCGGCGCTGGCGTATCTGTGGTGATCGGCAGCCCGGCTCCCGGCTCGGTGCATGTCCACGTGGTCCTGGCGCGGGAAGCGACCGTCGACGCCATCGAAGCGGTGGCGGATGCCGTGCAACATGACGCCACCGGCTGGATTTCCAACGGCTTCCAGTCGTGGTCGGCAAGCGGCGTCGTGGCCATAGGCGCGCCGGCCGACGAATCGGCTGTCCAAGCCGCCGCCGCCGCCCGTGGTGATGCGGAAGTCCTGCGCGGCGGTGCCGAGTTGTCCTGGTGGCTGACGGCATTCGGCGGTGGCAAGGACGCGCCCGTGTGGTGCACGGCGCAACCGACGGAACCGGGGCCGACGCTTTGGCGCGCATGGGCGCAAGTCAGTCGTACCGAAAAGGGTTTGCGCTTGCGTTTGGTATCAGGTGGCAGCGGCGAGCACGTCCACGCCCTGGCTGGCGGCACGGTCGCGGCGTTGGACTGGTCCGTCGGCGCAGGGCCCGCCAGCTACGTGGGCTACCGCCATGGCGAGCAACGGACCGACGCCGGCTGGAACTCCTGGTATCAGCTCTGGGATGGTGTGGACGAGCAGGGCATCCGCGACAACGCCACGTTGTTCCTGGCTGTCGTGAAACCCTGGCTGCGGCCTGGCGAATCGCCGCTCATCGTCGTCGACGACGGCTGGCAGGTGCGCTGGGGCGAGTGGGCCGTCAACGGCAAGTTCAAATCCGGCCTGGACGGACTGGCCAAAGACCTGAAAGTGCAAGGCTTTGCCTTGGGCGTCTGGTTGGCGCCGCTGCTGGTCGATGCCAAGTCGGAACTGGTCAGTCTGCACCCCGACTGGTTCGTCAAGGATGCCAGCTACCTGCACTTGAAGAACGGCGAAATGCGGGTGCTCGATGTCACCCATCCGGACGCGGCCAAGCACTTGCACGACGTGATCGCCAATCTGGTGGCGCAGGGCCTGACGCTGCTCAAGATCGACTTCCTGTTCGCCGGCACCTACGAGGGCGGGCGCTTCGAAAATGTCACGGGAATGCAGGCCTACGAGCGGGCCTTGCACATCATCCGCGACGCGGCGGGCCAGGGCACGAGCCTGGTCGCGGTCGGCGCGCCGCCCATGCCGACTGCGCGCTATGTCGATGCTTGGCGCCAAGGCAACGACATTGCGCTGGAAACATTCGGAACGTCGTTCGCTTATGCTGTCAACCAGTTGCGGAGTCTAGCCATGCATCATCCGTTCTGTGCCGACATGCGCTGCGACGCCGATCCACCGATGCTGCGCGAGTTGACGCAGGACGAGGTCGGGTTCGGCGCCTGGGTGGTGGCGGCGGCGGGCGGTGGGCTGTTCCTGTCCGACGACCTGCGCGTGCTGCCCAAGGCACGCCTCGGTTGGCTCGACCCTGAGATGGTGAAGCTCGCGCGGTCGAACAAGCCTGCCGTGCCGGAGCAGCTGTTCCCGCCAAACCCGCCGGCGACGTTGGCGAATCCGCTGGTAGACCACGCCAACGGCAGCATCACCCAGGTCGTTCCCGCGGTCTGGCGCTTCCCCGATGGCCGCCGGATGGCGTTCAACACCGCGGAAACCCCCATGCTCATCGAAGGCGTGACCGTCCCGCCGCATTCGGTCCGGACGCTGCTCGCCGCGCTGCCTTGACCCGGACGCGCGAGTTCGCTGGAGCGGTTGAGTCGGGTGCGGAACCAGGGAACGCGACGTCAGCGGGACTTCGGATCATAGCATTGGTGGTCGTCGTTGCAGGCGAGTCCCTTGGGACAGTCGATGTCGTGGTCGCATACGCAAGTTCCCGACGACGAGAAGCACGTGGCGTGGCAGTCGCAGTGTGGCAAGTGCCCGTGCAAGATGGCACCACTACCTAGCATCCATCGATGCAACTTGCAGCAACCCAAACAGGATGTTAGCTTGCTGCTGG
>CAYHHL010000188.1:0-11626 GCA_964356325.1 uncultured Enterobacteriaceae bacterium | reverse complement strand
GCCCGACCCCGAGCCCGAGCCCGAACCCGACCCCGAGCCCGAACCCGCGCCCGACCCCGACCCCGACCCCGAGCCCGATCCCGAGCCCGGGCTCACGCCTGGCACGCTGGCGATCCTCACCCTGGGCGCCCGCCCCCGCCGATCCACATTGACGCTCCCCGACCTGGTGCCGCATCCTACCCGCCATGCCGCATCCCGCAGCCCACGTCCGCACCGCACTCCGCATCGCCCGCAACCTGTTCGCCAGCGCGCCGCCCACTCCCGCGAACCTGTTGCCGCGCGAGGACTTGGACAGCGGCGCGCTCGCGCTGTCCAGCCTGCTGAGCTACCTGAACCCGGAACTGCGCAATCCTGAGCGTATTCCAGCGGGTGGCGCCCTGATCGCCGGCAACCACGGCCTGATGGGCATCGACTCTTTCGCGCTGTTGCCGTTGATTTGGCAGAAAACCGGTCGGTTGCCGCGCGGTCTTGCCGATCACGCAGTGTTCCGGTTGCCCGCCGTGGGGCGCGCATTCCAACGCGTCGGTGCCGTCGAAGGCCGCCCGGACACCGCGGTGGACCTGTTGCGCAGCGGCGAGTTGTGCCTCGTCTATCCAGGCGGTTCGATCGAGTCGTTCAAGGCGCCCGATCAGCGCTACCGCTTGATGTGGCAAGGGCGCACCGGGTTCGCCCGCGTCGCGATGCGCGCCCAGGTGCCGGTGGTGCCGATCGTCGCGGCGGGAATCGACCATGCCTACCGCTACTTGTTCCGCGAACGATTCGTGATGCGTACCCTGTTCGGCCACGGCAAGGCCAGGTACGACTTCCCGATTTCCTTGGGGTTGGGCGTGCTGCCATTGCCGGTCAAGTTCACCTTCCAGGTCGGCGAGCCGATCGCCCCGCCGCGCGGGGCCCATCTGGCCGACGATCCCCAAGCGGTCGCGCAGTTCCACGCCCAGGTGTGGCAAACGGCACAGGCCCAGCTCGACGACGCCGTGCTGAAGTGGCAGGGCGAACACGGCAACTGGCTGCAGGAACTGGCGCGGCGGGCGGCCGGGCCTGGACGCCTGCCGGACCCGAAACCCGCGAACTGAAGGGAGCACCATGGATCTCGGCATCGCAGGCAAACGCGCACTGGTGCTGGGCGCCTCGCGCGGATTGGGCCGCGCCATCGCCGCTGCCTTGGTCGCCGAGGGCGCACAGGTCGCCATCGTCAGCCGCAATCCGGACACGCTGCGGACGACGGCGCGGGCCATCGGCGCCCAGCTCGCCTTGCCCGCCGATCTCGACCAGCCGGGCGCCGCGCGGGCTGTCGTGCAGGCCGTGCTGGAAAGCTGGGGCGGTGTCGACATCCTGGTGACCAACACCGGCGGTCCGCCCAAGGCAGTGTTCGCCCAGGTGACGCGCGAGGCGTGGTTGTCCGGCTTTGAATCGCTGTGGTTGTCGGCGGTTGACGCGATGCAGACCGTGCTGCCGGGCATGATCGAACAGCGCTGGGGCCGCATCCTGCTGGTGACTTCGGTGGCCGCCAAGGAACCGATGGCCGCGCTGACGGTGTCCAATGGCTTGCGCGCCGGATTGCTGAACCTCTGCAAGTCCTTGAGTGACGAGGTCGCCCAACACGGCGTCACGGTCAACGCGCTGCTGCCCGGCTACACGCGCACAGAGCGGATGGTCGAACTGGGCGTGACCGATGGCCAAATCGCCGCACAGGTGCCGGCCAGGCGCATGGGTACAGCCGAAGAGTTCGCGGCGCTGGCGGCCTTCCTGGCCTCGCAGCCGGCGGGCTACGTGACGGGGCAGGCAATTGCTTGTGATGGCGGCTGGTTGCGCGGAAACTGAGAGGTTCAACCTTTCAATTCAGTACGACAATTCTAGAATTGGTGGACAAGACATCATCCCGGCTCGGGATCGACGCACGGCAAGCTTGCGGCGAGCCGATCCCGGCGGCATGCTGATTCCGAGACGGGGTATGGCCCCGAGCGGTCGTGTCATGCTGGACTGGAGTCAATGTCCCGCTGTCGAAAGGAGTCCTGCGCGCGTCAGCGGCGCGTGGGTGTTCCAAGGCTCGCGAGTGCCTGTGACGGCGCTGTTCGAAAACCTCGACGACGGCGCGACCGTGGAGGATTTTCTCTCGTGGTTTCCGGGCATCACGCGCGCTCAGGTGCACGCCGTGTTGATGCACGCGCGCGGAAGCCTCGACCAGCACCAGGCTGCCTAGATGCGCGTGCTGTTCGACCAGGGAACACCTGCGCCATTGAGGAAGTGGCTGACCGAGCACGAAGTCGTGACCTGCCATGAGGCTGGCTGGAGCACGTTGACGAACGGCGACTTGCTGCGCGCGGCTGAGGATCGCGGATTCGATGTGCTGGTGACGACAGATCGCAACCTTCGGTACCAGCAGAATATCCAGCAACGACGAATCGCGATCGTCGTCCTGTCCAACAACAGTTGGTTGCGCATCGAGAGTCACACCGAGCAGATTGCCAATGCCGTGGCGCTGAGCGTCCCTGGCACGTTCACGGAGTTGGATGTTCGTTGATCTGGCGGCTGGTTGCGCGGAAACTGAGAGGTTCAACCTTTCAATTCAGTACGCACATCCCACAATTCTGGGAAGAAGACCTGCTCGACCGCAAGTTTCAGGTAGCCGACCCCGGCCGTGCCGCCCGTGCCGCGCTTGAGGCCGATGACGCGCTGCACCACCTTCATATGCCTGAAACGCCACAAGGAAAACTGCTCGTCGATGTCGACCAGCTTCTCGCACATCTCATACGCGTCCCAATGCGCCTCCGGGTCGTCGTAGATGGTCTTGAAGATTGCGGTAATCGCCGGATCGGTGACATGGGGCCGCGTCACGTCGCGCTCGAGCAGCGCGCTGGGCACCGGCATGCCGCGTCGGGCGAGATGGCGGATGAACTCGTCGTACAGGCTCGGCGTGTGCAACGCTTCGTCCAGTAGCGCATGATCATTCGGGTGTTGCTGGTGGACGGTCAAGTGGCGTGCGTCCTTGTTGCCGAGCAGGAACTCGACCAGGCGGTACTGCACGCTCTGGAAGCCGCTGGCCGGACCGAGCACGTGCCGGAACTCCCCGTATTCGCTGGGCGTCAGCGTGGCCAGCACCGACCATTGCGACACCAGCTGGGCCTGGATGTGCTTGATCCGCGCCAGGATCTTGAAGCTCGCCTCGAGTTGATCGGCGCGGATGTGGACCAGCGCCGCTCGCAACTCGTGCAGCACCAGTTTCAGCCACAGCTCAGTTGTCTGGTGTTGAATGATGAACAGCATCTCATCATGGTGAGCCGGCTGCGAAAGTGGCTTCTGCGCGGCGAGCAGAAGGTCGAGTTGGAGATAGCCGCCGTAGGTCATGCGGTCGGCGAAATCGGTGATGGCGCCGTGGTGGGAATCGTGCTCGTTCATGGTCAGCCGTTGTAGCAGGTTGCGTTGCGCTGGACCAGGATTCGCCGGCCGGGCGGGGCGAACCCGAAATGAGGTTGACGCCGGCCTCGGCTTGCTGCATCTAGCGTCGCCGCGGCGGTAGCCTTCCCGGCTCGACCTGTCGTTCGGCACCCGGTGCCCCAACCTGAACGCTGAAGGCGGCCGTGCTGGCCGCCACCCCTGGAGCTTTCGATGGCGACCATCACGCAACGCGGCAACCCTGTTCAAACGAGTGGCGAATTGCCGTCGGTCGGTGCGCGGGCGCCGGATTTCAAGCTCACGAAGACCGACTTGACCGACGTTTCGATGGCGGACTTCGCAGGCAAGCGCCTGATCTTGAATATCTTTCCGAGCATCGACACCGGCGTTTGCGCGGCTTCGGTGCGCCGGTTCAACCAGGAGGCCGGCGAGCAGGCCGACACGATCGTGCTTTGCGTGTCGCGCGATCTGCCGTTTGCCCTCGCACGTTTTTGCGGAGCCGAGGGCTTGAAGAACGTGATTCCGCTGTCCTCGCTGCGCGACGCTTCGTTCGGCGACGACTTTGGCCTGGAGATTCGTGACGGCAAGATGGCCGGTTTGCTGGCGCGTGCCGTGGTCATCGTCGGAGCGGATGGCAACGTCGCATATACCCAGCTGGTTGCGGAAATCACTACTGAACCGGACTACGACGCGGCGCTTGCCACGGTCTAGCATCACCAGCGCGGCATGACGAAACTCACGCACATTGCGGCATTTTCCGCATCTTGACCGGGTCCGGGCCACGGCGTACACGAGGGGACGTTCACATACGTCTGGTGGACCCGGAGACCCCAATGACCGATCGAGCCGTCGTGGAGCCTGAAGCGAGTCGCGCCTCCGATCTTGGCGTTCTACAACCCGTCGACAACGGGCATACAGGCTCCTTGCGCCTGCCCGGTGCCCGCTCGAACGCGTCCCAGGCTACGCTCGCCGACCTGACGGCGCTGGCGGGAAACCACGATCACGTCTGCACCTACGCGCAGGCAGTCGGCGGCGCGACGGCGGTGACTCGCGAGGCGGCCCGCTTGCGGCTGTTGCGACTCGAGAAGCTGGGTTACGTGTCGATTGCGCGCTGCCACTGCCATGCGCTCAAGACGACGCACCAGCGCGTGCAACTCCTGCCGCTCGCACGCAAAGGCACGACTGTATTGCCCTTGACCGGCGCTCCAGTGCCCCCCGCTCAGGACACCTCGATCTCGATGCCGAAGCAAGTCGCGCCGAAGCCTGCGCCCGCGATCCGTCATCCCATCACGCAGTTGCTGGCCGCCCAGCCGGGCACGTTGGCGCTGTTTCGCGTCGGCGGGCAGATCTGGCGGGATCCGGTCCACGCTTGGGGCCTGCAGGACAACGGCGTGGCGGGTCCCCTCGTGCTGGAGAACGGCACGTTGGTGTCGGCCCAGAGCATTCAGGGTTATTGCGGGATTCGGCTGGGCGGCTGGCTGCACCTGGACGGCCAGACCACCGCGATCGAGGGTACGCAAGGCCTCGAATTCGCTTGACGATCTGATCGACCATGCACCGGTTTCCGGCTGATCCGATCAGGCGCGCAGCATCGACCGGTAGCGAATCCGGTGCGGTTGGTCCGCCGCCGCGCCCAGTCGCGCCTTCCGATCGGCCTCGTACTCGCTGTAGTTGCCGTCGAACCACACGACCTTGCTGTCGCCTTCGAACGCAAGCATGTGCGTGGCGATACGGTCGAGGAACCAGCGATCGTGGCTGATGACCACTGCGCAACCCGCGAAATTCTCGAGCGCTTCTTCCAACGCGCGCATGGTGTTGACGTCGAGGTCGTTGGTCGGTTCGTCCAGCAAGATGACGTTTGCGCCCGACTTGAGCATCCGCGCCAGGTGGACCCGGTTGCGCTCGCCGCCTGACAGTTGCCCGACCAACTTCTGCTGATCGCCGCCGCCGAAGTTGAAGCGCGACACGTACGCTCGTGAATTGACTGTACGTCCGCCCAGTTGCATCGTCTCCTCGCCGCCCGCGATCGCCTGCCACACGGTCTGGTTGGCGTCCAGGGCATCGCGGCTCTGGTCCACGTAGGCGAGCTTGACCGTCGAGCCGACGCGGAACGTCCCTGCGTCTGGCGTCTCCTGCCCGGTGATCATGCGGAACAAAGTGGTCTTGCCCGCGCCGTTGGGACCGATGACGCCGACGATGCCTCCCGGCGGCAGCGAGAAGTTCAGGTCCGCGAACAGCAAGTGATCGCCAAAACCCTTGCGCACGCCCTGGGCTTCGATCACCAGGTCGCCCAGGCGCGGCCCCGGCGGCAAGTAGATCTCCAGATCCGCGGCGCGACCCTCGCTCTCCCGTTCGACCATCTCCTCGTACCGGGCGATACGCGCTTTTCCCTTGGCGTGCCTGCCCTTGGCCGACATCTGGATCCACTCGAGCTCGCGTTTCAGGGTCTTCTGCCGCTCGGACTCCTGCTTCTCCGACTGCGCCAACCGCTTCTGCTTCTGCTCCAGCCACGAGGAGTAGTTGCCCTTCCACGGAATGCCCTGGCCGCGATCGAGCTCGAGAATCCAACCCGCCACGTTGTCGAGGAAATAGCGATCGTGGGTCACGGCGATGATGGTGCCGGCATAGCGCTGCAGGTGCTGCTCCAGCCACGCCACGGATTCGGCGTCGAGATGGTTGGTCGGCTCGTCCAGCAGCAGGATGTCCGGATTCTGCAATAGCAATCGGCACAGGGCCACGCGTCGCTTCTCACCGCCGGACAGGTTGTCGACCAGCGCTTCACCGGGCGGGCAGCGCAGGGCGTCCATCGCCATCTCCAGGCGCGCGTCCAGGTCCCAGGCGTTGGCATGGTCCAACTTCTCTTGCAGGTCGCCTTGCCGATCGATGAGCTTCATCATCTCGTCGTCTTCGAGCGGTTCGCCCAGCTTCTCACTGATCGCATTGTATTCGTTCACGAGATCGACGGTCGCCTGCACGCCCTGCTCGACGATCTGGCGCACGGTCTTGCCGGCCTCCAAGCGCGGTTCCTGCTCGAGCATGCCGACCGTGTAGCCGGGCGCCAGGACCGTTTCGCCGGTGTATTCCTTGTCCAATCCCGCGAGGATGCGCAGGAGCGAGGACTTGCCCGAGCCGTTGAGGCCGAGCACGCCGATCTTGGCGCCGTAGAAGTACGAGAGGTAGATATCCTTGAAGATCGGCTTCTTGTCGTAGTGCTTGCTGACCCCGATCATGGAGTAGATGATCTTCTGCGGATCGACGGCGGCCATGGCGTTAGCTCCTATTCGGGCATCAGGTAGCACTGCTGGTAGCACTGCAGGTAGCACTGCTCGGCCGACGCGGGTAGTGCAGGCGCGGCAAGGTGTCAAGTCGCAGCGACCGCCTCAAGCCAACGCGGGCACGACCCAGGCAGCGGTCAGCCAGTCGAGCGCCACTTCGGCCTCGCGCAGCTTGGCGTCGATTGCGCGAACCGCCGGGTCGGGAGCCAGGGCGGCGCTGGCGTAGGCTCTGGCGTACAGGACCCAGTTCGAGAGTTCATAGCGGTGCAACAGCGCGCCGAACCTACGGGATTCATGGCGGGACAGCACGGTCAGCGCGGCTTCGGTGTCGCTGCAGGCCACCAGATCGGTCGTCACGTCGAACAGCAGTTGGCGCAAGTCCTCGAACGCCCGCTCCGGATCCGCGGCCATCGACTGCAACAGCGCATCGAACCCAGCCGAGTCGAGCCCTGCCGCGTCCGCCGCATCCGCCATCGCCGGCACCTGCGTCTCCAGGAATTCCGATTGCGGCGAGTGCGCCAGCAGCCGGCCCACCAGGTACACGTCGAAAGCACTGGCGATCGCTTCACCGAGGAACAGCGCATCCGCCGAAAGTGGCACGCCCGGCTTGCCCAGCGCCTTGCCAGCCAGATGGTGCCAGGCCACGTGCGCCACGACATCGGCCGGCAGGTGCTCGTCGACCAGCACATCGCCGCCGTCCGCACCCCAGAACGTCAGGCTCAGCAGCAGGGCATGGTCCCAGCGCGCCGATGCTTCGGGCATGAGCTTGAACGGATACTTAGCGATTCTCAACACTTTCTTGAGATCGGCGTACAGGCCGACGTGGCGAAACGAGGCTTCGTCCTCGATCGTCAACTGGTCGATCGTCCTTTGCGTGAACCGTGTCTTGAGCATGGCCGGACCTTAGCACGGCTGTTGTCCTTTTCCGAAATCCGCGTTGACCCGAACCGTCGCACGCGCGTATAGCTCTCGTCGCGGCGCGCGCGCTGACCGTCGGAGAGTTCATGGACGTTCGCCTCGTCGCCTTTGCCATCCCGGTGTTCCTGGTAGCCATGCTCCTGGAATGGCTGCTGAATCGTCGTCATTTGCGCAAGACGGGCCAGGTGTCGGCCACGGGCGGCGTCGGCGGTTATCGACTCGAAGACACCCTGACCGATCTCGGCGCGGGCATCGGTCAGCAGGCGTTGGATCCGCTGTTCAGGCTGGTGGGCGTCGCCGCGTTCGTGGCCGTGCAAGCGCAGTTCAGCTTGTGGCAATGGGACTTGAAGTCGCCCTGGCAGTGGTTCGCCGCGATCGTGCTGGTCGACCTCTGCTTCTACTGGTTCCATCGCGCCAGCCACCGCTCCAACTTCTTCTGGGCCGTGCACCACGTCCACCATTCGTCCGAGGAGTACAACCTCGCGGTTGCGCTGCGCCAGCCGTGGCTCGAAAAGCTCGTGGACATCCCGTTCTACCTGCCCCTGGCGCTGCTCGGCATGCCGGTGGAGATGTACCTCGGCGCCTTCACCATCGACCTGCTGTACCAGTTCTTCATCCACACGCGCTGGGTGCCGAAGCTCGGTCCGCTCGAGTGGATCCTCAACACGCCGTCGCACCACCGGGTCCACCATGGCGTCAATCCGCGCTACATCGACACGAACTATGGCGGTATCTTCATCGTCTTCGATCGGCTGTTCGGCACTTTCGTCGGCGAGCGCGAGCCACCGGTGTACGGCACGGTCAAGCCGCTGCAGACCTGGAACGCCGCGTGGGCCAACACCGTGGTCTGGACCGAACTCGCCGCGGCGTCACGTCTGGCCCACAACAGGCTGGACAAGCTGTGGTTCTGGTTCGCGCCGCCGGAATGGCGACCGTCGGAGCTGGGCGGACGCGTGGTCATCCCCGAGCCCGATGTGGCCCAGCGCGGCTGGCAGGGCGAAGATCGACCGCTGGCCCGCCGATTCGCCGTCGCCGCGCTGTTGTCGCTGGTGGCCATCCTCTTGACGTTCTTGTGGATCCAGACGCAGCTGACGATCGGTGACTGCGCGCTGTTCGCGATCGGGGCCGTGGGGCTGATGGCGTCCTGGGGTGCGGGGCTGGACGGCAAGGCGTGGGCGTGGCCGGTGGCGTGGCTCAGTCTGGCAGTCCTGGGCGTGGTCTGGCCGGTGCTGGTGGGCTTTTCGCCGCCCGTGCTCGCGCTTTGCGGTGTAGTTTCGGTCAGTCTGGCGGCGCTGGCCTGGCGGCTGGGCTCCGAAGCGCGCCAAGCGGTCCAGGTGGCGACATGAAAGTGGGGAGAGCTTTGGCGATGGTTCGCAAGTACAGCAAGTTCGCGGCGATCGGTGCGTGCGCGGCAGGGATGGCCGGTTGCCCGAGCGAGGTGCCCGACTCCAGCCGATTCTCTACTGCAGACGCGGTGTTGGTCAGTGACGGCGCCGGCTTCGACGCTCTCACCGATGCCGTGACCGACACGCTGGCCGACGCGAGCGGAACTGACGCCTCGATCGGGCCGGACGCGACGCCGGGGCCAGATGGCAATCCTTCCGCCGACCTGGGCGCAAAAACCGACGCGGAATCGGACCTGGGTACGCAAAAGCAAGATATCTTCACGGCCGGACCCGATGCCGCGCCGAAAGACGTGCCGCTGGTCGACGCCGGCTGCAAGGCCACAGGCTGCCCGGATGGGGCGCCTTGCCACGAGTCGAAGTGCCAGACCGACGGCACCTGCAGCGACACCCTCCTGCCCGACGAAACGCCATGCGGCGCCGACAAGGCGTGCCACAGCGGCATCTGCCTCGCCAATCCGGCCAAGGCCTTGCGCGTCGTGGCGGGCGGCGAAACGTCCTGCGCAATTCTGGTCGGCGGCAACGTACAGTGCTGGGGCGCCGGTGATTCCGGGCAGTTGGGCAACGGCAGCAGCGGATCTGGAGCCTTCAGTGCCACCCCCGTGACCGTCAAGGGATTGACCGGCGCCACTGAACTGGCGTGCGGTGCCAGCCACTGCTGCGCGCTGGCCAGCGGCGGCAGCGTCTGGTGCTGGGGCGACAACCAGTTCGGCGAATCCAACCCCGCGTCCAAGAGCAAGCAACAAGTCCTCGCGTTCCAGATCGGCAGCCTCGGCCAGGCGAGCGCCATCGGCACGGGCGATCACCACACGTGCGCCGTGGTCGGGCAGGGCACGATTCGCTGTTGGGGCCTGGCCAGTTCGGGCCAGCTCGGCGATGGCAACAGCACCCTTACGGACAAGATCGTCGACGTCGACTTTGCCGGCAGCGGCTATGCCATGGCCGTCCACGGCGGCGGCGCCTTCACCTGCGCCCGCACGGCGTTGGCCAAGGCTTTCTGCTGGGGTTACAACGGCTACGGCCAGATCGGCAACGGCATCGGCGGCACCAGCCAGTGGGCGTACAAGCCCGCGGCGGTCAGCGGCCTCAGCGACGTCAAGGCGTTGGCCACCGGCGCCGAACACGCGTGCGCCGTGCGCAATTCTGGCGACGTGTGGTGCTGGGGCCACGCCAGCAGCGGCGAACTGGGCAACGGCGGGGGCAACAGCTACTACAGCCAGGCCGTGCAGGCGCAGGGCATGGCCGGCGCCAAGGCGATTACTGCAGGCGGTACGCACAGTTGCGCGATCGGCGCGGGCGACAGCGTGTGGTGCTGGGGTGGCAACGGCTCAGGTCAGGCTGGCCTCGGCAAGTCCGCCTTGCAGATCAAGAACCCCACGCAACTAGCGGATTTCGATGGTGTCGAGATCGCCGCAGGCAGCGCGCATACCTGCGTCAGGCGTGCCGACGGCAGCGTCTGGTGCTGGGGCGCCAACAGTCTGGGCCAGTGCGGCGCGGGCGGTGGCAAGGACGTGTTCGTGCCGGTGAAGGTATGGTAACGATGCGCAGTTCATTTTCGGGGCGGGTCGTGGTCGCGATCGTCGCGTCGGTTTGGCTACCGGTGGCAGCCCTCGCGCCGCGTCTCGCCTGGGCGATCGAACCGCGCGAGGAAGCGCTCGGCTTGTCCAAGCAGGCCCTGGACGCGTACCTGTCCGGCGATTTCGAGAGCGCGGCCATCCTGTACTTGCAGGCCTACAAGCAATGGCCGTCCGAAACCCTGTACTTGTACAACGCCGCCCGGGCAGCCGAACGTGCGGGACGTGTCGCGGACGCCGAGCGTATGTACCTGCAGTACCTCGACCGCGCGCCACCCAAGCAGCAGGAAGTGGCCAAGGCTCGCTTCCATCTCGCTGAAATGCAAGCTGTCCATAAGTCAGCCGCACCGCCCGTCGAGCGCAAGCCGGCCCCGGCCCGAGGGTCAGGCGGTCCGTCGCGCGCCGCGGTAGGCACGGGCGTGCTCGTGGCCGGTGGTGCCGTCGCGGCTGCCGGCGGCATCGTGCTTGCCCTGGCGCATTCGGATCAGGTCGCGTTGGATGTCCGCAAGAGCCAGGTCGGGCCCGACGGCAAGATCATCGGCATCGGTGTGGACGAGCTCACGGTCAAACAAAACGGCGTCAACACCAATATCTACCTCGGCTGGACCCTGGTAGGCGTCGGCGTCGCGGCGGGTATCACAGGCGCCGTACTTCTGGCGACCGCGCCGGATTCGAAAGTAGCGGTCGTGCCGTGGTCGGGCGGTCGCGGCGTCGAGGTTGCTTGGCGGTTCTGAGCCGGCCGGTCGACCCGTCAATCCAGAGCAGTAGGTTTTTCCACGGGTTTGGCGGCTGGCGTCGGCCGCGGTGGCGGCGGCGGCTCTTCGGGCGTGGGACGCGGCGGATCCGGCTTGGGCGGGGGCTGGACGGCGGCGGGCACAGGTCGAACGTCGGGCTCGCGAGGTGATTTGGGGGCAGGAAGGACGATCGCCTTTTTCTGTATAGGCAACGGCGCTTGTAGGTTTGGTGCGGGAGCTGTGGCGGGGGCCGGAACCGGAACCGTGGCCGGAACCGGAACCGGAGCCGTTTTCGAGGGGCGAGGAGCGGATAGCTCCGATTCCTCGAA
>CAYHHL010000187.1:0-11769 GCA_964356325.1 uncultured Enterobacteriaceae bacterium | reverse complement strand
GGGTTCGGGTTCGGGTTCGGGTTCGGGTTCGGGTTCGGGTTCGGGTTCGGCTCCGACCACCAAGGAATCTCCAGCGGTTTCCGCGCCTTCCGCATCCACCCCCACCGCCGACGAATGGAAACCCTTGCGCCGAACCAAGAAAGGAGGCGGGCGATGATCGGTCACTCGAAGCTTCCTCACCAAGATCCGTCATCCCCGCGCAGGCGGGGACCCAGGCGAACCCACGCTCCAGGTTCGATTCTCGCGTCCGCGACCCGCGCTCCCAACTCCTTGTCCCCTAATACTCTCATGATCTTCATGCTTGTTGCCGCCTGCGGTTCGCCCCAGGTCCGTCCTGCTCCCCCGCCTCCGGCACCTGTCGAGACCTGGCTGCCTCGCCCCGAAGTCGCCGCGCTGGCCAAAGCGCAACTGCCTGAAGCCAAACAGCTGATCGTCACCGCGCCGGGTTCGGCCACGGGCGGTGTGCGCCTGTTCGTCGTTGAGCGCCACGATGCGCCGGCGGTGTTCCTGCGCTGGCTCCTGCCCGGCGGGCGGGCCTGGGAATTCGCTCCCGGTCCGGACAAGAAGCCGCGCTGGCCCGAAGGCACCATGCAACTCACGACCGAGTTGCTGACCATGGGCACCAAGACGCACCCGGAGACGGCGTTCGCGACGCAGTTGGCCCGTCACGGTGCGCAGTTGCAGGCGGGCACGCTGGCCGACGCGGTCGTCGTGCAAGGCCAGGTCCTGAGCCACCAACTGACGCCGTTCCTCGGCCTGGTGCGCGAAATGCTGACCGAACCGACGCTGGACAAGGGCTCGTTCGAAGGCATGAAGCAACGCCATGCCGCCGCCCTGAGCAATGACGACGCCGATGCCGACTCGGTGGCGGCGCGCCTGGCCCGCCGTCTGGTCTACGGACCGGATCATCCCTACGGTTCAGCGGGTTTGACCGCGGCGTCGCTCGGCAAGATCCAGCGCAAGCATGTGCTCGAGGCGTTCAAGGCGGCATTTGCCCTGGGCGGCACCGATCTCATCGTGGTCGGCGACGTCGATACGCAACAGCTGGTGACGCAACTGCAAACGCTTTTCGGCGCGACGCTTGCGGTGACGGTGAGCCCGCCGCAGGTCGCGCCGCCCAATGCCGCCGCTGCCGAGTCGTGCCATGCGGTCGACGTGCCCGGCGCCGTGCAAACCGCGATCGTGCAAGCCAATCCTGGGCCTGCGCGCAAGGTCCACGACTGGCCGGCGCTGCAACTGGCCAACCAGGTGCTCGGCGGATCGGCGTCTTCGCGTCTGTTCAGTGAGTTGCGGGAAAAGCGCGGGCTCACCTACGGCGTCTACTCGGCGTTCGAAGGCATGCGCGCGGCGGGCCAATGGCTCGTGTCGACCGACGTCGCGACCGTCAAAACCGGTGCGGCGCTGCTGGCCCTGGGCGAGCAAATGAGCCGAGCGCGCCGGGAACCGCCGACCGCGGACGAACTCGGCGCGGCCCGGCGGTTCCTGGCCGGGCAGTTCGCGCTGACGCTGGCGGCTTCGGACGATGTCGCGGATCTGGTCGCCGCGGTGCAACTATATGATCTTCCGACGGATACTTACGCAAGATTCCTCGACGGCGTGCAACAGGTGACCGCTGGCCAGGTGCTCGAAGCGACCGAGACCTGGATCGGCAAGGCGCCCACGACCACGGTGCTGGCGGGCAACGTGGCAGCCATGCGTCCGGGTGCCGATGCGACCTGCGCGCGCCTGGTGCAACGCGACGCCCACGGCAAGATCGTTCGGGTTTTGTTGGGGACCGACGCAGAGATGGGCGAGGCGGGGCGGCAAGAAGCGTTCGCGGCTTGGCAGTCAGCGCCCGAAGGCCTGGTGGCCCTGGCGCGCTACGTGAAGGACACGAGTCATACCGCAGCCTTCCGGGCACAGGCTCTGGCGACGGCGGCGACCGGAGTGAACAGTGCCAAGGTCTTGGATCTCGGCCGGAAAGCTGCTGACTGGCGCGACGTGGCGCACGACGCCTGGCCGCTGCTGACCGACGTCCTGCGCAAACCGGCGCGCGCCTTGCGGCCCGACGACGATCCGCAACCCAGGGCGCGGGCTGTGCTCCTGGCAATGGCAAACGACAAGGCCGCGGATGGCAAGCTTGCCGACGTGGACGACCTGGCGGCGGCGGCCATCCGCAAGGCCGTGGCGGACTGGGCGTTCGCGGGCATGGCTGTGCTGGAACTGGCGCCCGAGCGGCTCAAGGCCCTGGTGGAACTGCGCCTGGAGCCTGGAGATCTGGCGCGCGTGGCCGATGTCGACGCCGCGGCGTTGAGCGCGTGGATCGCCGCGGACGTCAGACGCCACGAGGCGGCGCGGGCGCTGGTGAAGGCCGAGACGCCGGCCTCGCTGGGAGCGCTGCTGCGCGGCTACCGCAACCTGTACGCGCGCGAAGTGCAGCCCGACGCGGAAGACCTGGAGATCCTGGGCAGTGGTGAACGCGCGGAAACCTTGCTGCTCCTGCTCGACGTGCACGCGACTTTGGAAAAGTCCGACGCGACCCAGGACGTCAAGGCGACGGCGGCGACCATGCAGACCATTCGCGAAGCATTCGACCGGCTGGCGGCGCATTCGACCCTGCAGACCGGACGCAGCGACCTATCGACATTGTTCGATAAGTTCGAGTCGCACATGGAGTTGCTGTTGGCCCAGCGCAATGCCGACGACCGCTGGTGGGCGGCGACCTGGCTGGTGCGCGTGCAAGGCATCGAAGGCCTGCGCAAGGTTCTGGCCAGCATGGCCGTGGACGATCACTACCGCAATCCGCGCCTGCACACGGTCGATCCCAAGCTGCAACTGGCCAAGTTTGCGCGCGAGACCGTCGAGCCCCTGGGTGCTCAGGCCCTGCAGCCGCACTTGTTCGCCGCGCTCGCCGGCACTCAGGCGATGGGCAAGGTGATCGCGGTCAAAGCTCTGGAAGCATTGGGTGATGACGGCTCGGTCACGGCGCTGAAGACCTACGGCGACGAAACCGACGTGGCGCCGCAACTCGACCTGCCGACGACCTTTACCCTGCGCGAAATGGCGGCCGCCGCGGTGGACGTGCGGCGGCTGTTCCATGAACTGGACGCGGCGGTGGCGGCGGGCCAGATGCTCGCGGACGAGGCCGTCGTGTACAAGGAAGTGGCCTTTCTGACGGTGGATCTGACCGACAAGCGGCTGCGCGCCGAGGTGCAGCGCTTGGCGCGGGAAAGGCTGGGGACGCGGCCGGCGGTACCGGACAAGGCGGCGCCCGAAAAGGTGGTGCCCGCGGAGCCGAAAGCGCCCGAAGGTGTTGTAGTGCCGTAATAAGCAGATCGCTAGCCTGTAATAAGCAGATCGCTAGGCGATAATTCGTTGCTGCCGCTCAGCCTTCGCGACAACGTCCTGTAACTTCGATATCCTTGTATCGCCTTCGCTGGCCTTTTGCGCCCGCGCGACTATCCTCTAGTCCCCGCCGCACGCGCGGTCCGAGGTCCGGATGCTGCCCCGCCTTCTTGCCGCCGCTTGTCTGCTCGCGCTGGCGCTGCCCGTCGCCTCGGTCGCCGCCGAGCACGCTTCGGTTGAAGCGCCGCCCTCGCGTGATGCCCAAGCCGGCGCTTTGATGACGCTTCTGCGCGCACCGCATCCCCAGGTGGACGCATTTCACCTCAAGCGCATCGGCCCCGACGTCAACACCTTGCTGGTCGAATTCACCACGGCGACCCATTCCGACATGCAGGTGCGCCTGCGGTCCATGGCGTGGCTGGCGTACTTCCCGAGCCACCAGACGCGCCAGGTGCTGCTCGAAACCTTGCGCGCTCGCGACGCCGTCGTGCCGGCCAGGCGGGTCTGCCTGCGCGCGCTGGCCACCGCGTTCGGTTCGGAAATGCTGCCGATCGTCCGCGACCACCTGCAGGATCGCAACCTTTTCGTGCGCGAGGCGGCGGCCTACGCACTGGGCGACATCGACGACCGCCGCGTCCATGAAATCCTGTCCGATCACCTGGCGCGCGAGCCGGAGTTGACCGTTCGCGACGCCGCGCTGTCCTCCTTGCGCCGGATCGCCGCGCGGGGTGCGCAGAAGCAGCCCTGAGGCGTCCAGTCCTGACCGACGCGCCATTTCACCTCCTACTCAAGGCGTTCGCGCCAAACGAGCTACGCCATGGCATTTGTCTGCGAAGGGACCTTCACCGCGCTGGTCACGCCGTTTCGCGACGACGCCACGCAAAGCCTGGATCTCGCCGCGCTGGAACGCCTCGTCGAGCAACAGATTGCCGGCGGTGTCGACGGTCTGGTGGCATGCGGCACGACCGGGGAAACGAGCACGCTGACCGACGAGGAGTACGTGCAGGTCGTCTCGGCTGTGGTGCGTTTCGCCCGCGGTCGGGTGCCGGTCATTGCGGGGTCGGGCAGCAACGGAACCGCCAAGACGATTGCCACATCCAGGAAGGCTGAACAACTGGGGGTAGATGCGCTGCTGGTCGTCACGCCGTACTACAACAAGCCGACCCAACAGGGCCTCATCGCCCACTTCACCGCCGTCGCCGACGCCGTGCACACGCCGATCGTGCTGTACAACGTGCCGGGCCGGACTGCGTGCAACCTGCTGCCGGTCACGGTGGCGGAATTGGCGCGGCACCCGAACATCGTCGGGCTGAAGGAAGCTGCCGGATCGCTGGACCAGGTCATCGAAACGATCGCGCGAACCGGCGGAAAGTTCCCGGTGCTCTCGGGCGAGGACTCGCTTTGCGTGCCGATCTATAGCGTGGGCGGCAAGGGCGTGATTTCCGTGGTGTCCAACCCGGCGCCTGCCTTGACCGCGGCGTTGTACCGGGACTTCCGCGCCGGTCGGGTCGAACAGGCCGGCCGAGGTCAGGTGGCGCTACATGCGTTCATCAAGACCCTGTTTTCCGAGCCGAACCCTCAACCTGCCAAGATGGCGATGCACCTGCTGGGGCTGATGCAACCGGTCGTGCGACTGCCGCTGCAGACCGCAAGCGAGGCGACGACCCAGCAGTTGCGCAGGGACCTGCAGTTGTTAGGCCTCTCGACGGCACAGGCAGCGCTGACGGCGATCGCTTGACGTCGGCGGCATTTCCGCGGTACGAATCGTCCAAGCCTGCGTCCTGAAAGCATTGCGCGCATGACCCCAAGCCCGGCTGGCGACGAAAGAAGGTAGTCCAATGTTCAAGGTGCTGGCTCACGGCGCGACTCATGTCGGCCGCGAACGCAAGAACAACGAGGACAGCTTTCGCGTCGATTCCGAGACCGGACTGTTCCTGGTGTGCGACGGCATGGGCGGCCACGCGTCGGGCGAAGTCGCGAGCCAGATTGCCGCCGACGCGATGGTCCGGTTTGTCAGCACGGATCGCTTCCGGCCCGATTTTCGCTGGCCGACCGAAGCGTTGCATCAATTGACCGAGGAAGGTCGCTGCCTGGACGCCGCCGTGCGGATGGCCAACGTCGAGGTCTACGCCGCGGCGCTCGGCGAGCCTGCACACAAGGGCATGGGCACGACGATCGTGGCCGTGCTGGCCGGACAGCACCGCCTCGGCCTCGTGCACGTCGGCGATTCGCGCATCTACCGGCTGCGGGGCGACGAGTTCGAGCAGGTCACCGACGACCACAGCCTGCTGAACCACTACATGCGCACGCGGCCGATGTCCGCCCAGCAGATTCGCGCATTTGCCGGCAAGAACGTCATCGTGCGGGCGGTCGGATTGCGTGACGCGGTCGATCCGGACGTGCAAACGCAAGAATACCGCCATGGCGACTTGTATCTGTTGTGCTCGGACGGCCTCACCGACATGGTCGAGGACGCGCAAATCGCCGAAGTGCTGGTGGCCGAACGGGAAGACCTCGAAAAGGCCGGCCAGCAGTTGATCGATCTGGCGTTGGAAGCGGGCGGCAAGGACAATGTGACGCTCCTGCTGTTGCGTGTCGTGGCCGAGCAGCGGACAGCCCGCGAGCGCGAGGCCCGGCGACCGACCGAGCCGGTGCGGCAAGACGACACCAGCCCGGGTTTTGACATCCGCAGCGAGGGCGAGCACTTGGACGCGGAGACGCTGCCGGAAATCGCGATCCCGGTCGTGCCCAAGCAATTTGCCCGCACCCAGCCGACGCCCGGTCGGGCCGCGGAACCGACCGATCCGATCGACGCGCACACCCGCCTGCGTGCGTCGCGCGAATCGCAGCGGCTCAAGGACACGGACCGGTATCCCAAGATCAGCGATGAGGACGTGGTGAGAGGGCTGACACCGAGCGAGGAGAACACCGAACCGCTGGGGCACGAAGTCCAGGCCCAGGTGCGGGCGGCAGCGCGGGTGCGGGACCAATCCGACGAGCGCGCGGCGCTGCGGCAAACGTTCGTGGACCATCCGGGCAGGCTGCCGCGACCGACGCCGGCGAGTGCCCGAGTCCTGGTCGATGCAGTCGCCGAGACGCAAGACACCGAGCCGCTGCTGACGGAAACGACTGAGGACATGCCCATTCCGGTGGTGAGCGCGGTCGCGGGCGAGCCAAAGGACACTTGAAGCCTGGCCGGCGCCCCGACATGAGCCAGAAGTCCGGAGACGCCATGCCCTGCCCGCCCGTTTGCACCACCCGCCGCGCCGCCGTCGAACTCCGTGTATTGACATGGCTTTGTTTCGCACTGCTGGCAGGTTGCGGCAAGGAGGCGGCAACGGCTCCGGGCGGTACCGACAGCGGCGCGGAGGTCGGCAGCGACGACTCGGGCGTGGATCCGGACTCCGGCGGCTTGGACGTGTCTTTCGACATCGGCGCGGTCTGCCCAGGCAGTTCGAGCTGCGCCTGCAAGCAGAACAGTGAATGCAACAACGGATTCTGCCTCGAGACGCCTGAAGGCCGCGAGTGCGCCACGCTGTGCACCGACACTTGCCCCAGCGCCGCGTTCACGTGCGCGACCGTGCCGATTGGCGTCGACATCCTCAACATGTGCATTCCGCGCTGGGGCCGTCTGTGCGAACCGTGCAGTTCCAGCCAGATGTGCCAGGCCGCGCTGGGCGCCGCCGATGCGGTGTGCGTGCAGTACGGCGGCATCGAAGGTTCGTTCTGTGGCGCAGCGTGTACGCAGGGCGAGGATTGCCCGGCAGGCTACGCTTGCGCCGACGGCGTCTCGGTCGAGGGCAAGAGTGGTAAGCAATGCCGTAAGTTGCCTGAAGCGGACGGCAGCATCCAGTGTACTTGCGACAACCGTGCCGTCGAACAGCAGTTGACCACGCCGTGCGCTGCCGAAGCGACCAAGGGCACTTGCCCTGGCACGCGACAGTGTGGATCTACTGGACTTTCGAAGTGCACCGCGCCCAAGGCGGCCCTCGAACTGTGCGACGGGCTGGACAACGACTGCAACGGTCTGACCGACGACGGCCTGTGCGACGACAAGAACCCTTGCACCGATGACACTTGCGACACGAAGTCCGGCGGTTGCTCGACCCTGGCCAATGTCCTGCCCTGCAGCGACGGCAACGCCTGCACCGACCTGGATACCTGCAAGAACAGCCAGTGCGTGGGCAAGGCCGCCGATTGCGACGACAAGAACGCTTGCACTAGCGACACTTGCGACGGCGAGAAGGGCTGCCAGCACGCGCTCGCAGACAACGCCGGCTGCGACGACGGCAGCGCGTGCACGTTGGGCGACCTGTGCCTGGGTGGCCAATGCTTGTCGGGCAAGGCCAAGGAATGCAGCGACGACAACGACTGCACCGTCGACCTTTGCGACACGGTGACAGGCACTTGCGCGCACAAGGCCCAGGACGGGGCGCCGTGCTTCGATGGCAACGCGTGCACTGGATCGGACCTGTGCGCGGGCGACACCTGCAAGGGCACGGTCAAGGACTGCGACGACAAGAACCCTTGCACCGACGATAGTTGCGATCCGCAGATGGACGGCGGCAAGGGTGCGGGCTGCGGGCACTTGGCGACGAGCAAACCTTGCACGGACGCCAACGCGTGTACGAACAATGACTTGTGTGACGGCAAGGGCGCGTGCGTCGGCTCGTCGATCGACATCGGCTCCGTGTGCAATGACAACAGCCCGTGTACCGCCGACTTGTGCGATGCGGCCCAGGGTTGCACCCACGCCCCGCAAGCCGCGACGTGCGAGGACGGCAACCCCTGCACGAACGGCGACAGTTGCACGGCTGGCGTGTGCATCGCCGGCGGCAACGTCTGCGCATGCCAGGCCAACAGCGACTGTACTGGCAAGGAAGACGGGGACTTGTGCAACGGCACACTGTTTTGCGACAAGACCGCCGCGCCGTACGGATGCAAGGTCGATCCAGCCACGACGGTCGTCTGCAACGTCGGCGGCGATTCGGAGTGCCAGAAGAACGTATGCGCCGCCCAGACTGGTAAGTGCGGCCTCGTCAGCGAGTTGGACGGCAAGGGCTGTGACGCCGACAGCAGCGTCTGCACCGTCGGCGACTCCTGCACGGCAGGCGCTTGCGTGGCTGGCAAGGGCTTGGCGTGCGACGACAAGAACCCTTGCACCGACGATGTGTGCGACGCCAAGGCCGGGTGCAAGAACGTCAACAACGTCGCGGTTTGCACCGACGGCAATGCCTGCACCGTGGGCGACACCTGCGGAGGTGGCGTGTGCATCGCCGGCAAGAAGACTGTATGTGACGATGGTTCTACTTGTACATCGGATAGTTGCGACAAGACGTCGGGGCTGTGCGGGTTCGATGGCAGCAGCCAGGAGAATGATCCGTGCGACGGCGACGGCAGCGTGTGCACGGCCGGGGACAAGTGCGTGGCGGGCAAGTGCAAGCTCGGGTCGGCGAAGAACTGCGACGACTTGAACGGTTGCACCGTGGACGCCTGCGACGCCAAGACCGGTTGCACGCACCAGAACAACAGCGATCCCTGCGAGTTCGAGGGCAGCGCCTGCACGCCCGCGGACGTATGCCAGAACGGCGGCTGCTCGTTGGGACCCAAGAAGGACTGCGACGACAAGAACCCTTGCACGCTGGATGGTTGTGACGTCAAGACTGGGACGTGTACGCACGACGGCCCGGCGGTCGACACCCAGGCTTGCGACAGCAACCCTGCGAATTACTGCGTCAATGGCAAGTGCGTGCTGAAAGGCTGCGGCGACGGCTACTCGAACGCGGGCGAGCAGTGCGACGACGCCAACGCCCAGGCCTGCGACGGCTGTGAATCGTGCCAGTTGCAGGGCGTGTTGGTCCTGGACGGCAAGGGCTGGGCCTCGACGACGGCCAAGCCGGGGCCGGCGGGCACGCTGCAGGGCGCGCTCGGCCTGGAGCAGGACATGACCTTGGAGGCCTGGGTCAAGCCCGCGAATTTCACGGCGAACCAGCCGATCGCCGCGAAAGCTTCGGCGACGGGCGGCTATGCCTGGCGCGTCGGCATGCTGGCGGGCAGCGGCAAGCCGTACTTCCAACATGCTGGAGCCACGGCGGAACTCGTGGTCGGCTCGGTCGCGGTCCAGGCGGGCGTTTGGTCGCATGTCGCTGTGGTGGTCGCGGGCGAGCGGGTGCGCCTGTTCGTGAACGGCAAGGTCGCGGGCAAGGGCGCGCTTTTGCTGGAGAGGCACGACGTGCCGGGCACGCCGGTCGTGGTCGGTGCCGAAGCCTTGGATGCTGCGGGCAAAGCCGCGGGTGCGCTGTTCGTGGGCAGCCTGGACGCGCTGCACCTCGCGGCGGCGCCGTTGTATGGCGGCCCGTTCACGCCGGCGCGCAAGCCCGCGTTGTCAGGGGCGACTCGGGCGTTGTGGCGATTCGACGAGGCCAAAGGGGCTACCGCCGGCGACGCCAGCAACCTGGCGAACATACTGACGTTTGGCGGCACCGCCAGCTTCACGGCGGACAGCTGCTACGGCGCCAGCGTCGACGCCGCGGTGTGCGGGGATGGCGTCGTGGCGGCGGGCTACGAGGCTTGTGACGACAAGAACGCCACGGTTTGCGACGGTTGCGAAGGATGCCAGGCGCGCCGCCAGTTCGACGTAGCCGGCAAGGCGGCACTGCGCTTGCCGGTGCTTTCGAGCTGGGCGGCGGACTCGTTCTGCCCGAATTGCGACACGACGATCGAGGCCTGGGTCCGTTTCAACAGCACTTCCGGCGCCCAGGAAATCTTCGGCACTTCATGTGGTTATATAAGCGTCCACCTCCTGGGCGGTACATTCGGCGTGGCGCGTTACCCCGAACCCAACGTCACCGGCAGCAACAGCGCGTTCGCGGTACCGGGCGTCCCGGTCACGTCGGTCGTCGCCAACAAGTGGTACCACGTCGCGGTCGCGTTCGGTTGGGCCACCGGCAGCGACATCCGCCTGTACGTCAACGGCAAGCAGGAAGCGCGCTGGACCGCCAAGAACAGCGGCGCCACCAATGGCGTGGAAGTGCTCAAGGACATAGCCTTGTTTGGCGCCGGCCCAGGCGGCGGTTGCGCGGCGGACGGGACGACCACGACGCCCGGAATGTTCCTGAACGGCCAGTTGGACGAAGCGCGCATCAGCCAGGGCCAGCGCTACACCGACGACTTCACCCCGGCGCGCCGCTTGTTGCCCGACCGACAAACGCGTGGTTTGTGGCACTTCGACGACGCGCCGAACACGGTAGTCGACGACAGCAGCCAGGGCGTCGTCGGCACCAGCGTGGCCGCGGGCAGCCTCTACGCCAACGATCAGTGCTACGGCGAACCGGCGATCACGGCGATTTGCGGTGATGGCAGCAAGCCACCCGCGCGCTGGGAGCAGTGCGACAACGGTGTGGCCAACGGCGACTATCCCAACGCTTCGTGCAGCTTGAGCTGCCAGGTGCCGAGTTTCCCCGACTGCACGGCGCTCGCGTGGACGACCGGCCAGGTGCCCACCGGCAAGAACGTGATGGAGTACCCGAACACGACCGGCGCGTTCAAGACCTGGACGCTCGAAGGCTGGGTGCGCATACCGCAACTGCCGGCAGCCATGGGGGTCATCGTCGGTGGCGACGGTCCGACCTTGTGCGCGGGCGCGCAACCCTGGCAGGTCGCGATGACTGCCGATGGCACCGACGCGAGCTTCCTGGCGGCGACCGGCAGTTCGAGCAAGGCGACCCACGTTTGGAAGACTGGCACCTGGCAGCACTTCGCCCTGCAGTACCAGGGCGTGGGTCTGGGATCGCTGTACGTGGACGGCGTGAAGGTTCGCGATTTCACAGGGGTACCAGCGGCCTGGAGCGCGACCTGCCTAATGCACCTGGGCGGCCTGGGCAACGGCACCGGCCTGCTGGGCGGCCAGATGGCGTCGCTGCGGCTGTCCAAGACGGTTCGCTACGGCCAGCCGTTCACGCCGGCGTGGACCCTGCCCGCGGATCCACAGACGTTGCGCCTGTTCGAGATGGACAGCCTAGGCGCGACCCAGGACGACAAGACCACGGGCACCTACAAGATCGACCCGAAAGGTGGCGTGAAGACGCCCGGCGGGCCGGCGTGCGATAAGTAGCGATTCCCGGAGCCGGAACCGGAGCCGGAACCGGAGCCGGCCCCGGAGCCGGACCCGAACCCGAACCCGTTCCCGAACCCGTTCCCGAACCCGTTCCCGTTCCCGTTCCCCAGGGCGGGTCTGACGCTCCTTCGTCGCTCTATGACCCGCCCGTTTTCGAGGAATCGAAGCTATCCGCTTCTCGCCCCTCGGAAACCCGCCGCCAGTTTTCTGGCTCCCGTCGCCAACCCATGGCATCTTCACCGTCTTGATGCCTCGCAGCGCTCACGTCAGCGCGCGGCCCGGAGCGACCCCATGAAGATGCAGCCCGTATCGCCTGACCTGCTGCCCAA